>NZ_LLKN01000002.1:1283528-1604410 GCF_002900095.1 Salegentibacter mishustinae | reverse complement strand
TTTAATGAGATTCTGAATCTTAGAGATGATATGGCAAAAAACTTTGAGGAGTTAAAAGCCGAAGTTGAAAAGCTTGTAGAAGAAGACCATCAAATTGCTATTCAATTTACGTACCATGTGAAAACCATAGAAAATCCCGATGAAGAAATGCCACTAGCCCATTTCATGGCTATCTGGGAATTAAAAGACAAAAAACTTTTTAAGGGTGTTCAAATCTCCCAGCTTGGAGAAGAGATAGACGAAAGTCCCTGGTCTTAAATTTTTAGCTTTCTCAAATAATATAGTTTTAGGCTAAAACTTTAGTTCTATTTTAAGACTAAAAGCCTAATAAACATTCAAAAAACTTTAGGTTTTATTTTTAAAAACCTACTTTTGTAATCGCAAAAATCAAAAAATTTATGAGCGTTTTAGTCAATAAAAATTCAAAAATAATAGTTCAGGGATTTACCGGTAGCGAAGGTACTTTTCACGCTGAACAAATGATAGAATACGGAACCAACGTTGTTGGAGGTGTAACTCCAGGTAAAGGAGGTCAAAAACACCTTAACAAACCGGTTTTTAATACTGTATCTGATGCTGTGGAAAAAACAGGAGCAGATGTTTCTATAATCTTTGTACCGCCAGCTTTTGCTGCAGATGCAATTATGGAAGCTGCAGATGCTGGAATTAAAGTAATTATTACAATTACTGAAGGTATACCAGTTGCAGATATGGTAAAAGCTTACGATTATATTCAGGATAGAGATTGCCGTTTGGTAGGTCCTAATTGTCCTGGTGTAATCACTCCTGGAGAAGCGAAAGTTGGTATTATGCCAGGTTTTGTTTTCAAAAAAGGGAAAGTAGGAATTGTATCTAAGTCTGGTACTTTAACTTACGAAGCTGCAGACCAGGTTGTAAAACAAGGTCTTGGAATTACTACCGCTATTGGTATTGGTGGAGATCCAATTATTGGAACTACTACCAAAGAGGCTGTAGAATTATTGATGAATGATGATGAAACCGAATGTATCGTTATGATCGGTGAAATCGGAGGTCAATTAGAGGCTGATGCTGCTACCTGGATTAAAGAAAACGGAAACAAAAAACCGGTTGTAGGTTTTATAGCTGGTGAAACTGCACCAGCAGGCCGTACAATGGGTCACGCAGGAGCAATTGTTGGTGGAAGTGAAGATACTGCACAAGCCAAAAAAGCTATTCTTAAAGAAAATGGAATTCACGTTGTAGATTCTCCAGCAGAGATTGGAAAAAAAGTAGCCGAAGTTATGAAAGGCTAGAATATTTTCTAGATAATATTAGAATCCTCCTGTGTTTAGTGCTTCATTAAATACAGGAGGATTTTTTATTTCTTGGTATTAGCTTTTGCTATATTTGAAACTGTTTAATTAACATCAATCTTTTTACAAATATGAAATTATTAGAAGGAAAGAATGCCATAATAACCGGTGGTAGCCGTGGAATAGGAAAAGGAATAGCGAAAGTATTTGCTGAACACGGTGCCAATGTAGCTTTTACCTATAATTCTTCCGCCGAATCAGCTAACGCATTAGCCGATGAATTGAGCAAACTTGGCGTAAAGGCAATAGCCTACCAATCTAATGCTGCAAGTTTTAAGGAAGCAGAGCAGCTTATTAAAGATGTGGCAGAAGATTTTGGAAGTATCGATATTTTAATAAATAACGCCGGTATCACCAAAGATAATTTGTTGATGCGAATGAGCGAAGAAGATTTTGATAAGGTAATTGAAGTTAACCTCAAGTCTATTTTTAATATGACCAAAGCGGTACAACGTACTATGTTGAAGCAACGCAAAGGAAGTATTATTAATATGAGTTCTGTAGTTGGAGTAACCGGAAACGCGGGTCAGGCTAATTATGCGGCTTCTAAATCTGGTATTATAGGTTTTTCTAAATCTATGGCGCAGGAATTAGGTTCTAGAAATATTAGAACAAACGTGATCGCTCCCGGTTTTATCGAAACCGAAATGACCGAAAAGTTAGACGAGAAAGTAGTGGATGGCTGGAGACAGGCAATTCCTTTAAAACGCGGCGGAAGCCCGGAGGATATCGCAAATGCTTGTGTTTTTCTTGGGAGTGAACTCAGTTCCTATATTACCGGCCAGGTGCTTCACGTAGACGGCGGAATGCACACCTAGATAAGTTAGTAGTTAGGAGTTAATTGTTAATAGAACTTTTAACTTTTAGCCAGTAACGATTAACTATCTTAACTTTAATGGATCTATCAACAATTTTATTTATCACCCTGGCTGCAATTTTCGCGCTGGGGTTTGCTTTTTTTCAATACCTATATAAAACAAAAAAGAGAGGTAAAGATGCCTATATTCTTTTTGCATTGCGTTTTCTTTCCGTTTTTGTGCTGCTTTTGTTGTTCATCAATCCTAAATTCACTTTCACCAGCTATACTTTAGAAAAACCTAACCTGGTACTTGCGGTAGACGATTCTGAATCTATAAAACATTTGTCGCAGGAAGATACCCTGAACTCAATTCTTGAAAAGTTGAAATCTAACGAAAAGATAAAACAGCGTTTTGAACTTGTCCAATATAACTTCGGAAATGACCTTAAAGCAGGAGAAAATAATAAGTTCAATGAATCTGAAACCAACATTTTTTCAGCATTAGAATCGATTAAAGAATTATCCAGAGGTAAGGAAACTGCCATTGCCTTAATTTCTGACGGAAATCAAACCTCCGGACGAAATTATCAATATTTTAAACCTGATGATAAAACAAATATTTATCCTGTTTTAGTAGGGGATACTACGCAATATCTAGATTTAGAGTTATCGCGCCTAAACGTGAATAGCTATGCTTTTCTAAATAACCGCTTTCCGGTAGAGGCTTTTATTTCATATTCCGGTGAAGAAAGCATAAATACAAATTTTGTAATCAAAGCAGGGGAGAACGCCATTTATTCTAAAAATATTTCTCTCGATTCAGAAAATAATTCCACTATTATCCAGGCAGAATTACCAGCTTCAAAATTAGGAGTTCTTTCTTATGAAGCTGAAATTGTACCCCTGGAAACCGAAAAGAACACGGCGAATAATGCTAAAAGTTTTGCGGTAGAAGTAATAGACGAGCGAAGTAAGATTTTGCTGATAAGTGCTCTTCCTCATCCAGATCTGGGAGCTATTAAAAAAGCTGTTGAAACCAATAAACAAAGGCAACTTGATATTAAGTATATTCAAGACGATCTGCTAAATATTAAAGATTACCAATTGGTTATTCTGTATCAGCCAACTTCGGGATTTACATCGATTTTTCAAGATCTGGATGAAAATAATCAAAACTACCTAATAATATCGGGAACAAAAACTAACTGGAATTTTCTCAATAGTATTCAGGATTTTGTGAGAAAAAATTTTACCAATCAAACGCAGGAAATTTTCGCGGTAAAAAACCCTAATTTTAATCAATTTCAATTCGAGGAAGTAGGTTTTCCTGAATTTCCTCCGCTAGAAGATAAATTTGGTAAAATTAGTATTGAAAGCAATAATATAGAAAGCATCTATTTTCAGGAAATTGAAAATCTAGAAACTTCACAGCCTTTAATAGCCATACAGGGTAGCGGGCAAAATAAAACCGCTTTTATTTTTGGAGAAAATATTTGGAGATGGCGCTCTGCCAGTTTTCTGGAAAATAAATCTTTTGAGAAGTTCGACAATTTCTTTGGAAAACTTATTCAAAATTTGGCATCGGCAAAGCAACGCGAACGGCTAACCTTAGATTACAAATCATTTTATTATGAGAATGAATCGGTTAAGATTACCGCTAGTTTCTTTGATCAAAATTATCAATTTGATCCCAATGCTAATTTGAATATTTCAGTTGCAGATTCAATAGAAAATATTGAGTCTCAATTTATTTTAAAGAATAACGTCTACGAAGTTGATTTAGGAAGTTTAGCTCCAGGTACTTATAGTTTTAAAATTACCGAAGCCGGAAGCCGGATTTCCCGTTCTGGAAGCTTCGAAGTTATAGCATATAATATGGAGCAAAAATTTATTTCAGCTAACAAAAATGCTATGGAAGATTTAGCTGAAAATTCTAAAACTAAGGTTTATTATCCAAATCAAATTCAAGAACTAATAGATAGCCTTTTAAGCAATGATAAATACAAACCCATCCAAAAAAGCCGGCAAAAAAACGTACCTTTGGTAGACTGGTATTACCTTCTATTTCTGCTTGTCTCAATACTTGCCGCAGAATGGTTTTTCAGGAAATACAAAGGATTAATTTAAATACAATTATATATGGAAAGATTACCCAAGCTCGGAATTCCTATTCTAATAGGAATCGTAATTTTAATAATATTTGTCGCTAAATCTACGGTTACTATTGGTTCTGGTGAAGCCGGTGTTTTATATAAAACTTTTGGCGGGGGTGTGGTTACAGATGAACCGCCATTAAACGAAGGTTTTCACCTTGTAGCTCCGTGGAACAGAGTGTATATTTATGAAGTTAGACAGCAATCTCTTGAGGAGAAAATGCAGGTTTTAAGTTCTAACGGACTTGAAATTAAGCTAGATGCTTCTACCTGGTTCCAACCTTCTTATGAAAATCTTGGAAGTTTACACCGTGAAAAAGGAGAACAGTATATTCAACGTTTGCTTCAGCCCGCAGTTAGATCGGCGGCTAGAGCGGTGGTTGGAAGGTATAATCCTGAGCAACTCTATGCCAGTAAGCGGGAAGCTATTCAGAAAGAAATTTTAGAGGAAACTCAAATTTTACTTCAAGACCAGTATGTACAGGTTAATGAGGTTTTGGTACGTGACGTTTCACTTCCGCCAAATATTAAAGATGCGATAGAGCGTAAACTGCGCCAGGAACAGGAATCTTTAGAGTATGAGTTTCGTTTAACCAAAGCTGAACAGGAAGCCGAACGTCAACGAATTGATGCCGAAGGTAAAGCTCGTGCGAACGAAATCTTAAACGCTTCTTTAACACCCAATATCTTAAAAGAAAAAGGAATTCAGGCAACACTTGAACTTGCTAAATCTGGTAACTCGAAAACCGTGATTATAGGTTCTGGTGAAGATGGAATGCCTTTAATTTTAGGTGGAGGAAATTAAAATATATAGAATGAAATCTATTTTCTTAAATATAGCAAGGCTTTCTATTTTTATAGGAAGCCTTGCTATTTCTGCCCAAACGGCTTCCATTAATAATTCTGGAATACTGGAATCAGCTACTCCTGCTGAAGTAGGTATGTCTTTAGAAAGAATTCAAAAGATTGAAGAAATGCTCCATTCAGCAATTGAAGAAAACCAGATACCGGGAGCGGTTGCTTTAATCGCCCGAGATGGGAAAATTATTTTTCACGAAGCTTACGGCGAAGCTAATGCTTCGGGAAAAGAACTTGGAAAAGATGCAATTTTTAGATTAGCTTCTCAAACAAAAGCGATCACAGCTACAGCGGTAATGATGCTCTGGGAAGAAGGAAAGTTCCGTTTAGACGATCCTATTTCAAAGTATATCCCAGAATTTAAAGATTCCAAAATTCTAAAGAATTTTAATGAAGCTGATAGTAGTTTTACTTCCACACCAGCTGAAAATGAAATAACTATTCGGCATCTGCTAACGCATACTTCCGGACTTGGTTATGGAGCGATAGACAGTGACGGGCGTGTTAAAAAGATTTATGCAAAAGCCGGGATTACTGAATTGTTCACTGAGGAAGAAGTTAATATTGAAGAAAATGTAAAGAAATTGGCCGCTTTACCTTTACATCACGAACCTGGTGAAAAATTCACTTATGGTTTAGGTTTGGACGTTCTGGGTTATTTTATTGAAGTAGTTTCAGGGCAGGATTTTGATGAATTTCTAAAAGAAAGGATTTTTGATCCTTTGCAAATGGATGATACCAGGTTCTATCAACCTTTATCTAAAAAGAATCGCTTAGTGGCTATACAGCATAAAAAGGATGGAAAATGGGAAAATTTTCCGAATACATTTTATAATACGAATTATCCGCTAACAGAAAATGGCACTTATTTCTCAGGTGGTGCAGGACTTTCGGGAACGGCAAAAGATTATGCCAAATTCCTCCAAATGTATCTAAACGGTGGAGAATACAATGGTACTCGTTTATTAAGCCGAAAAACGGTAGATATTATAATGGGAAATCAAACCGGAGAAAAATTTAATTTTCCAAATCAGTACTATGGTATTGCCTTTGGCGTAGTTAGCAAAAAAGGAGAAATTGCAGGAGGGCAGGGAAGTGCCGGTACTTTTGATTGGGGAGGTTATTTTAATACTCAGTATTTTGCCGATCCTGAAGAGCAAATAATTGGTATTTTGTTGAAGCAAACGCAGGGAAATACCGGTGATGAAACCGCCTGGAAATTCCGACAAATGCTTTTTAGCGCCATAGATGATTAGTATAGCGCAGCAACTAAATTATGCTGGTAGGTTAAATTTTTCCAGATTTTCAGAAGATTATTGAGTAAAACAATTCATAAAAAATAAGAAAGCTGTTTTGCAGTTTAAAATTTATATTTAGATTTGTAAACACAATGAAGAATTTTCAATTACATCACCATCATATTTACTACTGCGCTCAGGCGAGGTAAATTTGGTGTGTTGTGATTTCAGCATATTTAAAACCCGTTTGAGCTATTCAAACGGGTTTTTTGTTTTATAACCAACAACTAAAGTTTAAAAAGAAAAATTAAAAATGAGTCAGGAAAAATTAAGAATTGCTATTCAAAAATCAGGTAGATTAAATGAAGATTCGCTTAAAATATTAAAAGACGCGGGCATTTCTATAGATAATGGAAAAGAACAACTCAAAGCTTCTTCCCGTAACTTTCCTTTAGAAGTAATGTATCTTAGAAATGGCGATATTCCACAATATTTAAGAGATGGTGTGGTAGATGTAGCCATTATTGGGGAGAATGTTTTAATTGAAAAAGGTAAAGATATTATACAGGGCGAAAAGCTTGGATTTTCAAAATGTCGTGTTTCTCTCGCTGTACCAAAATCAATGAAATATAATGGCATTAATGATCTTGACGGTAAAAAGATCGCTACATCTTATCCTAATACCGTAAATGAATTCCTAGAAAAGAAAGGAATTACCGCCGAATTGCATATTATTAATGGCTCAGTAGAAATAGCTCCAAATATTGGACTCGCTGATGGTATTTGTGATATTGTTTCCAGCGGAAGCACACTTTTTAAAAATGGACTAAAAGAGGTAGAAGTAATGCTGAAGAGCGAAGCTGTTCTCGCTATCTCCCCTAAAATTTCAGAAGGCCGTCAGGAGATCTTAGAGAAATTGCAATTTAGGCTAAAATCTGTTTTAAATGCGCGTACTTCTAAATATATACTTTTAAATGCGCCCAATGAGAATTTAGAGAATATTATCAAATTATTACCTGGAATGCGTAGCCCAACTGTTTTGCCGCTTGCTGAAGAAGGTTGGAGTTCTATACATACCGTAATTAACGAAGAGCGCTTCTGGGAAGTTATAGATGAATTAAAACAAAATGGTGCCGAAGGTATTTTAGTAGCGCCAATTGAAAAAATGGTACTTTAAGATGAAAAAGTTTTTTAATCCTACTAAAGCCGAATGGCCTGATATTTTAAAAAGGCCCACCCAAACGGTAGAAGATATTGAAGAAACTGTAAACCAGGTTTTTGCTGAAGTAAAATCCAAAGGGGACGTCGCGGTTTCAAAATATACCGAACTTTTTGACGGTATAAACCTCTCAAATACTCAGGTTACCGAAAAAGAAATAAGTGCTGCTGCAAATGAGGTTTCCGAGGAATTGAAAGAAGCCATAAAACTGGCAAAAAGTAATATTGAAAATTTTCACACCGCCCAGAAAACCGATAGGATTGAAATTGAAACTACCAATGGCGTAAAGTGTTGGCAGGAAAAAAGGGCGATTCAAAAAGTTGGGTTATATATTCCCGGCGGTAGCGCTCCTTTATTTTCTACCATTTTAATGTTAGCTGCACCCGCAAATATTGCTGGTTGCAAGGAAATTGTGCTTTGTACTCCGCCAGATAAGAACGGAAATGTTCACCCCGCCATTTTATATACCGCCGAGCTGTGTGGTGTTACCAAAATATACAAAGTAGGGGGAATCCAGGCAATTGCGGCTATGACTTTCGGGACAGAAAGTATTCCTAAAGTTTACAAGATCTTTGGACCTGGGAATCAATTTGTTACCGTTGCGAAGCAATTAGCAACTCGCCATAATGTAGCGATAGATATGCCTGCGGGCCCTTCTGAACTTCTTGTTGTTGCTGATGATTCTTCCAATGCTGCTTTTGTTGCTTCAGATCTTTTAAGCCAGGCAGAGCATGGTGCAGATAGCCAGGTAATTTTGGTTTCAACTTCTAAAGATCTAATTGAGGAGGTAGAGAAAGAGGTAGAAAGTCAGTTGGAGGTTTTACCTAGAAAAAGTATTGCTGAAAAGGCTATAGCTCACTCCAGGCTAATTTTTGTAGAAAAGAAAGAAGATGCACTGGAATTAATAGACGAATATGGGCCGGAACACTTTATTATTTGTGCTGATGATGAGGCCTTTTTTACTGAAGGAATTCAGAATGCAGGTTCGGTTTTTATAGGAAACTATACCCCTGAAAGTGCGGGAGATTATGCTTCAGGAACAAACCATACTTTACCAACTAATGGCTATGCCAAGCAATACAGCGGTGTAAATCTTGATAGTTTTATGAAGAGTATGACCTTTCAAAAAATAACAGAAGAAGGCATTAAGGAAATTGGTCCTGCCATAGAATTGATGGCACAAGCCGAAGGTTTGGAAGCGCATAAGAATGCGGTGACATTACGATTAAAAGAATTAAAGTAATACTAAAAATATTGTCATTCTGAATTTATTTCAGAATCTAATATGTTCTAACAGTCCATATCTTAGACCCTGAAACAAGTTCAGGGTGACGCAAATGATAATCTGAATGCCTCAGAGAAAAATGAAAGAATTCAATATAAATAACCTGGTAAGGTCAAATGTGGCCGGTTTAAAACCTTATTCTTCCGCCAGGGATGAATATCAGTCTACAGGCTCAGAAATGGTTTTTCTGGACGCCAATGAAAATCCTTTTCAAACTGATGTAAACCGATATCCAGATCCGCAACAACGCAGCCTAAAAACTGAATTAGCGAAAATTAAAAATGTTTTTACAGAACATATTTTATTAGGCAATGGCAGCGATGAAGTTTTAGACCTATTATTTAGAGCATTTTGCGAACCGGGTAAGGATAATGTTATCACATTGCCACCAACTTACGGTATGTATAAGGTCCTGGCTAATATTAATAATATTGAGAATAGGGAAGTTTTACTGAATTCAGATTTTGAACCCAATGTTGAAGAGATCCTTGATTCGGTAGACCAAAATACAAAAATGATCTTTTTATGTTCGCCTAATAATCCTACCGGAAACTCATTTTCAGAAGAAAAGATCATATATATTCTCGAAAATTTTAATGGTCTGGTAGTTATCGATGAAGCTTATATTGATTTTTCAAACAAAGAAAGCTGGCTCAATAAATTGAAGGAATATCCAAATTTGGTGATCACTCAAACGCTTTCAAAAGCATTTGGAATGGCAGGAATTAGATTGGGGATTTGCTATGCTTCCGTAGAAATTATTCAGATTTTAAATAAAATAAAACCACCTTATAATGTAAACGAATTAACTCAGTTGAGAGCTTTAGATCGTGTGCTGAATAAGGAAGAAGTGGATTCTGAAATAGCTGATTTACTCAAACAAAGAGTTATTTTAAGTGAAGCTTTAGTTGAAGTGAATTTCATCGAAAATATATATCCTTCAGATGCTAATTTCATATTAGTAAAAGTAGATGACGCTACTAAACGTTATGACCAATTATTAGAAAAAGGTATCGTAATTAGAAATCGAACTACCCAACCGCTTTGTGAAAATACATTAAGGTTTACAATTGGGACTGGAGAGGAAAACAAAAAGTTAATAGAAGCTTTAAAAAATATAGAATAAGGATTTCCGCTTCCGCGGAAATGACAAAATAGATTATGAAAAAAGTATTATTTATAGATCGCGATGGGACATTAATTCACGAGCCCGAAGATTACCAGGTTGATCGCATTGAAAAGCTGGAATTTTATCCGGAAGCTCTGTATTATTTAAAGAAAATTGCCGCAGAACTGGATTTCGAATTGGTAATGGTCACTAATCAGGATGGTCTGGGAACAGAAGGCTATCCTGAAGAAGACTTTTGGCCTATTCAAAATTTTATTCTGCAAACCTTTAAAAATGAAGGAGTGGAGTTTAAGGAAGTACTAATGGACCGCACGTTTGCAAAAGATAATTCTCCCACCCGGAAGCCTAATACCGGACTTTTAGAGGAGAAATATCTAAATAACGAAGAAAACTACGATCTAAAGAATTCCTTTATGGTCGGCGACCGACTTACAGATATTGAATTTGCTTATAATTTTGGCGGAAAAGGCATTTTTATAGATACTCACGAAGATTTAGCAAACGACGAAGTTAAAAACGATCAGGAAAAGGTTAAAGAAACTATTGCTTTAAAAACCAGTAGTTGGAAAGAGATCTATGAATTTCTGAAGTTAAACGATAGAACGGCTGAAATTTCAAGGAAAACCAGTGAAACCGATATCTTTATTCAACTAAATTTAGATGGGACAGGGAAGTCTGATATCACTACTGGAATTGCATTTTTCGACCATATGTTAGATCAGATCGCACGTCACGGTCAAATGGACCTTACCGTGAACGTTAAGGGAGATTTGGAGGTTGATGAGCACCACACCATAGAAGATACGGCAATTGCGCTTGGAGAGGTTTTTAGCAAAGCTTTGGGCAATAAACTTGGAATAGAACGATACGGTTTTTGTCTGCCTATGGACGATTGCCTGGCGCAGGTGACCATAGATTTTGGCGGTAGAAACTGGATAGTTTGGGAAACCGAATTTAAACGAGAAATGGTTGGAAAAATGCCTACTGAAATGTTCTATCATTTCTTTAAATCCTTTACCGATGGCGCGAAGGCCAATCTTAATGTAAAAGCTGAAGGGCAAAATGAGCATCATAAAATTGAAGCGATTTTTAAAGCTTTTGCCAAAGCGATTAAAGTAGCGGTAAAGCGCGATGCTGAAAAAATGATACTTCCATCAACTAAAGGAATGCTTTAAAAGATTTTAGATATAAGTATTGAGTAATTTGATATTTTAAGGAAAATCAAAACTCAATACTTAATACTCAACAATAGAATATGAGGATTGTAATAATAGATTACGGAGCGGGTAATATTCAAAGTATCAAATTTGCCATACAGCGACTTGGATATGAGGCTATTTTAAGCAGTGATGCCGAAGAAATAAAATCAGCAGACAAGGTAATTTTCCCCGGCGTGGGCGAGGCAAGCAGCGCAATGAAAATGCTAAAGTCTACGGGATTAGATAAAGTGATTCCTACACTAAAACAGCCGGTTTTGGGAATTTGCCTCGGAATGCAGTTAATGTGTACTTATTGCGAGGAAGGAGATACAAACGGACTTGGAATTTTTCATGCTGATGTGGTGAAATTTGAGAACCAATTAAAAGTTCCGCAAATTGGGTGGAATAAAATTTATGATTTAAGGTCAGAGTTGTTTACTGGAATTTCAGAAGGAGAATTCGTGTATTTAGTACATAGTTTTTATGTTAAGGAATGCGCAGAAACTATAGCTTCAACCGAGTATGGAGTAGAATATACTTCGGCTATTCAGAAAGATAATTTTTATGGTGTACAATTTCACCCCGAGAAAAGTAGCGATGCGGGTGAGAAAATTCTGGGAAATTTTCTAAAAATATAAGCCCACCAACCCCCGAAGGGGGAGGAGGCGTTGCGAAAAATTATATTCGTGCATTCGTTGCAAAAAACAGATAAAAAAACTTCTAACTTCGTACTTTAAATGAGAATAATTCCAGCTATAGATATAATTGAAGGTAAATGTGTTCGGCTTTCTAAAGGTGATTATAATACCAAGAAAATTTATAATGAAAACCCGCTAGAAGTAGCTAAGAATTTTGAGGCACACGGAATTCAGTATTTACATTTGGTAGATTTAGATGGTGCCAAATCAAAAAATATCGTAAACCATAAAATCCTGGAAGAGATCGCTTCAAAAACCAACCTAAAAGTTGATTTTGGCGGCGGATTAAAAACCGATAAGGATTTACAAATCGCTTTCGAATGTGGTGCACACCAAATTACCGGTGGAAGTATCGCGGTTAAAGATCCAGATATTTTTAAATCCTGGATTCAGAAATTTGGTTCGGAAAAAATAATCCTGGGAGCTGATGCGAATAACGAAAAAATTGCGGTTAGCGGCTGGCAGGAAGAATCTAATAAAGAATTGATCCCTTTTATTCAGGAATACCAGGAAGAAGGTATAAACTATGTAATTTGTACCGATATCTCTAAAGATGGAATGCTGGAAGGCCCTTCCTTTGAACTTTACCGGAGGATTCTGGAAGAAACTTCATCAGAAGATAAAAAACTAAAACTTATAGCTTCCGGAGGAATCTCTACCTTTAGCGAGTTGCCAGAACTGGCTGAACTTGGCTGCGAAGGCACTATAATAGGAAAGGCCATTTACGAAGGCCGTATCCAAATGAAAGAATTAGAGAAATTTATAATAGCCCCCTAGCCCCCATATGGGGAATCAAAAAGTATTTATTCAATACAAAACTTTTAAAATGCTTACAAAACGAATTATACCCTGCCTGGATATTAAAGATGGAAGAACCGTTAAGGGCGTAAATTTTATAGATTTACGCGATGCCGGTGATCCCGTGGAACTGGCTGAGATCTATGCAAAATCTGGTGCAGATGAATTGGTTTTTCTTGATATCTCGGCTACTGAAGAGAAACGAAAAACCCTTGCCAATTTAGTGAGACGGGTTGCTGAAAAAGTAAATATCCCGTTTACGGTTGGTGGTGGAATTTCATCGGTGGAAGATGTGGATATATTGCTAAAAAATGGTGCAGATAAGGTTTCTATAAATTCTTCGGCAGTAAAAAACCCCGATCTAATTAATGAGCTTGCGGCTAAATTCGGGAGTCAATGTATTACAGTAGCGATAGATGCCAAGCAGGTAAACGGTGAATGGTTGGTGCATTTGGTTGGCGGAAAAGTACCAACTGATATCAATTTAATTCAATGGGCTAAAGAAGTTGAAGAACGTGGTGCCGGGGAGATATTATTTACCTCTATGAATAACGATGGAACCAAAGAAGGCTTTGCAAACGAAGCCCTGGCAGTTTTATCTTCAGAATTAAATATTCCAATAATCGCTTCTGGTGGTGCCGGAAATATGCAGCATTTTTGCGATACTTTTATTGAAGGAAAAGCTGATGCGGCACTTGCAGCCAGTGTTTTTCATTTCAAAGAAATCGAGATTAAAGATTTAAAAGAAGAACTTCGTAGAAATGGAGTGGAAGTTAGACTTTAAGATTCAAGAAAAGAGAAAAAAGAGAAAAAAGAGAATAGAGTAGAAAAATCTTTGTTCTCTGCTCTGGTATATTAGATCCCCGATAAAAATCGGGGCAGGCACTGAAAATAATTCAGGATGACGTTTTAAAAAAATAAACATGAATATAGATTTTAATAAAAATAACGACGGACTTGTACCTGCGATAATCCAGGATGCATCAACTAAAAATGTGTTGATGTTGGGGTATATGAACGAGGAAGCATTTTTAAAAACCAATGAAACCAAGAAAGTCACTTTTTTTAGTAGGACCAAGAAACGTTTATGGACCAAAGGTGAAGAAAGTGGCAATTACCTTCATTTGGTCAGTATAAAAAATGATTGTGATAATGATACCTTGCTAATTTCGGTTAATCCTGAAGGGCCAACCTGCCACAAAGGAACAGATACTTGCTGGGCAGAGGATAACGAGCCTAATTTTGGTTTTCTTTCTCAATTGGAAGGAATTATCGCCAAACGCAAAAGAATGAGTGAGGTGGAGCCTGAGTTACGAGAAGATAAAAACTCTTATGTGGTTTCGCTTTTTGATGCTGGAATGAATAAGATTGCCCAAAAAGTGGGTGAGGAGGCTGTTGAGACAGTAATTGAAGCTAAAGATGATAATGAAGAGTTGTTCTTGAACGAAAGTGCCGATTTACTTTTTCACTATTTAATTTTGCTAAAAGCAAAAGGATACTCTTTAAAAGATATCGCCGAAGTTTTAGAAAAAAGACATTAGATTATAGCACTTAACACACAATAAAAAATCCCCTTTTTGATATAAAAGGGGATTTTATTTTTTTAACTAGTCTTTATTTCTAACGTAAATAAGTTTGAATTTACTGTTTTGGTTGGTACGCGATTCAATTTCAAATTTATCTATTGAATGAATCATTGGAGTTAATTTCTGAAAGCCGTAGTTACGAGAATCAAAATTAGGTTGTTTCTTCTGAAGTAAACTTCCCACATCGCCAAGAAACGCCCATCCATCTTCATCTGCAACATCTGAAATAGTTTGGGAGATAAGACGAACAACCTTAGGAGTAATTTTATCTACATTTTTCTTTTTAGAGCTTTTTCCACCTTTTTCGCTGCTTTGGTCACTATCTTTATCAGAATTCTTTAAAATTTCTATATAAATAAACCTGTCGCAGGCTACAATAAAGGGCTCGGGTGTTTTCTTCTCACCAATTCCAATAACATTCTTTCCGGCTTCACGCAGTCGTGTTGCCAGCCTGGTGAAATCGCTATCGCTGGAAACCAGGCAAAATCCATCTACTTTATCTGAATATAAAATATCCATTGCATCGATGATCATCGCTGAATCTGTAGCGTTTTTTCCCTGAGTGTATCCATATTGCTGAATGGGATTAATAGCGTTTTCCAGCAATACATTTTTCCATTTTACTAAATGAGGTTTGGTCCAGTCGCCGTAAATTCTTTTGATAGTAGGACTGCCGTATTTAGCAATTTCTTCCATCATTTCTTTTATATATGCTGATGGAATATTATCGCCATCAATTAGTACCGCTAGGTTGGTTTCCATAGAATCTGTTGTTTAAAGTAAACTACTTTGAAGCAAGCTCCTAAAGCCTGAATATTATAAAATATAATTTGATTTCGAGACATCCCGACTCTTCGAAATAGAGCATTTAATCTCAATAATCGAGTAAAGATACTTTTTTTGTATAAAAAAGACGGCTAAGAGCCGTCTTCCTTTTTTTTGATTGGTCTCAAAAATGGGATTTAAACCCTGCAATTTTATTGCAGCACTTTAGTAGTGCGAAAAAATCTATATTTTCGTATTATGAGTTATCAAAGAAAAGGCTCTCATACGGTTAGTTATTTAACGTGTCATATTGTTTGGGTTACAAAATATCGTTACAAGGTACTCCGAGGAGATGTTCAAACTCGTTGTCGTGAACTTTTAATCCAAATATGTGAAGCTGAAGGTATAGAAATACTTAAAGGAGTAGTTAGTTCGGATCACGTTCATATGCACATCGAATATGCTCCAAAATTGAATGTAAGTAGCATATTGAAAAAACTTAAAGGTCGTACATCAAGGAAACTTCAACAAGAATTTCCAAAATTGAAGGAGCGTTATTGGGGACAACATTTTTGGTCAAGTGGTTATGGAGTCTGGAGTACTGGTAATATTACCGATAAAATGGTCAATGAATACTTGGAACATCACCGGCGTGATTCGAGTGATAATTCCAATTTTATATTGGAATAGTAAAGGGGACTTTTAGTCCCCAGTATTAATGAACCTCTGCACTTTTAGTGCAGAGTGGTTTAGTTATACTTTATTAATTAAAGCGATAAAGTGCATTTATTTTTGAATTTTTATCTGGCATTTGTGCTTCTGGAATAAGAAAAACATTACCACCTTGTTTTAAGACTTTTTTCGCAGCCCAGTTCATTAATGAATAATTTCCATTTTGCTGATCGTCGTGAATGGTTACATTCATATTTTCATCATTATAGGTTCCCCAAATTTCACTTCGGTTTTCCAGAAATAATGTATCCACTTTACCTTGCTGAACTGCAGGAAGAATATCGGTTACTGAAACCCCGGTATTATCGGTATTATTCAATTCATTAAATTTCTTCGTTTTTTCTCTTTTTGTCTTTTCCAGTTCAGGTTCAAGTATTTTAAGAGCCTTTTCGTGTAAGCCCAACATATCGGTATCTGATGGGTTTCCGGGTATTACCTTCTCAAATAAATGATTATAAGTATTTACTTTTTCATAAATAGGAAATAAATAGTCTTGTGTAGCAACTACTAATGGAACTCTTTCATCGTGTAGCACGCTATCCAATCCTTTATCTATAGCTCTAAAGTACCTATTAATCTCTTCTTTCCGTACTTCTTCACTAGCACCACCATGACCGTGGAAAATTGTATTTTCTCCGCCAGAATTCTGTGTTTTAAAGTCCAGGTGTTTTTGTTTATAGTCAAATCCTACCCGTTCTTCTAACCTTGAAGGTACCAGGTCATCTATTTCTACTTTTCCAATACTATAAGTTGTGGCTTCATAAAGCTCTACATCTTCCAATTGAAGCGCCAGTAAATAAAAACGGCTGTCTTCATTAAACATTGGAACTAGTGGTTTAATGTAAAATTCTTCGGAAATATAAGTATGGGCTTCAAAGTTTACCGGAAGGGTATATTTTTCGAAGAAATCTTCTGCCGCAAAAATCGCAAGTCCGTCGCTTTGATGTCTCCAAAAAGATTTATCACTCAATAAAGCTTCAATAGGCTTTCCTATTTTTGCAATTTTATCTTCACTTAATCCCTTTTCTTTAAGTTGGGTTCCAACTTCTTTCCAAAGAGATTTTAAATGGGTTTTATTTTTTTCCTCTAAAACTTCCTTACCGGCACGTTGGGTAGGTATAAATATGGAAACACAGGTTTTATCCTGTACGTTCATTAATTTCTCCAAATCCTTATCATTTATCAAACTCATAATTTCATTTTTTTGGTTAATTCACTAATGAAGATAAGTTGATTTTCCTATAAACCAATGGGGTTTAGCAGGGCTTTAACGCTAAAACTTTCTTAAGATGCTGCTTTAAATTTCTATATTCGGCTCTACGTGAATAAGTACGTCGAAAATTTCAGGAAAATGAGCGAGGAGTTCATTTTTTACATTGTGAGCAATATCGTGGCCCTCTTTAACACTTATTTCAGCATTCACGATAATATGAAGATCTACGTGATAAATCATTCCGGTTTTACGAACGTTGCATTTTTCGGTATCCAAAACTCCGGGAACATTAATACTCACTTCCCGGATTTCGCCAATCATATCATCATACATATGCTCGTCCATTACTTCACCTAAAGCAGGTCTTAGAATAAGATAAGCGTTATAAATAATAAATCCCGAAGCAAAGAGCGCGGCCCAATCGTCTGCCGTTTCATAACCTTTACCCATAAATAGTGCTATAGAGATCCCTATAAATGCCATTAAAGAGGTAATAGCATCGCTACGGTGGTGCCAGGCATCAGCTTTTAAAGAAGTGCTTTTGGTTTCATCTCCCTTTTTAGATACTTTTCTATAAAAATATTCTTTAATGATAACAATTGCGCCAAGTACAATAAGGGTGTAAGGCTCCGGAACTTTATGCGGGGTTTGTATATGCTGAATACTCTCGTAAGCAATTACGGTTGCTGAAACCACTAAAAATCCCACCACCGCAAAGGTCATAAGCGGTTCGGCTTTTCCGTGACCATAAGGATGATTTTCATCTGGTGGCCTACTGGAATATTTAAGGCCAAGTAAAACGAGAAAAGAAGAGAAAACATCGGTGGTAGACTCTATCGCATCGGCGATAAGCGCATAAGAATTTCCAAATATTCCAGTTACAAATTTAGCGATTGCTAACAAAGCATTTCCAAAAATGCTAAGCCAGGAGGCTTTTATCGCTTCACTTGTGTTCTGGTTCATGCTGGGAATTTGATTTGGATTGCAAATTTAATGGAATAATATAATTCTAGTCGATAATCAAGTTATAAATGCTGGTAGATAATCTCCTTTAACTATTCGGAAAATCCAGCACGATACTACCACCAAACTACAAACAATCGCTCATAATTATTTCCCGGTTTTTTTACCCAGATTAATGGCGCTTTTTTGTTTTCGAATAAAATCTCTATTTGTTGTATTATTTCTGAATGACTAAACCAGGTTTCACCGTATTTCGGCAGTATTGGCCAATCTTGCTTTTTAGGTGCATAATATTGAAAACTCTTGTAACTGGAAGTTTTAAACTCTTTATAATGAAGCCAAATTCCAGCGATACAATCATTGTTGATTTTTGAAAATTGTTTATTCTGAAGTTCTCCTGGAACAAATAAATTGGCTTTAAAACAGCTTTGTTGAAGTACTTCTTCTGCATTTAAATTAAGGGAGCTTAGAAGTTCTTTTGTTTCAGGTTTAAACAGAAGTGGGAACTGTTTTTCCTTTAATTTTTCGGTTTTTTGTAATAGAGTATCCTTTCGGTTTGGGCCAATCCAACGTTGATTTTCCGCGGTAAAAGATGGATCGTAAACATAGAATTTATACACCATTTCTACGTGGTACACCTGTTGGTTTATAAGATTTTTTAATAGAAAATCAAGTTCTCCCAAAGTGATCTTATTCCGACTAATCTGCATATTTACTGCCAGTAATTTATAGCCTTGATTTTGCCGAATTAACCATTCAAAAAATCGTTCTACCCTTTTACCCATTACAAAATTAGTAGAAAGGGAAGGTAGATCTTCAGCTATAGGTTTTTGTAGCGGATCATTTATTTCCGGTAATTCAAACTGTTGAATTTCCTGGAAATAGTTTTTCCAAAGAGCCGGTGTATTTAAAAATCCTTCAAATTGTTTTGCTACACGGTTTTGCATTCTAAAATTAGTTAATCCTCGTTTGAATTATCGGTGCTTAGTAAAAAGCCGAAGGGTTTTAATGAAGGAACGTGATTAAAAATCACATTTATAATTCCTAGAACCGGAATAGCCAAAATCATTCCCATAACGCCCCAAATCATATTACCGAGAATAATGGCAAGGATCACAAAAAATGGATGAATATCAACTTTATCACCAACAATGAATGGCTCTAAAACATAACTTTCTATAAATTGTACTAGCGTAAAAGTGAGAATAACTCCAATTAAAATGCTGGTTTCGCCCTGGGTGAGATAACCAAAAATTAAAGCAAGGCTCATTCCTATGATATTTCCTATAAATGGAATTAAAGTTAGAAAAGAAGCAATAACGGCGATTAAAATAAAATTACTTACGCCAGAAATTCCCAGGCCTATACTATAAAGAATGGAGAGAATAACAATTAAGATTAATTTTCCTCTTAGGTAAAACTGGGCTACCCGAGCAGTTTCGTTGATAATTTGTTTTACTTCTCTTTTCCGCTGATTGGAAAATAATTTTAGAATAAAGATTTTAAAACGTTTCCTATAATTCAGCAGAAAAAATATATAGATAAATGTGAGTAAATAATTACTAATAAAACTGGTGACCGAATTAATAAAATTGAATGCTTTTTCTCCCGAATTTCCGCTGGAGGTTAACATACTTTGTATATCATTCTTTTCTTTATAAGTCTCCAGGTCTTTACTGCTTAAAGCGGTATGCTCGTAAGCGTAATTTTGTAGCTGTTCTATTTTTGGGGCCATGGTTGCCTTAATTTTGCCCCAATCGTCTACAAAACTTTTAATTTGAAAAGAGAGCAGCACAAAAACTCCGATTGAAAATAGAAATAATAAAATGGTACTTAGTAAAGAGGAAAAAGTACGATTAAGCTTTTTTTCTATCAAATTACCTAGTGGAATTAATAAAAGCGCCAGGATTATTGCCGTTACCAGGGGAGCCAGGAAGCCTTTTGCTTCAGCCAATCCCGAGAAAAGAAAGTAGGCGCCTACTAAAAGGGCTACTAAGGGAAAAAGCAATGTTTTGTGTGCCTTGTTCATTTTTTGGTTAGTTGGTTTGAAACATTGAAGATAGAAAAAGTTCGCTAACCATTAAATAAAGTACAGTAAATCAGGATAAATTTTGCAAAGGTTTAAACTTTTTAATAAATAATTACAGATTCTTTTTGACAATCTGAAATGTGGCTTCAAGTAAAAAGAAGTAATAGCTTAGTAATAAGTAGATTAAAAAATTCTTGAAAATCCTCTAAAAGAAGTTTACCTGGAAGCTGATTCTTCTCATATTAATTAGAAATAAAGTGAAATATTTTTGTAGAAAATCACACTTTATATGTCCACAAATTTAATTAGTAAATATAATGTGCCGGGGCCACGGTATACAAGTTATCCAACAGTTCCTTATTGGCAGGAAGATAGTTTTTCTTTGGCTGCCTGGAAAGAAAGTTTAAAACGTAGTTTTAGTGAGAATAAAGAAATAAGCCTTTATATTCATTTACCTTTTTGTGAGAGTTTGTGCACCTTTTGCGGATGTAATAAACGAATTACAAAAAAGCACGAAGTAGAATCTCCATATATAGAAATGCTGTTGCGGGAATGGGATCTCTATCTTGAGATTCTTGGTGAAAAGCCTACAATTAGGGAATTGCATCTAGGAGGGGGGACACCCACTTTCTTTGCTTCCGAGAACCTTAAATTCTTACTGAATATGCTATTTCGGAAAGCTAACAAAGATTGTGAAACAGAATTAAGTTTTGAAGGTCACCCCAATAATACAACGAAAGAGCATTTAAAAATGTTTTCAGATTTAGGCTTTAAACGTGTAAGCTATGGCGTGCAGGATTATAGCGAGAAAGTACAAAAGGCAATTCATAGAATTCAACCCTTTGAAAATGTAAAAAGAGCTACAGAAGAATCCCGGGAAGCCGGTTTTACCTCTGTGGGACACGATATTATCTTTGGTTTACCGTTTCAAACCAAAAACGATATTATTGAAACCATAGAAAAAACGAAATTATTAATGCCAGATCGTATTGCTTTTTATAGCTATGCGCACGTACCCTGGATTAAAGGAAATGGCCAACGTGGATTTAAAGACTCAGATCTTCCTGCCGCCGATGAAAAACGGGAAATGTATGAAGTAGGAAAGCAAATGCTGGAAGCTGCCGGTTATGTAGAAATAGGGATGGACCACTTTGCGCTTAAAACCGATTCTTTATATAAAGCTTTAAAAGAAAAAAAATTACATAGAAACTTTATGGGGTACACTACCTCTTCCGGAGCTTCTATGATTGGTTTGGGCGTTTCTGCCATAAGCGATAGCTGGTATGGTTTCGCACAGAATGAAAAATCGGTAGAAGCTTACCAGAGTCTTATTGCCGATGGAATTATTCCTGTTTTTCGTGGACATATTTTAAATGAAAAAGATCTAATTATAAGAAAACATATTCTCAATTTAATGTGTCATTTAGAAACCAGCTGGGAATCTTCAAAAGATTATTTTGAAGAATTACCAGAGGTGCTTACCAAAGTAGGAGAAATGGAGGCAGATGGGCTTGTAAACTTTAAGGAAAATGCATTAACTATTCCAGAAAAAGGAAGACCCTTTGTTCGAAACATTTGTATGGCTTTTGATCTAAGAATGCAGGCGAAGAAACCTGACACGCAACTCTTTTCAATGACGGTTTAATTTAAGTGTTAAAACCGAAGTAAAAAGTCCGTTGGGAGAATTTCCAAACGGACTTTTTTATTCTTTCATTTTAAACTAAGAGTAAAATAGTTAACTGAATAGTCGATATTTAATGCTGGTTGGGAGGGTCGAGATGTCTCGAAATCTAATTATTTTTTCCAATAATAATTCCTAAACATGTTGCGAAGTTTTCACTCTTTATCCTTTCCGCTGTTTATCATATTAAAAACGATTAGAATCAAGCCGGCGCAAACAACACCGAAAATAGCAATAAGAAAACTTCCCATTTCCCAATTTACCAGTGCAATTGTGTTTAATAATTTCATAACAAGTGTTTTTAGGTTAGTGGCAACTTTGTGTTGCTGTTATTTCTGGAGTTATTTCCATAGGGGAGAGGTAAGGTATTCCCAACCCCATTCCTCTAAGAATAAATAATAGGCCTATAAGGATCACAAAAACGGGAACCGCTTTTCTAATTTTAGATCTAATATTTAGATTGATAAAATTGCCTAAATAAATTGCGGTTGTCATTAACGGGATTGTTCCCAGCCCAAAAACGGCCATATATAAACTTCCTTCCAGGGCTGTAGCCGATGCTATAGCGCCAAATACTGCCATATAAACAAGTCCGCAGGGTAGAAAACCGTTTAGAAAACCAATGGTATAAAAAGTATCGGGTGACTTTCGTTTTAATTGCTTCCCAAGATTACTCTTTATTTTTGAAACAATTTTAAAAATAGGTTTTGAACCGTTATACTTACTGAACTTTTTATAAGGAAGCAGAATGACCAAGATCATTAAAGCTCCAACCAGAATTGAAAGTTGTTGTTGAAGTCCAAAAAGACTAAAACTTTTACCGAGCAATCCGAACAAAAGTCCGATGATCGCGTAAGAACTTAATCTGCCAAAATGATAAAGTGAGATCTGCCCAAGCTTTCTAACATTGTTCTTGTGATCTACCGGCAATAAAAATGCTATAGGGCCACACATTCCCACACAGTGAAAACTTCCAAGCAGTCCAAATATTAATGCCGAAATCAACATTTAATAAACAATTTCGTTTTTATACAAATAAGGTGTTTCCTCGTATTCCCAGTGAATTTTAATATTCCAACGACCTTTTACCAACTGCTCGTTTTTTATAAATACCTGGTGCGAGCTTAGCTCCAGTGGAATATTGAAATCCAGTTTCTCATTAGATGGACGGTAAAAATTAAGATTCCCTGAAATTTTAGAAAGTTCCAGGTTTTCTGGAAACTCTATAAGCCAACCATCTTTTACGCGTTTATCTGTAATATTTTCTTCCAGCGAGAATGCATTGGTTTCCGCATTAATCTCCTCCTGATAATGTAATTCTTCCTGATAATATTCTTCAGTCACCAAATCGTGATCAAATTTTTTATCGGTAAGCATATTTATTACCAGATACATAATGAAACTTATAAAAAGTGCCATTCCAATTACGATCCCTGTTCCCCAGTTTATCTTCATTTTGTATATTTTTTTACCCAAAATTGGGATACTATCAAATTAAAATCAGTTCTTAGCATTCAGCATCATGCTAGTTTAGTTAAAACTACGTGGCCCCATAAACATAGTACTGGTAGTTTCTATTAATCTATCACCACTGTAAATACCAATCTTTAACTTTTCTTTCTCATCTTCGAGTGCAGCGGCATGGATCTCTATAAACAGTGTACCTTCGGTTAATTCCTGTCCCGGCACCATAATATTTGATTGTTTTACCGGTTTTATTTCGCCCTGGTGAGACAACAACCTGAATTCAATATCTTCAAAATCGGCTGTAGTTTTGTTTACCAGTTTATAAGTAAAAACATTGCTAACAATATTATCGGCCTTTCGTTCATATAACTGCCCCGGTAATCTTAAAATTCTGGCTTCAACCTCGCTTCTTACAAATAACATCCCCACCAAAACAGCGGTTAAAATTCCTAAAACTACACTGTAACCCTTTAACCTTGGAGTAAATTTGAATTTTGCTTTCTTTTCAATATTTTCTTCGCTGGCGTAGCGAATTAATCCTTTAGGAAGATCTACAGCTTCCATCATATTATCACAGGCATCTATACAAGCGGTGCAGTTTATACATTCCAGTTGCGTGCCGTTTCTAATATCTATACCTGTTGGGCAAACCTGCACACACTGAAAGCAGTCTATACAATCGCCTTTTCCTGATGCTTCCCGGTCTTCGTTCTTTTTAAATTTAGCTCTTCCTTTTTCTTTTTCACCACGTTTGTGATCGTAGGCAACTACTATAGATTTGTTGTCTAAAAGTACGCCCTGTAGTCTCCCGTAAGGGCAGGCAATAACACAAACCTGCTCCCTAAACCAGGCGAAAACAAAATAAAAGACCGCCGTGAAAATAATAAGGGAAACAAAGGTGCTTAAATGATTTAAAGGTCCCGCGGTTACATATTGAATCAACCGATCGCTGCCTATTAAGTAGGCCAGGAAAACATTGGCAATTAAAAACGAGATCACAAAGAATACGAACCATTTTAAGGAACGTTTTCTTATTTTTTCGGCATCCCATTTTTGTTTGTCCAAACGAATTTGTTTCCCACGATCGCCTTCAATCCAATACTCAATTCTGCGGAAAACCATTTCCATAAAAATGGTTTGCGGACAAAGCCAACCGCAAAAGATCCTACCAAAGGCTACAGTAAAAAGAATGATAAAAACCACCCCGATTACCATCATGATCACGAAAATATGAAAGTCTTGTGGCCAGAAAGGAAATCCAAAAATATTGAAACGCCTTTCCAGAATATTAAACATTAAAAACTGGTTGCCATTTATTTTTACAAATGGAGCGGTAAAAAGTAAAATGAGCAATACATAACTAACGTATTTTCTATACTCATAAAATCTTCCAGAAGGTTTCTTCGGAAAAACCCATAGTCTCTTACCTGCCTCGCCTGCTGTGGCTATTTTATCCCTGAATTTTTCCTTATTTTCCAAAACCTTCTTTTTTACTCGATAATCGAGATTCAGTACTCCGTCTCGAAGAGTCGGGATATTCTAAAATCTATTTTTTTATTTCAATGTTGTGAGGTAATCTACTCTACTTATTCTGTTTCGGCTTCCCAAATTTCACCTTCGGGAGCCTTAGGATCTGTAGGATTAGTTCCCTCAAGACTTATTACATAACTAGCCACCTGGGCAATTTCCTGCGCACTTAATTCAGATTTCCAGGCCACCATTCCTTTTCCATCACGGCCTCCTTCAGAAACTGTTTGGAAAACGTTGCTTATTCCACCACCAAGAATCCAGTGTTCATCGGTAAGGTTAGGGCCAATAGCACCACCACCATCTGCGCGGTGACAAGCCATACAGCTAGTCATAAATATTTCTTCACCAGCTTTAAGATCTGATGCTTCGGTTAATAATTCAACAGAGGAGGCGTCTATAAGATCTGGATTTGCTGCCTTGTAAGCTTCAATTTCTTCTTTGGCTTCTGCTACCTCAGCAAGGTATTCTTCTCTTTGGGTTTCACCGTCAAAAATGTGGTAGTAACCCATATAGACAAAAGCAAATATGATACTGATGTAAAAACCATACAACCACCAGGCAGGAAGATCGTTATCCAGTTCTTTGATGCCGTCGTAATTATGATCTAAAAGAATTTCTTCTTCCTTTTCAATAGGCTTTTGATTCAGCATCTTTTTATACCATTTCTTTATGCCAGAAAACTGTTTTTCAGAATTTTCAGCTTTAAGTTTGGTATAACGCTCTTGCGCATCTGGTTTTAAACTTCGGAAAACCATATTTTCTAAAGCGGTGATCGAGACTTCTATAGCGATTGCTATAACAAGCACCACCGCAAGAATTCCCCAAATAACCGGATACTGTTCAATTGCCCAACCACTTTCTGTTTCTATTGTTAGTTCTATTAGAACCAGGGCAAGAATTAAAAAACCCGCAATTCGTAAGTATGATGTAGTTTTCATAATTCCTGATTTTCCTGGTTAGTATCTAAGGGTAGGTTACTTACCTCTTCTATGTCTTTCTTTTTTGCGGTAATTACCCAAAGGAAAAGCACTACAAAAAAGATGAAGAATATTAGTAAGGAAATCAACGGGTAGATCATTACCCCGTCTATACTTTCCATATGACCTTTTACGAATTTAAACATGCTTAGTTGGTTTTAGTGTTTGTAACTTCTACATCTTTAGCTTTAATATCGGTACCCAGGCGTTGTAGATAAGCGATAAGCGCTACAATTTCACGGTTTCGCATTTCTACGAATTCATTACCGTTTTGAGCTGCGAATTCTTTCTCGGCTTCATAGGTATCTACAAAATCTGGATCGGCATACAGGTTTTTCTCAATTTGAATTCCCTGCTCTGTCATTGATTGTTGAGCATTTTCAATCTCTTCTAAAGTATATGGTACGCCAAGGGTACTAAGAGCTTTCATTTTAGCTTCAGTATCGCTTTTATCAAGCTCATCTGTAACTATCCATTTGTAAGATGGCATAATGGAACCTGAAGAAGTACTCTGAGGATCATACATATGGTTTAGGTGCCAGTTATCGGAATATTTTCCACCAACTCGCATAAGGTCGGGACCGGTACGTTTACTACCCCATAAGAAAGGATAGTCATAAACATATTCACCGGCTTTTGAATATTCACCATAACGTTCTACTTCACTTCTAAAAGGTCTTATCATTTGTGAGTGGCAGCTTACACAGCCTTCCCTTATATAAATATCACGACCTTCAAGTTCTAATGGAGTATATGGTTTTACACTGGAAATTACCGGCACATACTCATCTACCATTAATGAAGGCACAATTTGAACGATACCACCTATTAAGATCGCGATAGTAGCGAAGATGGTAAGTTTTACCGGTCTTCTTTCTAACCAGGAATGGTAAGCTTCTCCAGCTGTTCTTTTACGGGTTACCTTTTGAAGTGGAGCAGCTTCAGCTAACTCATCTTCAACAGCACTTCCCTGTCTAACGGTTTTTACAATATTATAGAGTAAAATAAAAGCTCCTACAATGTATAAACTACCTCCAATTGCACGCATCCAGTACATTGGGATAATTGAACTTACAGTCTCCAAAAAGTTTCCGTAGGTCAAAGTTCCGTCAGGATTGAATTGTTTCCACATAGAAGCCTGAACGAATCCTGCAACATACATTGGTAGGGTATAGATAATAATACCAAGTGTCCCAATCCAAAAATGAACGTTTGCTAATTTGATGGAATAGAGTTTCGTTTTAAATAATCTTGGTACCAACCAGTAAACCATACCAAAAGTTAGGAATCCATTCCAGGCAAGTGCGCCAACGTGCACGTGAGCAATAATCCAGTCACTAAAGTGTGCAATAGCATTCACGTTTTTAAGCGAAAGCATAGGGCCTTCAAAAGTTGCCATTCCATAACCGGTAATAGCTACCACGAAAAACTTAAGAACAGGATCTGTACGTACTTTATCCCAGGCACCACGCAGGGTTAATAGTCCGTTAATCATACCACCCCAGGATGGGAATAAAAGCATTACAGAGAAGGCTACCCCAAGGTTTTGCGCCCAATCTGGTAAAGTTGAATATAATAAATGGTGTGGACCAGCCCAGATATAAATAAAGATAAGAGACCAGAAGTGGATAATAGAAAGTCGGTAAGAGTAAACCGGTCTGTTAGCCGCTTTGGGTACAAAATAATACATTAAGCCCAAGAAAGGCGTAGTAAGGAAAAATGCCACCGCATTGTGCCCATACCACCACTGTACTAAAGCATCCTGTACTCCAGAGTAAAAAGAGTAACTTTTAAGGGCTGTTACAGGAATTTCAATATTATTAACAATATGAAGTACAGCTACGGTTACAAATGTGGCCAGGTAAAACCAAATAGCTACATATAGGTGACGTTGCCGTCTCTTGATCATTGTACCAATAAGGTTTGCTCCAAAAGCAACCCAAACCAAGGCAATAGCAATATCTATTGGCCATTCAAGTTCGGCATATTCTTTAGAACTGGTAAAACCCATAGGCAGGGTGATCGCCGCTGCCACAATTATAGCCTGCCAGCCCCAAAAGTTGAAATTACTTAAGAAATCGCTAAACATCCTGGCTTTAAGCAAACGCTGGGTAGAGTAGTATACCCCGGCGAAAATTGCATTTCCAACAAAGGCAAATATTACCGCGTTGGTATGCAAAGGTCTTAACCGACCAAAACTTAACCATGGAATTCCATCGGTTATGTTAGGGAATAAAAACATAAAGGCGAGCAACAGCCCTACACTCATACCTACTATACCCCAGAACAGGGTAGCCATAGTAAACTTTTTTACGATTTTATTATCGTAATGAAACTGTTCTACTTCCATAGTTAATTAGATTTCTTGTTTTTGGTGGAACTGGATTTATCAGATTTTTGTTTTACTAATTCATCATCAAATAACATCCTTACCGATGGTGTGTAAACATCGTCATACTGCCCTTTTTTAACTGAAAAAATAAAGGCGATAAAGAAGATGAGAGCTACCAATACACTTAAAGCTAGTAAGAGGTAAATGATGTTCATTTCTATTGAATTATTTTAAGCAAACTTAAAACTGTGTTAAAATTAAAAATATGATCTAGATCAGGTTTCGGCTAATCCTGGTTTTAATTTCTTCCCGGCAAGGTTTGTGGCCACGGTGGTAAAGGCTACTATACTAATAGAACTTAAAGGCATAAGTATGGCCGCGATTACCGGCATTAAATTCCCTGTGACTGCGAAAGCCAGGCCAATTACATTATAGCATAAGCTTAGCGCGAAGCTCCATTTAATGATTTTTATTCCTTTTTCTGAAAGTTGAAAATATTTGTTTAGACTGGTGAGCTTAGAAGCTTCCAGGATACCATCACAAGCTGGAGAAAAAACGTTAATATTTTCTGAAATTGCGATCCCAACATCGCTTTGAGCAAGTGCCCCGGCATCGTTAAGTCCGTCACCAATCATCATAACCGATTTACCTTCTTGCTGAAGCTTTTTTATAAAATTGAGCTTATCGTCTGGTTTTTGATTGAAGTAAAATTTGGTATTTAAAGGCAGCATATTTTCCAGCCTTTCTTTTTCACCATCATTATCTCCAGAAAGGATAAAAAGCTGTTTATTTTCGCCTAATTCTTTAAATAGATCAGCAAGACCTTCACGGTAGGAATTTTTAAAAACATAGCAGCCTTTATATTGTTCATTGCTACTAATATGTACGGTAGTTTTGTTAAGCTCTTTGGTTTCAGTAACATTTTCTTTTACAAATGTTTCTGATCCAATCTTCATCTTACTGCCATTGCTTCCAGAGCTAATTCCTTTCCCGGTATGTTCATTAAATTCATCTAAACTCTGAATATTGTTTTTATCCAGGATCTGGTAGAGTTGCCTACTTAATGGATGCCCAGAAGCTCTTAAACTGCTACTTAACAAGCTTTCTTCTTCTGCATTAAGTTTTAAACCTTCGTAAAAAACCTCGGTTTTTTTATTTGAGGTAATCGTCCCGGTTTTATCAAATACCAGACAATCAATTTTTGCTATTTGTTCAATTACATTGGCTTCTTTTAAGTAAAATTTATTTCTTCCGAAGATTCGAAGCAAATTCCCAAGCGTGAACGGTGTTGCCAAGGCAATTGCACAAGGACAGGCAATAATTAAGACCGCGGTAAAAACATTTAAGGCTTTAGAAGGATCATAAACCAGCCAAAATAAAGTGGAAAGAAAAGCAATGCTTAGAACCCCGGCGGTAAAGCGTTTACTAATTTGATTGATTAAACTTTGAAAATGTCCTTTTTTATCTTTTTTGAAGACTTCATTACTCCAGAGTTTGGTAAGGTAACTCTGGTCTATAGCCTTTATCGCTTCAATTTCCAGGATTCCGCCTTGTTGTCTTCCACCGGCATAGAGTGTTTCCCCAGATTCCTTTCTAACGGCTTCGGCTTCGCCGGTTACAAAACTGTAGTCTATATTGGCTTCTCCTTTCATTAAAACCGCATCGATTGGGATTAATTCGCCATTTCGTATTAAAATACGATCCCCAGATTTTATTTTGTAAACCTGTACCTGTTCCTCTATAGTTTCTTTGGAACTGTTTTTCGTTAAACGAGTAACCGCCATAGGGAAATAAGATTTGTAATCCCTTTCAAAAGACAGGTAGGAGTAGGTTTTCTGTTGAAAAAACTTTCCTAAAAGCAAGAAGAAAACCAGGCCTGTAAGACTATCAAAAAAACCAGTTCCCAGGTCTAATAGTATTTCTGTAGTACTTCTTATAAAAAGTACCGCTATTCCTAAAGCAATGGGAACATCTATATTTAAGATTTTAGCTCTTAAACCTTTAAATGCTGAAATAAAATAATCTGATCCCGAATAAAAAACTACTGGCAATGAGAAAGCGAACATGAGCCAGCGGAATAAATATTTAAATTGATCCAGCCAAAACTCTTTCACTTCAAAATATTCGGGAAAAGAAAGAAACATCACGTTACCAAAAGCAAATCCGGCAACACCAAGCTTATAGATTAAGCTTCGGTTTACTTTATGATCCTTTTCATCATAATCTTTCAGGGAAATATAGGGTTCGTAGCCAATTCTGCTGAGTAGATAAACCAGTTCTTTAAGGCTTATTTTTTCCGAAGAAAAACTTATTCTTACTGTTTTCTTTGGAAAATCTACCTGTGCCGATTTTACTCCATGGTTTAGTTTCCCAAGATTCTCTAAAACCCAAATACACGAACTACAGTGCATAGATGGCACCAGGAAATTTACTATCTGAGTGTTATTTTCATTAAATTCTAATAGCTTTTCGGCTATTTCAGGATTGTCGAGGAAATCGAATTTACCTTCTGAGGCAGCAGGGGAAATTCCTGGTTTTTCCTGAAGATCGTAATAATAGGTAAGATCGCTTTCATTTAAGATTTCGAAAACGGTTTTACAGCCGTGACAACAGAAATCTTTTTCCTGAAAAACATGGTGCTCTTCTTTACATTCTTCACCACAGTGAAAACAGCTGCTCATACTTTTTTATGTATTTTACCTGCAAATTTTCAGGAAATTAAGCGTAGATAATATGATGGGAATCAGGTTTGAGTGTATTAGCTTCCATTACCAATTTTTCTTAGGTAAAAGTACCCGGTAATTCCTGCGATTGAAGAAGCCATTAAGATCCCTATTTTTGCCTGAGACATATAATATTCGTTCTCAAAGGCGAGATCGGTGATAAAGAGTGACATGGTAAAACCAATAGCCGCGAGAAAACCAATTCCGTAAACGTGTTTCCATTTTACTTTTTTGGGAAGATCTGCTATCTTAAACCAAACCATAAGTCGGGAGAATAAAACCACCCCGATGAATTTCCCAAAAATTAATCCTACAACAACTCCGATCATTACCGGACTTATAACCGAATCGAAGGAGGTTTCTCCAAGACTCACGCCGGCATTTGCGAATGCGAAGATTGGCAGTACCACAAAACTTACAAATGGATGAAGTGCATGTTCCAATCGTTGTAATGGGGGAGTGGCATCTTCGGTTAAAGAAGCGAATTTTTCAATGGTATGCGTAATGTTTTCTTCGGCCTCTTTGGGATTCTTCTTCCTGTTTCTAAACTCTTGCTGTATTTCATACCCCAGGAGTTTAGATTTCCGAAGAAATAACGGGGTGTTTATACGTTTTGTATTGGGGATTGCAAAAGCTGCCAAAACGGCCGCAATAGTGGCGTGCACTCCTGAAAGTAAAATTGCCAGCCATAATCCGCCAATTCCCATTACGGCATAGAATAAGGTGTTTCTAATCCCTATTAAATTGGCTGCAGCCAGAATGAGTAGGAAGATCCCTGCAATGGCAAGGCTTTGTATAGAAATATCTGAAGTATAAAAAAATGCGATCACCAGCACGGCGCCAAGGTCATCTACAATAGCGATGGCGGTTAGAAATACTTTTAGAGGAAAAGGAACACGGTCTCCAAGCAGGTATAGAATACCAAGGGCAAATGCGATATCTGTAGCCATAGGAATTCCCCATCCAGAAACAGAATCTAAACCGGTATTTAAATAAAAGAAAATAAGCGCTGGAAAAATCATCCCTCCAATGGCAGCTCCTATAGGCAGCATAGATTTCTTAAAACTTGAAAGTTCCCCTTGCAGTATTTCGCGTTTAAGTTCCAGCCCAATCATAAAAAAGAAAATAGACATGAGTCCATCGTTAATCCAATGCAATAGGTTTTTCTTAATTACGAAATCATTTATTCCTAAGTAAATATATTGCTTCCAAAGACTATGATAGGCATCAGATAAGGGAGAATTAGCTACGATCATAGCAAGAAGGGCCGAAAAAATAAGCAATAAACCTACGGAGGTTTTTTTCTCGATAAAATTTTTGATTGGGAGTAAAAGGTATATATCGAGTTTAGACTTTTTCATAATAGTCTTGCGCTAAAGAGTTCTTACTGGAAACGTATTAATAAAACTATTACCATTTTAAAGATCTAGATATGATATAACTCAGTTTTTTAGAGATAATCCATTTTTTAGGTTATGCTTACAAACCTTTCTTTTCTCAAATTTAGTTTCAAATATTTCCTTCAGTAAATTTTTAATATTTCGGCACAACAAAACTTTATTACCTTTAGGCCTACAAAGTAGGAATTATGGTGAAAAAACTAACCCAAAGTTTTCTTAGGCCTAAGATGAAATCTGTTAACCAACCTCCGGGAACGGTAACTTACGTAGGTAGAAAACCATCGGGCGAAACTAAGCTTGAAGTAATAGATTACAATAAAAACAACTTCGAGAGACTTACTTCTTCGACTACTGAAGATGCTTTTAAATTTGAAGCTGAAGATCGCATAACCTGGTTTAATATAGACGGATTAAGTAATACCGCTGAAATAGAAAAACTTGGGAAATATTACGATCTCCATCCTTTAATTATTGAAGATATAGTAAATACTACCCAGCGCCCAAAGATAGATGAGTATGAAGATTATTTATTTATCGTGGCTAAAATGCTTTATCACCAGGATGGAAAACTGGTTAATGAGCATATAAGTTTTGTTCTTGGAAAAGATTATGTACTAACTTTTCAGGAAGCCGGGGGTGATGTTTTCGATGGTGTTAGAGGCCGTTTGGAAAAATCATATGGGCGTATACGTAGTAACGGTTCAGATTACCTTGTTTTTGCACTTTTAGATGCCATTGTAGACCACTATTTTCTGGTAGTAGACGAGTTAAGCGAAAAAGTTGAAGCCCTGGAAGAACAATTATTTGAAAGTCAGCCAAGTGATGATATTACTTATGAAATCCAGGATCTTAAAAGAGCAATTTTGAGGGTTAGACGAGCAGTGTTTCCACTTAAAGAGGTGATTTCCAGGTTTCAAAATATGCAGAATGAACTTATAAAAAACCGAACAAGGAATTATATAAACGACCTTCACGACCATATCCTTCAAGTTTCAGAAAATATAGATCTTTATAGAGAAATGGCCTGGGGACTTATGGATATGTATATGACTACCATTAGCAATAAAATGAACGAGGTGATGAAGGTTTTAACCATTATGGCCTCTATATTTATTCCGCTAACTTTTATAGCGGGTATTTATGGGATGAATTTTGAATACATACCCGAGCTGCAGTGGGAATATAGTTACTTTGTACTTTGGGGAGTAATGATCACCATATTTATCCTAATGATTATATATTTTAAACGTAAAAAATGGCTTTAGCCAATAGAACTATGATAAGATTTACTTTAATAACTCTTGCAGTTATCTTAACCGGAAGCTGTGCCGCTCAAAATACTGAGGTTCCTGTTTATATAGGAACTTACACCAAAAAAGAAGGCCACGTAGATGGAAAGGCTAAAGGAATATTTTTGGCGATGCAGAATCCTGAAAATGGAAGTTTACAACCAGAAAAAACAGTAGCTGAAATCACAAATCCCAGTTTTGTAAAAGCTACTGATGACGGTGAAAATCTTTACGCTGTGAGTGAGTTGGGAAGCGAAGATGCTGATTCTGGATTTATTTATTCGTATAAAAGAAATAAAGACAATAGCCTGGAAAAACTCGGTAAAATCTCTACTGAAAGTTTTGCGCCCTGCCATATTGAATTAGATAGATCTGGGAAGTATGTTTTCGTTTCCAATTATATGGGAGGCGTGGTGATGGTTTATGAAAGGGGAGAAGATGGTCTTCTTGAAAAACAGCAAAAAGTACAATTAGAAAATCCTGAAGCTTCACACGCACATTCGGTTTCGATTTCTTCAGATAACAAAACTGCTTATATCGCCGATCTTGGAAACGATAAGATCTGGATCTATAATTTTAATGCAGAAACCGGAAAATTAAGCCCTAAAGAAAACCCATTCGTGCAATTAGAAGAAGGCTCTGGCCCAAGGCATTTTAGTTTTTCTAGAGAGGAAAACTTCGCTTTTTCCATGAATGAGCTAAATTCTACAATTAGTGTCTTTGAAATTGAAGATGATGGAAACCTGGAAGTTATTCAGAATATTTCCAGCCTGCCTAAAGATTTTAATGGTAAAAATTCCGGAGCGGATATTCATTTGCATCCTTCAGGAAAATTTGTTTATGTTTCTAACCGCGGGCATAACAGTATCGCCGGTTTTAAAGTAGATGAGAATTCAGGGAAATTAAGTGCTATTGGTCATTACCCCACCAAAGGGGAAACTCCAAGAAATTTTGCAATTTCTCCAGACGGGAAATTTCTTTACGCAGCCAATCAGGACACTTCCACAATTAGCAGCTTCAAGGTTAATTTAGAAACAGGTAAACTGGAAGAGCATTTGCTTCCTATTGAAGTAATGTCACCTGTTTGTGTAGAATTTGCCGAAAATTAATTCAACTAAAGAAATATCTTACAAAAAAGACCTCACAGGTTTCAAAAATCTGTGAGGTCTGCTTTTAATTTCCAGCCTTAGATTCTGGAATGAGTTCAGAAAGATTTAGAGATTTCAACTATTTGACTTCAACTTCTTCAATAACAAAAAAGCCATCATTACCCTGGGATTGATAAAGTGGCATAAAGATTCTCGCATCCCATTCGCTTTTCAACTCTTTTCCGTTCTGTTTTGCCAGAAGTTCACCTTTCTTAATTTTCTGGAAATTCTCATATCCAGGTTCCATTTCAAATTTATCAGAATCTTCCAGTCCGTGGCGATGTACCAACTCAAAAGTTTTTTGCTCCGGGGCATTCTTTTCGGCAAAACGATTTACACACTCTGGATAAGTCTTAATTTTATATAGATCCAGGTTACAGGCTTCTTTTAGAGCCAGCCAGATCACACCTTCATGATTTTCAACTGAAGTTTTATCTTCATGCTGCCCTGCTTCAAAAACAAAACCTGTCATTCCTATTCGGCTTAGATAATGATCTATATCGCCGGTAATTATATCGCTAAATCCGCGTACAATAAAAGTTGGGAAATTATGCGCCCAATTATTATTATCATTTACTTCCTGCACCGAAACATACGGCAAACTTGCCGATGAGGTAGTGTGGCAGTCTAGGAAATACCTTTTAGTGAAATCTTTCTCCGGGAATTTATTTAATATCTCAATAATCTCCCACATTTCTTTTTGCTCGTGGGTTTCATTCTTTTTTTGTTTTATGTTCTCTTCGGTCCAAACCCTATTTAGATCTTCATCTATATAACGCTTATTTTGATTTAAGGCTTTGTGATTTCCGGAGACACCAACAAGTGTTCCTTCAATTTCGGGTTTAGTTTTTTCCAGTTGTCTAAAAACTTCTTCCAGGGCCTTTACACCGCTAGGTTCGTTACCGTGAATTCCGGCGGTTACAAAGAGTAAAGGTCCTTTTTTATTGCTGGTATATTTCCCAATTATTCTGGGAATATGTTTATCTGGTTTGTTGCTCATAATAAGTTCCTTTTAAATTTTATTTATTCCATACAGGCAATTTCCCTGTTGGTAAATTGATGCCCATAAAGGTTTTTATATTCCACTTTACGCTCTATCGCTTCAATAACCGTATCAGAAAATTCTGGCAGTCCTATATCTTTAAAATGCTCCATCCCCCCGGGACTTAACACATTAATTTCAATTAATTTATCTTTTACCACATCAAGACCTACGAAAAAAAGTCCGTCTCGAATTAGTTTTGGAGCGGTAAGATCTACAATACGTTGCATTTCAGGAGTAAGGTCACTGCTATCGGCCGTGGCACCAAGTGCAAAATTACTACGGAATTCACCTTCCCCGCTTACACGCCTAATAATAGCCTGTTTGCCATCTTTTACCATTACACGACCATTCATTAAAATAATTCTAACGTCACCATCTTTTACGGCCGGTAAGAATTCCTGGGCAATTACATAACCCTGTTGGCTGATAGTTTCAATGATCTGGTTGATATTTTTTTCATTTTCATCAACAAGAAAAACATTCTGTCCTCCAGATCCTTCTAATGGTTTTAAAACGATCTTTTTATTATTCTTTTCCCAGAATTTTAGAATGTCTTCTTTATTCCTGGTAATTAGAGAATCGGGTTTAATTTCCGCAGGAAGTTCTTCGAAATATAGTTTATCTATAAAAGCGTTGGAAAGGGCATAGGCATCATTTAATACCAAAACTCCCTGTTGCTGCATCATTCGTCCAAAAGCAACACCGGCTTGTTCAGCCCATTCCCGGCCAGAATCTTCCTCGGTAGGGTTATTCCTAATAAAAAGCACATCTAAAGTCTTTGCTGTAATTTTCTTTTTTCTGGCTTTAGAACTTTGCAAAGCTTCTAAAAACTTTTTTGGAGATTTGGTTTTTGTATTTTTTGGTATTTGTGTACTATTAATGCTTATTGGAGCATCGTGATGAAAGTTGAAATCACCCACGCCCATAGCATAAACTTCATGGCCTCTTGAATGAGCCATAGTCATGAGCATTACAGAAGTTCCGCAACTTTCATTTTCAATATCGTTTAATACAAAGCAAATTTTCATTGGTTTATCATTTTTGAAAGGGGAAGCCCCTCTCTGATTAGGTTTAATTTATTGGTAATATTTTCGGTTAATAAATAGCTTGGGCGCAGTGCGCCAGGTTTTAATACTTTTCTTTCGGTTAACTCGTTAATTATTTTGGTATGTTTCAGGCCAAATTTACCTGCGAGCAGCGGTTCAAATTCACCACCTTGCTGTAAATGATCACGAAGTTGTACAAGACCTTTTAAATAGATAATATCTTTTAGAAATCCGCCTCCCTGCATAATCCTGGAAGTGATATTAAAAGCTCTTTCGGCGGTAAAGCCATAATCCATTTTTAATAATCTAAATAGCTGCGGAAACTCGGCACCCTCCATTAGTGCCGACCCCGCAATTACCCTTCCGGCTAAAGTTCTTAATCTATTAGCGGTAAGTCCGTCTACTAAATATTCTGACATCACAGCGAGACCTTCCTGAAGTGGATCATAATCTGCGAGGCCGCTGCTTAATAATTCTAAAGGTTGTTGGGTTCCATTATAATGAGTAAGCACATGCGTACCAACTTCATGCTGAATAAGCGCAGTTGCTTCGGTTTTATTCATTTTATAATCGGCCGGAACATAAAGCTCGCCGTTATTAACCATCATAATATTCACATCCTTTCGAATATGAACTTTACTCTTAAAATTTTTATCCTGTTCAGCGAAATAATCGAATTCCCGGCGGGCAAGGCTACTAAAGCCTTTGGCATCAATAAACTCGGCATTTTCATCTTCACTAGTTTCATCAACCTCTCTTAAGATTTCTCCTGCTTCTTCGCTTAGCTTAGGACTTAATCCTTTATACAACCTAATACTGTTGTAGAAGAAATTTGCAGTTCCGCGTTCACTTAGCATAGTGATTTGCTGATCTAGTTCTTCCCGCTTTTCCCTAAAAATATGGGACATGGCAGGATCATCAATTTCTTCAATTTTAAGATTAAATAGCTCCCTTTTTAATAAGTCTGGGTCTATTGGGAGTAAGCGGTAGTGATAATCTAAAACCTTTTCATAATTACTCTCAAAGAAAGTGTTTTTTATATCCTGAATATTAGCAGGGGAAACCAGCCATAGAAACTGATAAGAGCGTTCTATTTTTGCAAGCGCTCTATCTATTTCAAATACCTTTTCTTTTAAGTGTTTTCTACCTAAAGCAAGATAACTTCCCACCCCGCTGGTGGTTTGTACCCTTACATAATCGTAAATTGCTTTATGAATACTGGTAATAAGATAGTCTTTAAATTGTCTAAGGAAAACAGGGTAAACTTCGTTGTTTTCATCTCGAAAAACCGGAGGAATTTCGAGTCCTACAATTACCGCCCCGGATTTCTTTGCCTCATCAATGCTTAAAATTTCCTGGTCACCTTCTTTTTGGCGATTTGGTGTATCTTTTATCTTGGCCTTTAAGTAGAGGCCAGAAAATGTTTCATTTATATTATTGAGTTCCCTTTGTAGCGCTTTTACCGATGTAGGCAGTTTTTGTGCAGGAGCTTTTATTGTGAAGCAATTGTTAGGTTCTCCCGTATAGATTTCAAAAACCATATAGGATTTGAATTCGGTAGAAAGTTTATCGGCTAATGCATAAACAAGTCTTTGGTAGGCTTCAAAAAATTTATCTCCAATTAAAAGATAAGAGGCTTCGCTAACAATTATTCGCTCGGTACCTTCATCATTATTCCTTTTACGGTACACGATAAGATAAGGTAAATTATCTTCTATATGAATTAACCCCCCTCCCGGAAGTGAAGCACTTATTTTGCATTCTTCCTCAAGGATTGTTAAAATTTTTTTAATTGATTTCTCCGATAATTCAGATATATTCAGCATTCTGGGTTTCTTCTAAAATTTTAAATTGAATATTATTGAACTAAAACCGCTGTTTTGTAGCCGAATAATGGCTCTACACATGGTTAGACAATAATTAAATTTAGAAAGAAAACTAGGGAATACTAACTCATAAACTTACTTTGGGTTTTATTTAAGAGATTAGATAAAAAATATTTAAATGCTGAAAAAGTCTTAAGAAGTGAATAGTTATAAATTAAAAAGAATAGGGTGTGATTGGCCTATTTCTTTTCCTGAGCATCTTCTTTAGCCTTCTCCTGCATTTTTTCAACTTGCTCACGGGCATTCTTTAACTCCTCTTCCGTAGCAGGTTCTGGCTTTTGTTCTTCGGCTCTTTCAGGCTCAAGATTAAGTTCTATATAAAGCGGATAATGATCTGAATCTATTTTGCTTCCCAGTCTAAAATCGGCAACCCTGAATTCTTCGGTTACAAAAACGTGATCCAGGGACCAGCGCATTATAGAGCTACCGGCATCAAAAGTATTATAGAAACCACGTCCAATTCTAGTATTTAATAAACCACCCACATTTTGGAATAGGGCAGTGGTAGCAGACCATGCCACATCGTTAAAATCTCCTGCTACTAAAACGGGCAGTTTAGAATCTCTGGCCATTAATGCCACTTTTATCATTTCTGCATCCCTATCTGTAGAAGAAGGGTTGTGTTGCGGCATTGGAGGTGTGGGGTGAATAGCGTGAAACATGATTTCTTTACCAGATCTTAATTCCAGGATACTGTGAATAGAAGGAATACTATCATCTACCAAATAACGAACCTGCGGATTTTTAAGCGGTAATCTTGAATAGAATAACATTCCGTAAGTATTATCTAGCGGAGCTTCAACCTTATAAGGATATGAGGCAGTGATTTCTGCAAGATCATTCTTCCAGCGTGTATTAGTCTCGGTGAAGAGTAAAACATCCGGATTTTGTTTTTTAATATCTGCTATAACCAAATCTGGATTTTCGTTTTTTTGCAACACATTGGCCGTGTAAAGACTAAACTTATTGCTAAAATTTTCTTCGGAAACATCGCCAACTTCGTAATTTCCGTGAGGAAAATAAGGATAAATCTTCACCATCTGAAATAGAAAACAGGCTAAAAGCACGACCATAAAAATATAATCTTCGGTTCTCTTAATATCAAATCTTATAAAATAGGCCGCAATTGCGGTAAGGGTAAGCAGGGTTAGTTGAATATGCAAATAATCAAAAATTCTTATCCACCAAAAGTCGGCTGCAATGAGTGGAATAAGAGTCATTACAACTGCTATAATCCCGAAAACCTGAAGAAATCCTTTTAATGTCATAATTTTATTGGTTGGCTTTATGCCGGGGAAAGATAAGCGATTAATTAAAATAACCTGTTAATAGTGAACTAAATTGCTAATGCGTTTAGTTCGAAAAAAAATGATTTTTATTTAGAATCAATTCCCTGGCCATAAGTTTTAGAAAAATATTCCCGAATATCGTCACCCGAAGGAGCCTCATATAATTTAAGGTCAAAATAAGAAACGGCAGCAATTACATGATCAAAAATATCGGCGGTTATATATTCGAAATTCTCCCAACGTTTATCCCGGCTAAAGCAAAGCACCTCAATAGGAATACCGTGTTCTGTAGGTTGTAGATGTCTTACAATAATGTACATCTCTTTATGAACAGCAGAATGGTTATTTAAATAAGTGTCAATATACTTTCTAAAAATTCCCAGATTGGTTTGGTTTCTTCCGTTTAAAGGAAGTTTTGTGTCAACTTTGTGAGTTTTGTTATATTCATTGATCTCATTCTGCCGGTCTTCCAGGTAAGAAGAAATTATTTGTATGTTTTTATACTTTTCAAAATCTTCAGCAGAAATAAATTTTACAGAATTCTGTTTAATAAAAACCGAGCGTTTAATTCTTCTTCCCGGAGATTCCTGCATTCCACGCCAATTCTGAAAAGATTCAGAAATTAAACTATAGGTAGGAATAGAGGTGAATGTATTGTCAAAATTCTGAACCCTAACGGTTGCCAGGGTGATCTCGGTTACCGTACCATCGGCGCCATATTTGCTAAAAGTAATCCAGTCGCCAATTCTCACAATATCGTTTACACTAACCTGAATAGAGGCCACAAATCCTAAGATGGTGTCTTTAAAGATGAGCAATAAGATCGCAGATGCTGCACCTAAAGAAATAATAAAGTTAATAACGTCTTTACCGGTGATTTCTGCAACAATAAAAAGTAGTGCAAATAACCAAACAATAATCATTATTACTTGTATATAACTCTCTACCGGTTTGTCATGGAAAGATTCTAAGGTTCTTAGGTAGCCTTTTGTACCCCGCAAAATGCTTCTTATAACCCAAACAATAAGAAGTATAATATATATGTCAATTACAAAATAGAAGGCTTTAATTGCCAGGGGAAACTCAAGTAAAATGTAGGGAACGGTAAGATATATTATAAGTATAGGAAGTATTTGTCCTATATATTTGGGAAACTTGGTTTTTATAAGGTAATCGTCAAAAGAAGTGGTGGTTTTATCACTAAAATTTTTGAAAGTTGTGATCACAAAATTTTTGATCAGGTAATTTACCCCAATTATAATAAGAATAAGGATAAGGATATTCAGTAACAAATTTAGATAAAGTGCTACTGTAGAGTTTACGCCCTGGTCTATTAGAAAATTTTCAAAAAGACAAATTAAAATTTTAAATCCTTCCTCTAAATCCATAGGTTACAGATATTTTTTTTCAACGTAAAAAGGACCAAAGGGAACCAGCGAACAACCAAGAACTACTAATAATTCTTTAAAATTCCAGTTTAGTGGTCTAAATAACCAAATAGCACCAATTACATAAGCGATAAAAAGCACCCCATGAGCCATTCCTACTTGTTGTACCATTTGCGGCATACTCCAAATATATTTAAGCGGCATTGCGATAAATAGTAATAAAAGGAAAGAAAGTCCTTCCAGGATACTCACGTATTTAAAAACTTTTTTTTGCTTTTCGAGGGACATAATTTAAAATTTAGATTGCAAAGATAGGTTTTATAGAGAATTTAGTGTTTTAGAATGCTGTTTTCCTTAAAATATTTAATGATAGGAATTAATATTTTTTGGCAGGTTTAAGAAATTCCTTTTTTTTAATTTGCAATGAAATTAAAAGATAAAAAATGAGCTCTAGAATATTGGTAACCGGCGGACTTGGTTTTATAGGTTCTCATACGGTGGTAGCACTTCAGGAAAAAGGTCACGAAGTAGTGATTATAGATAATTTGTCTAATTCTTCTATAGATGTGCTTGCGGGAATTACTAAAATCTCACAAAAGACCCCGGCTTTTGAAAATATAGACCTTCGTAATAAAAACGAAGTAAAAGATTTTTTTGAAAAATATCCCGATATTGAAGGGGTAATTCATTTTGCTGCTTCTAAGGCGGTTGGTGAAAGTGTTGAAAATCCTTTGCTTTATTACGAAAACAACCTATCTAGTTTAATTTATTTGCTTCAGGAATTACAGCAAAAAGATAATGCTTATTTTATTTTTAGTTCTTCCTGTACCGTTTATGGCCAGGCCGATACTTTGCCTATTACCGAAAATGCACCGGTTAAAAAAGCTGAATCTCCCTACGGAAATACTAAGCAAATAGGGGAGGAGATCCTCACTGATACGGCTAAAATAAATAAGAATTTTAAAGCGATCTCCCTTAGATATTTTAATCCTATTGGAGCCCACCCAAGTGCAGAAATTGGAGAATTACCCATAGGAACTCCGCAAAATTTAATTCCTTTTATTACCCAAACCGCCATTGGAAAACGAAAAGAACTTTCGGTATTTGGAGATGATTATCCAACCGAAGATGGTACTTGTATACGTGATTATATTCACGTTATAGACCTGGCAAAAGCCCACGTGGTGGCTTTAGAACGACTTCAACAAAATAGGGAAAAGAGGAATTTTGAAGTTTTTAACCTTGGAACAGGAAAAGGAAGTTCGGTATTAGAAGTTATTAATTCTTTTGAGCGATCTACAGGAGAAAAACTACCTTATAAAATTGTAGGTAGAAGAGAAGGCGATATTGTTGCCGCCTACGCCGATACCAAAAAGGCCAACGAAGAATTGGGTTGGAAAACTGAAAAGCATTTAGACGAAGCTTTAAAAAGCGCCTGGGATTGGCAAAAAGAAGTGGTGAGAAGAGAAAAAGAAGATAATTAGTTTTATCATTAAATTTTAAACATAAAAAAAGGTCTGGAGATTTCTCCAGACCTTTTTTATGCCTTCCTTATAACTTACCGCGTACCATTCACAATAAAAGCGTGAATTACACCTGGAATCCATCCTAGCGCGGTTAGTAATAAACTTATTAAAAAGGTTACGCCTAAACCGTGTTTCATAAATACGGCTAATGGCGGTAATAGAATATTCAAAATGATCGTTAACATAATTATTTTTTTATTGGTTATTTCAATCGAAATTACATAGAAATATCAGTCCAATAATTAGTTTTAACGAGTTCTTGGTAGGGGTTTAACAAAACATCATGCTTTAAATTTTCTATACCTGACCAGCATGAAAACATAAATACTATAACAAACAAAACCGGCAGCTACTACTCCCATTAACCATGAGCCATATTGTGATTCCTGTAAAAATGAAAATGCATCGGTAGTACCTTTCATATTTGAAGTATTTGATGCCAGGGCTCCTCTTATAAAGATATAAGCCAGCACGGCAAAGATAATTCCACGTGCAATCAAGCCAAGATAACCGGTATTTTTAATGGTCTTTCTTTTCTTTTCATCGCTAATAGAATCATAGCCAAAATCTTGTAAAAACTCTTTGGTTTTCGCTTTTTTAAACTGAAAGATACCGGCTATGGCCAGTCCGGCGCCAATTACTGCAAAAACTACAACCCCAAGAGTTCCTGTGAGTCCGCCTCCAGAACTTCCGCTAGAAGAACCGGCGTTTATCAGCGTCATAAAGGCATAAACAGATAAACCTAAATAAATAACAGCACTTATAAAGTATGCTACTCGTTTACCCTTGCCTTTTTTGTCATCTCCAATATTCTCAGGGTCACTCAAAGACTGAATAAATCTCCAGGCTGCATTACATAGTAAGCCGAGGCCAATTAAAACAAGTAAAGCATTACCAAAAGGTTGCTTTTCTAAAAATTCAATGATCTGTAATTTACTTGATTTTTGCCCGCCCATATTAAAAGCGGCCATAAAGGTAAGTATTCCCGTAATCCCGTAAACGGTAGCTTTGGCAACATAGCCAACGCGAGCCATTTTCTTCAATTTAGAATCCATATTAAATATAATTTTAAGGTTAGTTGCTTAAAATTATGATTTTGATCTTAGACAGAAGAAAACTTGGGAAAAGTTTAAACTTTTAGACCATTTCAAAAATCACCAATGCATAAAGGTAAAAACGCACAAAGCGTAATAAACCAAACATTAAATAACTGGGGAATTGAAATTTGATAATACCCGCCGCAATACTCGTCATTGCGAAAGGAATAGGTAATAAAGCTCCTACAATAATTAGAAATCCACCCCATTTTCGAGTGTTTTTAATATGCTGCGCCATTTTTACTTCAATAGCTTCGTGTACTGCAGGAATTTTGGTCATCCATCTTCCCATAAAGTAAGATATGACTCCACCTAAATAGGAGGCAAGCGCTAATAAAGAAAGGTATAGAATAGGACTTGCAGATTTACCGGACCACGCGATGAATAATTCTGGCGGAATTAATCCCAGTAAGGATTCTGAAGCAAAGAAGACACTAATAATACCTAATGGAGAATAAGTTTCGGTAACCGTAATCAGCATTTGTTCTATATCAAGAACATACCTATCTATAGCCCAAAGTGCAGCTATAAATAGAACGATAGGTAAAATTGCCTTTTTAACGCTTTTCCAGACAAAACTATAAAAACCGGTATAACTATAATACTGGTGTAACAAGCGTATGCGCGACTTCTTTTTAGATTTCGCATCTTTCTTCATCAAATTCTCCTTTAGCAATTTATTCGATAATCGAGATTGAACGCTCCGAGGCTCGCCTCGAAATCAAATTATATTTTTCAATAATAGTGCTTCGAGAGCTTGCTCCGAAGTAATTTACTTACTAAGTGAGATATAAATGTCTCGACATATATGCCGAATCTTTTAGTTATCTCAACTTAGCGTCTTGTGGGATTACCCCAAAAAGTTATTTCTTATCTAGATATTTCAATAAGATGTTATGCCGATATCTTTCAAATATCAGGCCGCAATACTTTTAAAAGTTACGATCTAATTTTCTTCAGCATATTCATTGAATGCGTTTACGTATTCACGCAATTCAATTTCATTTACACGGTTGGAAGGGTCGGCCATTAACGAAAGTAAATAATCCAGGCTTTCCTGCCCGGTTGTTTCTTCCTGTACCGGAGCTTCTTCTCCTTCTTCTACCGGATCATCCCCGGGGATGGCGATATTAAAAGAATCGTAAGCTTCTACGTGTTCATAGGTTAACCTAATCACTTTAGCCAGTAAAGGCTGCCCTTCTTCTACTACAAGGGGTCTTAATTCTTTCAGGTCGTTTACCAAAGTGTTGGTAATAATTCCGTTGCGCATTAAATCACGCTGAATCTTATTGAGTAATTTTTGGGCTTTAATATTATTCAAGAGAAAATAAGTTAATCAGGTTATACTATTTTTTGCAAATGTACTGCTTTCGTGGTTTTATAAAACATTTTAACAAAGAAATTAAGTGCAAATCAATTAGGTAATAAGCATGGGCATCGTAATAAAGATTATTTAAACCGAAAAATAATGGGCGACAAACCCGCCTGTTCCAGTTCGATTAAAATTAACAATATCTTAGTTCTATAGATTTCAGCAAAATTACATTGTTTAGTAGCTTTAACTCAATCAAAAAAATAAAAAATACTATGAGTTCATTAAAAGGAAAAGTTGCATTTATAACCGGTGGAAGTAAAGGAATTGGATACGGCGTGGCCCAATCACTTTTAGATTTGGGAATGAAAGTAGCCATAACAAGCCGTTCTAAAGATGCTGCTGAAAAAGCCGCTAAAGAACTAAACGCAACTGACGCCTTAGGTCTTGAAGCTGATGTTAGAAATTACGAAAGTCAGGAAAAAGCCGTAAAGGCGGCAATAGATAAATTTGGGCAACTTGATGTAATGGTGGCCAATGCTGGAATTGGACATTTTGGATCTATAGACGAATTATCTCCAGAGAAATGGCAGGAAACAATAGATACCAATTTAACAGGAGTTTTTTATAGCGTAAAGTCCAGTTTAACTGCTTTAGAAAAATCTAAAGGATATCTTATTACTATTTCCAGTCTTGCGGGAACTAACTTTTTTGCAGGAGGAGCGGCTTATAATGCCAGTAAATTTGGCTTAACAGGTTTTACCCAGGCGGTGATGTTAGATCTTAGACAAAAAGGAATTAATGTAAGTACCATTATGCCGGGTTCTGTGGCTACTCATTTTAACGATCACACTCCAAATGCAGAAGATGCCTGGAAAATTCAACCCGAAGATATTGGGGAATTAGTGGTAGATCTTTTAAAAATGAATAAGCGTACCTTACCAAGTAAGATAGAGGTAAGACCATCGCAACCACCTAAAAAATAATTTTTTAAATAACATAAATTGAGGCTGACTGAAAAGTATAATTTTTGTCAAGCTGAACTTGGTTCAGCTTCTAATTTGTTTTAACTATAAACATTTTATATCCTGAAATAAATTCAGGAGGACAATTTTATGAACTTTCCAGACAGCCTCTTTTTTTATCATTTCTTTTATCGTAATATTGCAATAAACAATTAAAATGGGTCTTACAAAATCGGAAATATTTAGCCCCTTGCAAAACGAACTGGCGGGAATCGCTAAGGTTCTGGGACATCCTGCCAGAATTGCCATTCTACAGGAAATTATAAAATCAAAATCCTGTATTTGCGGCGACCTGGTTCAGGAAGTGGGATTGGCGCAGCCTACAATTTCACAGCATTTAAAGGAGCTGAAAAACATAGGACTTATAAAAGGAGATATAGAAGGAACCCGGGTTTGTTACTGTATAAACCCTGAAAAATGGAACCATGTCAAAGAACTTTTTGCCACTTTTCTTGATTCTAATATTTCTCCTAACGATGAGTGTTGCTAAAGCAATAACTGGGTATCCAAAATTTCAACTCAAATCTTACTTATAGAATAAAAAATTCTTTTTGTTATGGCTCGAAAAAAGATGAATTTCCTCGATAAATATCTTACAGTATGGATTTTCCTGTCAATGTTTATAGGGGTAGCCATTGGCTATTATATGCCACAAAGTGCCGGGATTATAGATTCCTATAGCGTTGGATCAACAAATATCCCTATTGCCATAGGTTTAATTTTAATGATGTATACGCCTTTAGCCAAGGTGAATTATAAATATTTACCTAAGATTTTTAAAAATGTAAAAATTCTTAGTGTCTCCTTATTACTAAACTGGATTATAGGCCCCATTTTAATGTTCTTTCTCGCCATAATTTTTCTCCAGGATCATCCCGAATATATGGTTGGACTTATTCTAATCGGCCTTGCCCGTTGTATCGCTATGGTTTTAGTATGGAACGATCTCGCGGAAGGAAGCAGCGAATATGGTGCTGGTTTGGTTGCTTTAAACAGCATTTTTCAGGTGTTTTTCTATAGTTTTTATGCCTGGATTTTTATCACCGTTTTACCGCCATATTTTGGGTTTGAAGGCGCTATTGTAGACATTTCTATTGGTACAATTGCTAAAAGCGTTGCTATTTATCTCGGTATTCCATTCCTGGCGGGCTATTTAAGTCGGGTTATTTTAGTTAGAGCCAAAAGCGAAGCCTGGTATAAAGAAAAATTTCTTCCGGCAATCTCACCGCTAACGCTTATTGCGCTTTTGTTCACAATTTTAGTGATGTTTAGCCTAAAAGGTGAAACCATCGTGGAGATCCCGGTAGATATTGTTTTAATTGCTATTCCGCTGGTAGTTTATTTTATTCTGATGTTTTTTATAAGCTTTTTTGTCTCTAAATATTTCGGTGCAGGTTATAAGCAGAATGCCTCTATTTCATTTACCGCAACCGGGAATAATTTTGAACTTGCCATAGCCGTAGCAATTGCTGTCTTCGGAATTGATAGCGGCCAGGCTTTTGCAGGAGTCATTGGGCCTTTGGTTGAAGTTCCGGTTTTAATTGGTTTAGTAAGTGTAGCGTTTTGGTTGAAACAGAAATATTATCCTAAAGAAAAATTAGCATAATGGCTGAAGTTTACGACGTTATAATAATTGGAGGCGGCCAAAGCGGACTCGCCTGTGCTTATTATTTAAGACGAACAAAACTGAATTATTTAATACTTGATGAGCAGGAAAACTGTGGTGGTGCCTGGCAAAAAACCTGGGATTCTTTGCGGCTTTTTTCTCCGGCAGATCAGTCTTCGCTTCCCGGTTGGTTAATGCCTAAGAACGAGGATGGATTTCCGCCCAAGGATCACGTAATTAATTATTTGTGCAAGTACGAAGAACGTTATGATTTTCCGGTGAAGCGTCCGGTAAAAGTTGAAAATGTAGAAAAAGAATCAGGTGTTTTTAAGCTTAAAACTTCAGCAGGAGATTTTTCAGCAAAAACAGTAATTTCAGCAACCGGAACCTGGAAAGCGCCATTTATTCCGAAAGTAAAAGGAATAGATATTTTCCGCGGAAAACAAATTCATTCAGCTCAATATAAAAATACCGATAAGCTTGAGAATAAGAAGGTGCTTATTGTTGGGGAAGGAAATTCCGGAGCACAAATTTTAGCCGAAGTTTCTAAAGTAACGAATACCAGTTGGGCAACTTTAAAAGATCCCGAATATTTGCCAGACGATGTAGATGGCAGAGTACTTTTTAATGTGGCCACTGCAAAATATAAAGCCGAAAAAGAAGGAAAGAAATTTGATCCCGCAGCTTATAACCTTGGTAATATCCTTATGGTGCCCACAGTTAAGGAAGCCCGGGAAAGGGGCGTGCTTAAAACCAAAGGGAGTTTCACCGAGTTTACCGAGAATGGCGTAATTTGGGAAGATGGAACAAAAGAGGATTTTGACCTTATAATTTGGTGTACCGGTTTTCATTATGTTACAGATCATTTAAACAAATTGGTGGAACCAGATGCTAAGGGTAAAATTAAAACAGATGGAACCAGAGCTAATAATATTACCGGACTTTGGTTAGTGGGTTATGGTGGGTGGACCGGCTACGCTTCTGCTACTTTAATTGGCGTGGGACGTAGTGCCCGGGCTACCGTAAAAGAAATCACCGAGTATTTACAAGACTAATTTTCCCAATTTTTTAAGAGCTTTTAGAGTCAAATATTGATGCATGTTAGCCTATGCAGTTAAACCCATACTAAAAATCTAAAATTGCTGGGTGGTTACTATACTCTGCATTAATTTTGAGTAAAACCAAAAAAAATTAGATTATGAGTATTAAAGGAAAAACAATTATTATAACCGGTGCTTCTAGTGGAATTGGAGAAGCTACCGCTAAAAAATTATCTCAGGAAGGCGCTAATGTTATATTAAGTGCACGCCGTGAAGATAGATTAAATTCTTTAAAAGATGAGATCGTTAAAAATGGTGGAATGGCTTTAGTTGTTCCGGCAGATGTTACTAACAAAGAAGATTTTAAAAAAGTTGTTTCCTCAACTTTAGAAGAATTTGGAAGCATTGACGGAATTATAAACAACGCCGGTTTAATGCCACTTTCTTACGTTAAGAATCTGCATACCGATGAGTGGGATAAGATGATAGATGTAAATATTAAAGGAGTAACCAATGGTGTTTCTGCAGTGCTACCAACTATGATGGAGCAAAAAAGCGGAAATATTATTAATATTTCTTCTAGTGCAGCACATAAATATTACCCTGGTGGAGCTGTTTATTGCGCTACCAAAGCAGCGGTAAAAATGTTTACTGAAGGACTTAGAGCAGAATTAGCTCCTCATTACGGAATAAACGTAACTTCAATAGATCCAGGATTTGTGTCTACAGAATTAACAGATACCATTACCGATGATGAGATCAAGAAAGATATGGAGCCAATGTTTAAAGAGTTAACTCCACTACAGGCAGAAGATATTGCTGAAGCAATCTATTATTCTTTAAGTCAGCCTAAAAGAGCTAACATTAATGATGTATATATCATGCCAACAGAACAGGAGCAATAAATTAAGCTCCTTATCAATTAAAAAAGCGTGTTTGGAAGAATTGCCAAACACGCTTTTTTTTAGGTCTGCTTTTTTAAATGTTCTAGATTTCAACCACCATTTTTCCGGTGTTTTTTCCTTCAAAAAGATCTAGAAATGCCTGCGGAGTTTTATCGAAACCTTTTACAATAGTTTCATCGTATTTAAGCTTTCCTTCATTTAACCATCCTGCTAATTCTTTAATAGAACTTTCAAATTCTTCAAAATGATTACGCACTAAAAAGCCTTGCATTAAAGCACTTTTTTTGATCATAATACCTTCAAGTCTCGGTCCGGTTGGCATACCTTTTTCGTTATAAATAGAAATCGCACCACAATTTATAATTCGGGCAAAACGATTAATATTCATCATTACTGCGTCCAGGGTTTCACCACCTACATTATCGAAATAAACATCTACGCCATTGGGACAATTTTTCTCAATGGCTTTTTGCATATTGTCTGTGGTTTTATAATTGATCCCTGCATCGTAGCCGAATTTCTCTTTTATATGATCAATCTTTTCATCACTTCCTGCAATTCCAACAACTCTGCAGCCTTTAATTTTTCCAATTTGTCCGGCCACACTTCCTACGGCACCGGCGGCTCCTGAAACAACAAGAGTTTCTCCTTTTTCAGGTTTTCCAATATGTTTCAATGCTAAATGAGCGGTTAGACCGGTTAAACCTAAAATGCCCAGGTAGGCACTTGGTTTGGCCAAATTAGTGTCAATTTTATTCAAATTTTCACCCGTGTGTTTTTGAAAAAGTTCCCATTTCAACATTCCGCTCACAACATCTCCAGTCTTAAAATCCTTGTTTTTGCTTTCAATAACTTCAGCAACCAACATAGATTCTATGGGCTTGTTTAATTCAAAAGGAGGAATATAAGATTCTTCATCACGCATTCTTCCGCGTAAGTAAGGATCTACCGAAATATATTTCGTCTGCAATAAAATTTCTCCATCTTTAGGTGAAGGCTTTTCAATTTCGATAATTTCAAAATCTGAAAGCGCTGGCTTTCCTTTTGGTCGGTTTTTTAATAGTATGCTCTTATTCATCTTAAATCTTATTTTAATTTATTGATCTCCTATTTTATATTTCGAGATTTCATTTACTGTTTAAATTACTGCGAAGATCAGAACCCTGCAACTCACATTTATTAATTTAAACTTAAAATCATTACCTCTAATAAGAACTATAATGAATTTTTTAAAAATTAGTTCTGAACAAGCATCAAATGCCGGAATGATGGAAATGATATTTAGATAGGTCCTGCCGTATTTAAGTCTCGATTATCGAGCAAATGTTATCATTTCTTAAAGTATTGGTTGATAATCTATAATACACCGTAACTTTACCGAAATAAAAGCATAAGATTTGCCCAATATTATCCCTAATTACTGGCAGGAATTCCTCAAATACCTAAGAAGCACTGACTTTTCTAAAGCTATGGTGCTTACAGTGGCTATAGGTTCACCCGTTGGAATTTTTATTTGGTTGGGAAATTTTGAGATAGGCACCGTCCTGGCAATGGGCGCTTTATTAAGTTCACCCAGTGATATCCCCGGAAGTTTTAGACACAGAAATATTGGAGTAATTATAGCAGCCTCACTTGCCGGAATTGTTTCTGTAATTATGGCTTATGCTTCGGCATACCTGTGGCTGGTTTTGCCACTTTTAGGCCTTTTAATGTTCGGCATTGCCTATTTGGCTGTTTATGGTTTTAGAGCTTCCCTGGTGGCTTTTGCTGGTTTATTCGCCATTGTATTGAGTTTTGCGAATATCTCTACTGAAATTCTTCCGTGGGAAAGAGGCCTTCTTATTACAGGTGGCGGTTTGTGGTATTTACTCTTGAGTAATCTTTGGACTTCCATAAACCCGAAACACCATACGGAGCAACTTTTAGCCGAATGTCTGGAGCTAACTGCCAAATACCTGAAAACAAGGGCGCATTTACTTACCGAAACCGCCGAAAGAGAAAAACTTCAGAAAGAATTATTTCTACTTCAAAGTGATCTTAATGAGAAACACGAAAGTCTTCGGAATTTACTCATTACCGCCAGGCGTGCTTCCGGGAATTCCAATTATGCGCGTAAAAGACTGCTAATTTTTATAGAATTGGTAGATATTTTAGAGTTGGCGATGGCCAATCCGGTAGATTATAAAAAGATGGATGAAGTCCTGGGGGAAGACCGGGAATTACTGGAACGCTTTAAAAAACTAATTAAAAAGATCGCTTTTCAGCTGGATGAAATTTCGGTAATTATTGAGAAGAAGAAAGAATCTTCCACCAAAGAAATTCGGGAGTATTTAAGAGGAATAGAAGAAAACTTTAAAGAAGTGCGCATGCTTATTTCTTCAGAAAATACCGAAAAGGCATTTCTACTTCAAAATCTATTCGATTATTTAGAAAAACAGGGACAAAAGATCAATACCATAGTAAGGGTTTTACATAATTTAGATACTCGGGAACCGGGTTTATTAAAAAATAAAGAAGTTTCACAGTTTATCACTCCGCAGGATTATGACCCCAAACTACTTGTAGAGAACTTTAATTTTGGTTCTCCAATTTTTAAACATTCTCTAAGGCTTGCCATTGTAGTTTTAATAGGGTTTAGCATCGGATTATATTTTTCATTTGAAAACGCTTACTGGATAATCCTTACCATCGTAGTGATTATGCGTCCTAATTACGGACTTACCAAAGATAGATCTAAACAGCGAATTGTAGGAACACTAATAGGCGCTGTAATTGCCCTGGGAATTGTTTTTGTAATTAAAAACCAGGTTGTTTATGGTATTCTTGGGTTGTTTTCCCTTACGCTGGCTTTTTCATTATTACAACGAAATTATCGTACCGCGGCGGTGTTTATTACGCTAAGTATTATTTTTATTTACTCGCTTTTAAAATCAGATGTTTTCAATGTAATTCAGTTTCGGGTTATAGATACTATTTTGGGAGCCGGCCTGGCTGCCCTGGGAAATCTTCTGCTGTGGCCGGCCTGGGAGTCACAACACATTAAGAGTGTGATTAAAGAAAGTATTAGCGCAAATAAAAAATACCTGGAAGAAATTGATAATTTTTACCACGAGAAAGGAACTTTACCAACGTCTTATAAACTTTCAAGGAAAAAAGCATTTCTGGAAATGGGGAATTTAAGCGCGTCTTTTCAAAGAATGACACAGGAGCCAAAATTCAAACAAAAAGAATTGGGCCAACTTTATAAAATTGTGGGCTTAAATCAAACTTTCCTTTCGGCTTTGGCTTCTTTGGGAACCTTTATTCAAAACCATAAAACTACAGCTGCTTCCAAAAATTTCGAGATTTTTGTTTCTCATATTTGTACAAACCTGGAAAATGCTAAAAAAGGTCTCGAAGACACTCAGGAGTTAAAAGACCTTGATCCTGCCCGAACCGAAAAGGCGGCTTCAGCTTTACTTAAAACCTATAAAAAGCTACTTGCAGAAAGGGAAAATCAATTAAAAGAAGAGCCCGAAAATGATCAAAGAGATGTACAACTGAGATTGCAGGAAGCGCAACTGGTGAGCAGCCAGGTACAATGGTTATTAGAAATTTCAGAAAATCTTCAAAAAACCATAGCGAAAACAAAATTCAGCTAAATGAGTAAACGCCAGTTAAAAAAATACCTCCAGGATTTAGACAAAGAACAATTGGAGGAGCAAATCGTAGATCTCTATGAGCGTTTTAAGCCTGTAAAAGTTTTTTACGATTTTGTGTTTAATCCAAGGGAAGAAGAATTAATGCGAAAGTCTAAACTAAAGATTTCTAAAGAATATTTTCCGGAAACCAGGCGTAAACCAAAAGCCCGAAGATCTGTTGCGCAAAAAGAAATCAAACATTTTAAGCAACTTGGTGTAGAACCGCATTTAACCGCAGATCTAATGCTTTTCAATATTGAAATTGCCCAAACCTTTGCTGAGGAAAAAAGCAATTTAAAAGAGGCTTTCTGTAAAAGTATATTCAAATCTTTTGAAGAAGCCGTGAAGTTTATTCTGAAGGAAGGAATTTTAGCAGAATTCAAACTTAGAATTCTAAAAATTGCTGCCGAAGCCGAAAGCCAGAACTGGCCTAATGCTTACAGGTTTGAAAAAATTGAAATGCAATTTCAGGATGCACCGTAATTACGTACTTTTGAGAAAATGAGATTTTCACTTCTTTTCTTTTTACTTCTTCTTTGCAATTACAGTTATGCCCAGCTAGGTTTTTGTGAAGGCAGTAAGGGCGATCCCATTTTTCACGAAGATTTTGAAGCCGCTACAGAACTTCCGTTAGGCACTACCAATTATAGCTATGTAAACCAGGATCCTCAAGATGGGGAGTATACGGTATCCAACCAGATCGGGAATTTTATTACTTCCTGGCATTCGAGTTTACCACTTAATACGATTTCTAACCGTAATGCTTTAATTGTAAATGCTTCATTCAATTCCGGCCGTTTTTACCGAACAGAGATTTCCGGACTTTGCGAAAATACCACTTATGAGTTTTCAGCTTTTTTAATGAATGTTTACGATAGGTCCAGTATGGTTTGTGAAAATGGAGGAATTCCTATAAATGTTCGGTTTGAGATTTGGGACGAAACCGATTCCAATTTATTAAAAGAAGGAAACACCGAGAATATTCCCTCGCTAAATTCCCCCGAATGGGAGCAATATGCGCTTACTTTTCAAACTGAACCAGGGCAGGAGGAAGTTATTCTTAAAATGTTTAATAATGGAGAAGGCGGCTGCGGAAATGACCTGGCTATAGATGATATAATCTTTAGGTCTTGCGGCGATCTTACTACAGTAACTTCAGAAAATGGAATTAACAGATTAGACGTTTGTGCTGAAGATGCTCCGGTAAGTCTTAGCCTTGAAGCTACGCCAGATTTTTCGGTATACAACTCACACGCATACCAATGGCAGGAAAGTAATGATAATGAAAATTGGAGCGATATACCGGGTGAAAATGATGAAGTTTACAATACTTCAGCTTTAAATACAACTCGATATTTTAGGGTAAAAGTGGCTGAAGATCCAGTGAATTTAAACACTAATTTATGCAGTTCTGTCTCGGAGATCTTTACTGTAAATATTCTAGAGACTCCTAATCCACCGGAAGGTGATGGCAATGTTAGTATTTGTAGCGACGAGGAAATTCCTGAATTGAGTGTAGAAGTTGAAGAAAATGAAACCGCAAATTGGTATGATGAAAATAATAACCTTATCGCCGAAAATACCGATTCCTATTTACCAGAATCAGAAGGGGTTTATTATGTTGAAGCTATTAATGAAGGCTTTGAGTGTGAACCCAGTTCAAGAATAGCTATTAATTTTACTATAAACGAAAGTCCGCAGGTAGATGATGAAGTTTTACAGCTTTGTAATGGTGGAAATCTTATTCTGAAGGCTGGTTTGGCGGGACTTACTTACGAATGGTCTACCGGCGAGACTACAGAAGAAATTGAAATAGATACACCCGGGAATTATAGTGTGATTCTTACCACTGCCGAAGGTTGTTCTACCGCGAAGAATTTTGAAGTTAACCAGGTAGATATTGCGGCGATTGAAAGCGTGAATTCCGATTTGCGGAATATTATTGTAACTCCTGCGAATGAAGGGGATTTTGAATATTCTTTAGACGGTAATTCTTATCAAACTTCAAATATATTCACTGCTGTTCCCGGTGGAATTTATACGATTTATATGCGTGATCTTTCTGCCTGTAATACGGTAACCAGGGAATTTCCTCATATTGTGATTCCAAAATTTATAACACCTAATGGGGATGGTTATAATGATACCTTCAGCATACACGGGCTCGAATATTTTCCTTCTTCAGAAATAAGAATTTTTGATCGTTATGGAAAATTATTAAAAGCGGGAACAGGGGAAACTTTTAATTGGAATGGTACCTTAGAAAGCCGCGCTCTTCCATCTAACGATTATTGGTATCACATTATAATTGAGGGTTTTAAAACCCTTATAGGATCCTTTAGTTTAAAGCGTTGAGACTTTTGTGATATTCTTTATTCGTTGTGAGTTTAGGCTAATTAATAGCATCGCAGCAAATAATAGAAGGATAATAGTACTAAAATCGAAATTACCATCAATCATAAATCCAACCAGCAAAGGACCTAAAGCAGTACTAATTACCATAAACATCGTAAACACACTTCTTATGGCGCCCATTTTTTCGGTTCCGTAAATTTCGGCAATAAGAGAAGTTTTAACTGTGCCTGCCATTCCGCCGGTAATTCCTGCAGTAATTAAAAATAGAAGTGCTCCAATAATGCTATCCATTAATGCAAAAGGGATTAAACCTAAGGTCATTGGGATAAGATAAATCCTGAACATTTTTTTAGCACTAAATTTATCAACCCAGGTTCCACCCAGTAGGGAGAATAAAAATCTCGAAATCGCATAAACCGTGAAAAAAGTAGCGTAGAGTTGTGGTGACCAACCTTTATCTTCCACAAAAACATATTGATAAAAGAAGATAGCCGTGTTTGTGAAACTTAAAATAAAACTGGCAGGCATCATAATGCCAAAGCGCTTATCGAAAACTACACCTTTGTAACCTTTTAGAAGCGACCAGGTAGATGGTTTTCCTTCGGTAGAAAGTTGTTTGTCAAAATCCAGGAGATTAGTAAACTTCAACCTTATTAAATATAATAATAAAGCCACACCACTAACAATTGCGGCAATGCGCCAATCAAAAAAGGCTATTATTGACGTGATAATTATTGGGAACACAGCTTCTCCCATTGAATATCCTAATGAGGAAATACTAAGTGCTTTTCCGCGGTTTTTATCAAAATACTTAGAGATAATGGTCATGCTTATATGACTCATTAGCCCCTGGCCGCATAGCCTAAGTCCGATTAAAGCCACGAAAAGTAACGCAATATGATAGGAAAGTCCCAATAAAATACTGGATAGTCCCAGGCTCAAGACGGTAAAGGCCGTAACTTTTTTTACCGGTCTATGATCTACGGTATGGCCAACGCTTAACATAATTATTGAAGCCGCTACGGTACAACCGGCATATATGGCACCAAAAGTTCCTTCGGTAATGGCAAAGGCTTTAACAATTTCGGGAACATATAGGGAAACAAGAAAGGTTTGGCCAAAACTTGATAAAAAGGTAAGCAACCATCCAAAACTAACTTTCTTAAAATTTCCGCTTAAAAAATTAAAATATTCCTTCAAAGTATGTTTTTCAAAATTTTCAAAGTGGCAAAGGTAAGCTTACAGAGAAAAAATTTAATAGCCAATAGCTTTAAATTCCTATAAAATATAAAAGCCACCCTTTTGAGGTGGCCTGACGTTTTTTTCATTTAAAACTTAATCCAATTTATTTTTTGGATTTTTCGTGTTTGGCTGGTTGCTTTTTAGGTGCTGCCTGTTTTTTGGGCTCCTTCTTTGCATCTTCCATTTTGTGTTTTCCTGGCTGTGCCATTTTATTAAATTTAATTGATTAACATAATAAAGATATGAATATAAGGATCTGGTTTTTAGTTAATTGTGAAATTGTTAACTTGTCTTTGAATTTCTAAAAAATAAAAACCTAATAGAAATCATATAAGCTTATTGAAAGCATTTATAATAATTTAAATGCAATTTGATTTGCTATTGTTTACATTTGAAATAAAACAAAGAATATCATTCTAAAATTGCAGTTTTAAATGAGTCAGAGTGAAGTTATAGAGAAGATAAAAGCACAGAAAAAACTACCGAATTTAAAATTCAGTATAAAAGAAAAAACCGAAGCTTTTACCAAAAATCTTTTTTACACGTTGTTTGATGAAGAGACGCCGGTAGAGGAGAACATCAAGAAATTAGGAAAAGATTTTGAAGAACTGGCAGACCTGGTTTGCTGGAAGCCAGATACGCCCTGTAGAGACATTTGGCAGGATTATTTGGATATGTTACCCGGAATCTTAAAAAAACTCAATAAAGACGCCGAAGCGATCTCAAAAAACGATCCTGCGGCAAATTCTATAGAAGAGGTTATTCTTTCTTACCCAGGATTTTTTGCCATTGCTATTTACCGCTTTAGTCATGAGTTTTATAAATTCGGACTTCCGCTTGTACCACGTTTAATGACCGAGTGTGCCCACGGACTCACAGGGACCGATATTAATCCCGGTGCTCAAATTGGTACTCCATTTTTTATAGATCATGCAACAGGAGTAGTTATTGGAGAAACTGCAGTTATAGAAGATAATGTAAAGATCTACCAGGGAGTTACGCTTGGAGCACTGTATGTAGATCGTAACTTAAAAAATATTAAAAGGCATCCTACCATAGAAAAAAATGTGACTATTTATGCCAACGCCACTATTCTAGGCGGGGAAACAACTATTGGAGCCAATAGTATCATTGGAGGAAATGTGTGGCTAACCGCTTCTGTGCCGAAAAATTCCATGGTTTCCCACACTCCTCAAATCAATATAAAAAATACGAGTAAGTAATGAACGATTCCATATTAGATCTCATAGGAAATACACCTTTAGTAAAAGCGCAAACTTTAGTTGATAATCCAAAGGTTCAGCTTTATTTTAAGCTGGAAGGCCAAAATCCGGGCGGAAGTGTGAAAGACCGCGCCGCTTATAATATGATTAAAAGCGCTTTAGATAGAGGTGATATCACCAGGGAAACCAAGCTTATTGAAGCCACTAGCGGAAATACAGGAATAGCCCTTGCAATGGTAGCCAGAATTTTTAAGCTAGATATTGAATTGGTGATGCCTGAAAATTCCACAATAGAGCGCGTACAAACTATGCGTGCCTATGGTGCTAAAGTTACACTTACCGATGCCGATGGAGGTATTGAAGGCGCCCGTGATTATGCGGAAGAGAAAATGGCGGGTGGCGATTATTTTATGATCAATCAGTTTAGTAATAACGATAACTGGCAGGCGCATTATAATACTACGGGCCCAGAGATTTGGAACGATACCAAGCATAAAGTAACCCACTTTGTTTCTTCTATGGGAACAACGGGAACTATTATGGGTACTTCTACCTTTTTGAAGGAAAAAAATAAAGAAATTCAAATTGTAGGAGTGCAACCAACCGATAATTCTCGAATTCCGGGAATTAGAAAATGGCCGGAAGCTTATTTACCTAAAATATTTACGCCAAAAAAGGTAGATCGTATTATGGAAGTAAGCGAAGATGATGCTGTGGCAATGACCAAAAAGCTCGCTACAGAAGAAGGCATTTTCGCTGGAATGAGCAGTGGAGGAGCAACTGCTGCCGCTGTTAGATTATGTAACGAGTTGGAGGAAGGTATTGTGGTAAGTATAGTTTGCGATCGTGGAGACCGTTATCTATCTTCTAATATTTTTGACTAAAAAATACTCCGGAAGTTGATAAACACAACTTCCGGAGTAAAAATAAAAACCCTGTTTTATTCTAAAGTAGCAACCGCAACGCCTGAGGCATCTCTGCTAACATTCATTTTCACATTTTTCCTGTTTTTTCCATTTTCAAGTTTTACTTTGTAAAATTCCTTATCAGGAGTCCAGCTGGATTTTGAATAGGCTAAATGCTTAGTACTTATAATCTTATATCCTTCGTTAGCTTTTAAAATTTCTACAATAGATTTATAAGGAAGATTAACATCTATAAAGCGCTGACTGCTGGAAGTGATTTCTCCATCTTCATTATAATGCACCCTTAAAGTACCCTTGCTAGTAACAAAGGTCACGGTGTATTTATTAAAATCTTTACCCTGGTTGGCCTCAATAAAATCTTCAATACTGAAGTTTTGTTTAGCGTATTTCAAAGGGTTCGCATGAAATTGCCCTATATAGTCTTCGCTAACCTTAAATGTTAGGGAATTTGAAGACTCATCGATTTCTAAAGATGTAGGATTAAATTCCATCTTTAATTCGTCTAGCTTAATAATACCTTGTGCATAAACCATCCCCGCAATGGCAAAACACAATAAGCTTAAGATTAGCTTTTTCATAATAGTTTCATTTAGAGATTAATAAATAATTGAACACCAAAGATAATCTAGCATTACTCGAGGTAAAACTACTTAAGTAGCATTAAACCAGAGTTTAACGATATTTAACTTATTTATTTAATTATTGATTGGTTGCTTTTTTTAGCAATAGAGGAAGGTTAATAACTTCTACTTCTTTTCTACCTATTTTTAGAATTCCTTCCTTTTTGAAATCCTGAAAATGCCTGTTTACCACTGCCCGCGTAGAGCCTATTAAATTGGCAATCTCTTCATTCGAGAGATCATTTATATACTCTAATTTTTGTGATTTATGATTAAGGTTTTTTAAAATAAGCCTCGCAAGACGGGCAGGAATATCAAAAAAAGTATGATTAACCGCGTAATCTTCCACGCTTAAGAGTTGCTGACTTACATAGGTAAGTAATCTTTCATTAAGCCTGGGATACATTTTTAACCATTTACGCATGGTAATAGTAGGAGTGGAAAGCATTTTTACTTCCTCCAAAGATTCGTAATAAATCTTATGATTGCAGTTATCAACTAAAGAAATCACATCAAAAAATTGATTCTGAATTAATAGAAATAACGTAAACTCCCGGCCGGTCTCTTTGTCGGTTTGGAATACTTTTAAACGTCCAGAAATTATAATATGAAATTTGTGCCTTAAGTTGGAACAATTACTGCAAGTGTGTGCCGGCCAGGTTTCTTCAACGAAATTTGAAGCAATATCTAACAGGATGTTTTGATCAAAATCCTTAAAAAGAATATTATTGCTTATGGTATTATAACCAATTCCGTTTGCTCCTCCTTTCAGCTTCATAATCACATAATTTGAAAAAATGAACCTACCGGAGGGAGGGAAAATGACACTTAAATTTAATCATTTTTAAGGTGCTTATTCGTATTTCTGTCCTAAATATTTCTTTAAACCTAAGAAATCAGCTATTTTTGCAAACTTGCAGTTTTGAACAAAAATTATGGCGGTGGAAACCTTTGGAATAGAAGACAAAAAAGTTGATAAGGAACTTTATGACTATCAGCAAAAAGATATAGACAAAATCTTTAATGTGATAGATGAGCATCCTGAGCATTATAACCTGCTTTACCAATTGCCTACGGGTGGAGGTAAAACGGTTATATTTTCGCAGATGGTGAGGGAGTATATTCAGCGAACTCAAAAGAAAGTGCTTATCCTAACCCACAGAATAGAGTTGTGTAAGCAAACCTCTAATATGCTGGATGGTTTTGGCGTGCGCAATAAGATTATAAACTCTAAGGTTAAAGAATTACCAGACCAGGAAGACTATATGTGCTTTGTGGCTATGGTAGAAACCCTTAATAATCGTTTGCACGACGAAAAATTAGAAATTAAGGATATTGGCCTGGTTATTATAGATGAGGCCCATTATAATTCATTCAGAAAATTATTTAAATTTTTTGAAAAGTGCTTTATTCTTGGAGTAACCGCTACGCCACTTAGTTCTAATATCAAGTTACCTATGAAAGATAATTACCGCGAATTAATCGTTGGTGATTCCATAGGCTCGCTTATTGAAAAAGGCTTTTTAGCCCGGGCAAATACATATAGTTATAACGTAGGCCTTACCAGTTTAAAGGTTGGAATGAATGGAGATTATACCGTAAAATCTTCTGAGGAACTTTATTCCAATATTTCCATGCAGGAAAAACTGCTAAATGCTTATTACGAGCGCTCCCGGGGAAAGAAAACACTAATATTTAATAACGGTATCAATACTTCAATAGAAGTTTATGAAACCTTTAGAAATGCCGGTTTACCTATTCGGCATTTGGACAATACCACCAGTAAACAAGATAGAAAAGATATTCTTAAATGGTTCAAGCATACCCCAGATGCCATTGTAACTTCGGTAAGTATTCTTACTACCGGTTTTGATGAACCTACGGTAGAAACCATTGTATTAAACAGGGCCACAAAATCACTAACCCTTTATTTTCAAATGATTGGACGTGGCTCCAGGGTGCTGCCAGGAAAATCTGAATTCAACGTTATAGATCTGGGTAATAACCTGGCTCGATTTGGGGAATGGAGTGCGCCGGTAGACTGGAAACAAATTTTTAGAGCTCCAGATTTCTATTTTGAAAATCTATTGAGTGATGAAGAAATAGAGCGAGAATTTAAATACGTGATGCCTCCGGAAATAAGAGAGCAGTTTTCAAATACCGAGGATGTAGATTTTGATGTGGAAGAGGCTTACGATAAAGTGATCAAAAAAGGATTAAGATCTAAAGCAGTTTTAGAATGGTCTATGGATCAACACGTAAAAATGTGCGTAGAAAATTCTGAAGATGTTTTTGATGCCCGAATTTTGGCTAAAGAACTTAAAGACGATATTTCTTCCAGAATTAAACAGTACTCTTATTGTATTAGTAAAAGTACCAAGAATTATCGCGATTGGTTAGAAGAAGATTATTCCCGAAAGCTAAGAATGGCTATCAATAAGGAATTCTAAAAATATCTATCTAAAATTATTTAACCGGTGCAATTGTAAAATTCACCGGTTTTTTTATGTGAATTCACTGTTGATTTTCCCTGGATTAACTGCTTTTCGTAACAGAAATGCCTTTCTCTAATATTCTATTAATCAAAACAAGTTAGAAGCTGAAACAAGTTCAGCTTGACGAAATTTAGACTTTTGGAACAGTCTCTTTTAATTTTTGTCTTTCCCGCCAAATAAACGCTTGAAAAAGCCTTTCTTTTTCTTCTTTTCCTCTTTTTCCTGTTTTTTCGGCTCATCTTTATCTCCGCCCCCAAATAAACGTTTAAAGAAGCCATCTCTCTTTTCAGGATCACAATCCATCATTTCTTTAATTTCTGAGGAAACGGGTCTAAATCTCGCCTGGGTTATTTCATTAAAACCGGATTCGCTATTCATTTTTTGCATGAGTTTTGCGAAAATCGGTAGGGCTGAATTTGCTCCCTGCCCAACATAGGTATTTCTAAAACCAATTCTATGATCGTCAGACCCAACCCAGGTTACAGCAAGCAGGTTAGGAGTAATGCCTACAAACCAACCATCTTTATTATTTTGAGTTGTTCCGGTTTTTCCGGCGATATCGTTTCTTAAACCATAAGTTGTTCTTAATCTTGTAGCGGTACCTTCGTTTACCGTGGCCTTCATCATTTCTATCATGATCTTCCGGTTGGTTTCAGAAATAGAACGATCTTTTGAGATTTCAGGTTTAAATTCGGCTAAAATATTGCCTTCGCCATCTTCAATTTTTGTGATATAAAAAGCCCTACTAGTTTTTCCTTCGTTTACAAAAGGAGTATAGGCTTCGGTTAGTTCGGTTAAACTTAGAGAAGCTGTTCCTAAAGCGATTGACGGTACTTGCGGTAGCTCTGAATTAATTCCCATAGCTTTAGCCTGGTTTACCACATTTTCAATCCCGGTTTCCATGAGTACTTTTACCGCAATGGTGTTCATAGATTTACTTAAGGCTTCCTTTAAGTTATAATTCATATGAGGATCATCCTCATCGCTACCAGAATTGGAAGGCGTCCAGCCATTCGCATAGGTTACTTCCCTGGCTGAAAAATATTCACAGGGTTCTATACCATTTTCCAGGGCGGCTGTATAAACAAATGGTTTAAAAGTAGAACCAACCTGGCGTTTACTTTGCGAAACATGATCGTACTGAAAATATTCAAAATCTATCCCTCCAACCCAGGCTTGCACCGCACCGGTTTGAGGTGTTAAAGCCAACATTCCGGCATTTAGAAATTTTAAATAATGAGCAACACTGTCTTTAGTGCTTACATTTCTGGTTTCAACTTTGTCGTAATCAAATAATTCGATAGGCTTTGTGTTATTTAGTTCCGCCATTATTTGACTATCGTTTTTCCCTTCTTTTTCGAGCCTTTTCCAGGCTGATGTTTTTTTAAGGGCATCTTTTACAATTTGCTGGTTAGTTAACCAGGGTGCAGCTGTTCCCCAGGCCGCTTCGTGCTGTTTTTGTAAATCTTTAAGATGTTCTTTTAAAGCTTCTTCAGCTAAAGTTTGCATTTTATAATTGAGGGTGGTGTGCACACTTAAACCGTCTCTATAAATATTGAATTTCTTTCCGTCTTTATTTTTAAGCGTATCCAGGATTTGACTTACATCTTTTCTTACCTGTGCTCTAAAATATGGCGCCAAACCTTTGTCATGACTGTAATTCTTATAATTAAGCACTAATTCTCTTTGCTTTGCTTCCTTAACTTCAGCTTCAGTTAAATATTCATATTTCCCCATTTGTTCCAGGACTACATCTCTTCGCAAGCGGCTTCTTTCAGGAAAAATTCTGGGGTTATATGAATGGGAAGCTTTTAATGTTCCTACTAAAACGGCGGCTTCTTCAAGATTGATCTCTGAAGTATGTTTTCCGAAGAACTTCATAGCCGCGCTCTCTATCCCGAAGGTATTATCACTAAAGGGAACGGTGTTGAAATAAAGCCTGATAATATCTTCTTTTGAATATACGTCTTCCAGTCTTTTAGCAATAATCGCTTCCTGGAATTTATTTACAACAATGCCTAATGGGCCATAATCTTTTCTCCCGTAGATATTTTTGGCCAATTGAAGGCTTATGGTACTCCCACCGCCGGCAGATTCGTCCTGAAGCAAAATAGATTTAAAAAATACCCTTAAAAGACTTCGATTATCAATGCCATCGTGTTCAAAAAACCGGGCATCTTCAGTTGCTACAAGTGCGTTAATTAAATGTGTAGGGAGTTCTTTATAAGTAATTGGTTGCCTATCGAAAACGTAGAACTTTCCAATAAGTTCACCATTGCTGGCCAAAACTTCGGTAGCCCTGTTTTGTTTAAGTTCTTTTAATTCGGTAGGGGAGGGGAGTTCGCCCCAGGCTCCAAAATAAATACTGGCAAAAAATAATAAGAAGATGGTAAAAAGGCTTGCCAGCACTATCAAAGCCCATTTTATTTTGGGATTTCTTTTAATCTTGTTTAGCATAGTAGGTTTAATTGCTACAAATAAACAAATACCATGCAAATAGGATTATATATTTAAAGATTATTTAAGTTTTTAAAGTTCAGACTTTCAGAGAAATTGAATTTTAGAGATATAAAAAATGCCGGTCACAAATTAAATTGTGCCGGCTAAGTTTTATTACACTTCATAGTGGATCTATTTTAAGATTAACTAATAGGCTGATGGTTTAAGCACCAGTTGTTCCTGGTAAAGTTCTCCTGGAATTTACTACTTGGTTTCTTGCCGTATAATTGGGCTTCCCGGGTGCTTGCAAAGTTTCGGTTTATATATTCGTGAATTTTCATAATCTTAAGATTTAAAGTAGCGACGTTTAATATCCCAGTTGCTACGATTATTGGTTTTTACTTGATTTAAAAATGGACGGGTGGTCGGTAAAGTTTTCATGATTTCTAATTTTTTGAGATTATTTTAAATAGCGTCTTTTACTGCTCCAGTTTTTCTTAGTGTTGTTCTTTTCCTGATTAAAGAATGGTCTGCTGATGGTTTCGAAAGTTTTCATGATTTCTAATTTTTAAAGGTTATTTTAAATAGCGTCTTTTACTGCTCCAGTTTTTCTTGGTGTTATTCTTTTCCTGATTAAAGAATGGTCTGCTGATGGTTTCGAAAGTTTTCATGATTTCTAATTTTTAAAGATTATTTTAAATAGCGTCTTTTACTGCTCCAGTTTTTCTTGGTGTTGTTCTTTTCCTGATTAAAGAATGGTCTGCTGATGGTTTCGAAAGTTTTCATGGTTTCTAATTTTTAGAGGTTATTTTAAATAGCGTCTTTTACTGCTCCAGTTTTTCTTGGTGTTATTCTTTTCCTGATTAAAGAATGGTCTGCTGATGGTTTCAAAAGTTTTCATATTTCATAAATTTTAAAGGTTATATCTAATAGACTGTCCTGAATCTTGTTTGTTACAGTACTATGCTATAAATAGTACTAAATTAACTTATTTTTAACAATTAAGTAGGTTTTAGCGCCGTTTGCAGCCAATCTTTTAAGCTAAATTTTAAAGCACTCTGTTAATAATAATTAATTATGCAGGCAAAGCTTCAGAATAAACCTATTTTAGAAACCTACTTTAGGATAGTTATGAAAATGAATAGAATTATTTTTGGAATTATAGCTGCAATCTTTATTCTGGCCGGACTTATATATTGGACTTTTAAAAACAACAGTTATATATCTTTTGATGATGGCAATAAAACCTATACTATTGAAGAAAAATGGGAATTACCATCTATACTTAATGAAATTTCCGGGTTAAGTTATTTAGGAAATAATGAAATGGCTTGTATACAGGATGAAGATGGTGTGATCTTTATTTTCAATTTAGAGACATCAAAAATAACTTCCAGGATAGAGTTTGGTGAATCTGGTGATTACGAGGGATTAGCCGTTGCACAAGATACGGCTTACGTACTACGCAGCGATGGTAAAATCTATGAGATTAAAAACTTTAGAGGTAAAGCTCCTAAAATTGATACTTATCAAATTTCAGGATTAGATATAAATGAAGCAGAAAGCCTGGAAATAGATGTAAAAAATAATCGCTTACTATTTGCGGTAAAAGAATATAATAACCGAAAAGATACTAAAGGAATTTATGCCTTTGATCTTTCTACCAAAAGCTTGGAAAAGGGAAGGCATTTCACTCTTGATGGTAACGATGAAATATACAGGAATTTAGTAGGAGGGAGGTCCTCTAGAATAATTAGGCCTTCTGCCATTAGGTTTCACCCTAAAACCGGAGAATTATATGTTTTAGAAGGAAATCAGCCTAAATTGATCATTTTAGATGAGGAAGGTAATGAGGTTAAAATTCATATTTTAAATACCGAAACTTTTCCCCAACCTGAAGCTCTGGATTTTGATGAAGAGAATCGTTTGTATATCTCTAATGAAAGCCGAAGACAACCCGCAAATATTTTAAGAGTTAAACTAGAAAATAATTAAACTATATGGCTGATTCTGTAGAAACTACTTCAGTAAAAAAAAGTAAAGCTCCTCTCATTGTTTCAGGAATTATAATAATTGGCCTTGTAGCAGCTTATTTTTTTATTCCCGGGGTTCGGAATTTTTTAACTGAAGCCTGGACTGTATTAACCAGTAATGACGAAGAAAGAATTACGAATTGGGTTTCAAATTTTGGATGGATGGGGCCAACTATGCTTATCCTGGCTATGGTGGCACAAATGTTTTTAATTGTAATCCCATCGGTAGCACTAATGGTAGTTTCCATTTTGGCTTATGGGCCTATTTTTGGAAGCTTAATTATTTTTGCAGCTATTTTCACAGCTTCAAGCGTTGGTTATTTTATTGGACGCTATTTTGGCCCGGTGATCGTTGAGAAATTAATTGGGCCTTCAAATAAAATTAAAATTGAAGATTTTATTGAAGATTACGGCTTTTGGGCAGTTATTGTAACCAGGATAAATCCGTTTCTTTCTAACGATGCCATAAGCTTCGTGGTAGGAATACTAAAAATGGGCTATTGGCGTTTTATTGGTGCCACTCTTGTAGGTATTGCCCCGCTTACCATTTTTATAGCAATTATAGGAAAGAGTACAGATGGTTTAAAAACCGGGCTTCTATGGGGATCTTTAGTTAGTTTGGCTATTTTTATTTTATACGTTTGGTGGGATAAAAAGAAGCGTAAAAAATAGGAGGTAAAGGCAATTTTGGAAATCAAGAATTATTTATCCCCTTCAAATTAAGTAATTTAATTTCTATCACTTATCTTTGTAGAAGTTTAAGCGGTATCCTTTATAGGGATTCTTTACTTTCATTGAAGAAAGATGGCTTTAAGATGCCTTATCACTACCAGGAATCTCTTCAGGTAATTCCAAGCTTACTCACCTAATTATTAACTAAACATAACGAATGGGCAAATCGCAGCAGACATTCAGTAAGACTGAAAAAGAAAAAAAGAAAATAAAAAAGAGAAAAGAAAAGGAGCTTAAGAAGCAAGAGCGCAAAGAGAATTCTAACAAAGGAGGTAGCTTTGAAGATATGATCGCGTATGTAGATGCTGACGGGAATCTTACTGATACTCCACCGGATCCTTCTCAAAAAGTGGAAGTTGAAGCCGAAAGTATAGAAATTGGCGTTCCGAAAAAAGAAGACATGCCAGAGGAAGATCCAGTGAGAAAAGGAAAAGTTTCCTTTTTTGATCATTCTAAAGGTTTTGGATTTATTATTGATTCAGAAAATAACGAAAAATATTTTGTTCACGTTACCGGGTTGATCGATGAGATCGATGAAAACGACAAGGTAAGTTTTGAATTGGAACGAGGAATGAAAGGAATGAATGCTGTTCGTGTAAAACAGCAATAATTCGTTAACCACATACAAGGTTCGGTAATATGATATTGCTGAACCTTTCTTTTTTTTTACAGGTGAACAATAAACAAAACAGACTCTGAAGTCAGTTTTAATTGCACTTGTATCTTACCCTTAAGAAACTCATATTTTATCGCCTAAACGGGTGCTTCCCTTTAAAGTCGATATAAGACTTTATTATTCTCATATACATGCAAACTAAGAATTTACAGGAAATCCTGAAAAAATTGGAGATTTCTAAGCTTAATGCTATGCAGCAGGAAGCTTATAAAACAATTGTAGAAAATCAAAATACTGTTTTACTATCACCCACCGGATCAGGAAAAACATTAGCATTCTTATTACCCTTGTTGGAAGATTTAGATCCAGATTTGGCAGAGGTGCAGGCTGTAATTTTAGTGCCTTCAAGAGAACTGGCTATTCAAATAGAGCAAGTTACCAGGGAAATGGGAGCCGGCTTTAAAGCGAATGCCGTGTATGGCGGCAGAGCTTTTTCTAAAGATAAATTAGAACTACAACACGCCCCTGCAATATTAATTGGTACCCCGGGAAGAATTGCCGACCATTTTAGGAGAGAAACCTTTGCTACAAAATACATCAAAACTCTTGTTTTAGATGAATTTGATAAATCTTTGGAAGTCGGTTTTGAGAATGAAATGAAAGAAATTATATCAGCACTTTCAGGTTTAGAAAAACGTATTCTTACATCTGCTACGCAAAATATCGAGGTTCCGGCGTTTGTTGGTCTAAGAAAGCCTAAGAACATTGACTATTTGAAAGGAGAACAACCTTCTTTGGAGGTGAAGACCATTGATATAAACCCTAAAAAGAAACTTGAAAGCCTGGTTAATTTGCTGTCTGGAAAAGCCAAAGGTTCTGGGATTATTTTCTGTAATTATAAAGACAGCATTGCTGAAGTGAGTGACTATCTAAATAAAAACCGAATTGAACACGGTATATTCTCTGGAGGAATGGAGCAGAAGGACAGGGAAAGATCTCTTATCAAGTTTAGAAATGGAACTCATAGGTTGCTTATCGCTACAGATCTTGCTGCAAGAGGTATAGATGTACCCGAAATTGATTTTATAATTCATTATCAATTACCATTCAAAGCTTCAGAATTTACGCATAGAAACGGGCGCACGGCAAGAATGCATCAGGAAGGTATTGCCTACGTGCTTTCTGAAAAAAAAAAACTGCCCGATTTTATTGAAACCAATGATTATAAAATCCAGGAAGCAAAAAGCAACACCGATGCTGTTGCAAAAACTACGCTATTTATTTCCGGAGGTAGAAAAGATAAAATTTCAAAAGGAGATATCGCCGGCCTTTTTCTTAAACAGGGAAATCTTAAAAAAGATGAACTAGGCCTTATTGAACTTAAGCAAGATTGTGCATTTGTTGCTGTACCGGAGAAAAAAGCGGAAGAACTTATTGGCTTGCTCAATAATTCTAAGCTAAAAAAGAAAAAAGTAAGAGTGCGATATGTTTAAGCGTTTATGAAAAGTCAACAACCAAATAATCAGCTTCACGGCGTAAAGCTTGCTGATATTCTTGAATTTCTGGTAAACCGCTAGGGTTGGGAAGAAATGGGTAAAAGAATAAATATAAAATGTTTTACTCAGGATCCATCCATAAAATCCAGTTTAAAATTTTTACGAAAAACGCCCTGGGCCAGAACTAAGGTAGAACAATTATATCTGGATTCATTTTAGGAATGTGGATTCCCGTAAAATTTATTCAAGATTTCAAAATACCTTTAAGGATTGGATTTGAGAAAAATCAGGAAGGTATTTTGATGAAAAAAATTATTATTTGGATTAAGCTTAATTGGATAAAACTGCTAGTCGCTATTATTTCGGGCATAATCACCTACGAGTTACTCGATTGGATCTATATCCAGAACCTTTAAATAAAGTAAAAAAACACCTTGAAAATAATCTGTTTACTATCCAATAAAAAGAAGTAGTTTTGCCGCTTATTTAAAATTAATAGTAATGAAGCGTGTAAATCAATATAAAAAGCTCTTTAATGTTGAAAAAGAGATAGATCTTAAACAACTTAAAAGCACTTACCGTAACCTGGTTAAAGAATGGCATCCCGATAAATTTAGAGAAACCGATGAAAAGCACGCCGAAGCTGAAGTAAAAAGTAAAGAAATTATTGATGGTTACCACTTTTTAGTAAGTATTGCCCCGCAAACTATAGAAGCTAACCTGGAGGAATATAACAGAACGATAAACGAAGCCGGAATTGCAGACTATCAGCATAAAGGGAATCTTCTGGAAATATCTTTTACAAACCGTACTACCTATGAGTATTTTGGAGTAAACAAAAAACTTTTTATCAAATTCATAAGTTCAGATAAGCAGGTAAGATTCGCTAAAAGGAATATTTACAATTCTTTTTTATATAGAAAATCGAAAAAAGATCTTGAGCTACAAACTGCTTAAGAATAACCTTATTGTTTATATGAAACCCACAGCAAATAATATGCTGTGGGTTTTTTATTTATTGAAGCTAAATCTTAGTGCTGCCTTAACAATTGTGCATCTTCAGGTCTTTTTTAAAAACTGTATTTTTGAGAAAATAAAGATGAAATATGGAGAAATCTGAATATAAAGTAAAAATTGTAGGTGCGGGACTTAGCGGACTAATCGCTGCTAAAGTGCTAGAAGATCACGGTTATGCTCCAGAAATATATGAGGCTTCAGATAGTGTTGGAGGGCGAATAAAAACCGACTTGGTAGAAGGTTACCAATTAGATCGCGGTTTTCAGGTTTTGCTTAGCGCTTATCCAAAAGCCCTGGAGTATTTAGATTATGAATCTTTAGAATTACAGGAATTATTACCGGGCGCAGTAATTTATGAAAACGCTAAGCCTAAAACAATTGGCGATCCATTGCGGGCTTCATCTTTAATTTTGCCTACAGTTTTCTCAGGCATTGGCAGCTTTCCAGATAAATTAAAGATATTAAGTCTTTATGCCGATCTAAAAAAGCTATCGGTTACCGATATTTTTGAAAGAAAGGAAACTACCACTTTAGCATGCCTTCAGGATAAAGGTTTTTCCGGGGAAATTATAGAGAAATTCTTTAAACCTTTTTTTAGCGGAATCTTCCTGGAACCAGATTTAGAAACTTCTAGCAGAATGTTTGAATTTGTTTTTAAGATGTTCGGAGAAGGCCTCGCGGTAATTCCAAAGAAAGGAATGGGAGAAATTTCAAAACACCTGGCAAGACAACTAAAGAATACTAAAATCCATTTTAATACGCCGGTAAAAGAAGTAAAAGAAGGCGAAATTATATTGGAGAGTCAAGAAGCTATTACAACCAATGCTAGCATAATTGCTACTGAAGCCAGTTCGCTGGTAAGTAATTTGAAAAACCAGGAAACCCAATGGAAATCCTGTCATAATTTTTATTTTGAAACCGAAAAGCGAACTATAGAGAAGCCCATTATTGGCTTAATTACAGATAAAGATGCTATTATCAATAATATCTTTTATCATACCAGTGTGGCGACTGAATCTAATGGTGGAAAGGAATTACTTTCAGTTACAGTAGTAAAACAAACCGATTTATCTGAGACTGAGTTACTGAAAAAAGTTGCGCAGGATTTAAAGAATTACTGTGGAGTAGGGGACGCACGATTTTTAAAACACTATTTTATTAAAAAAGCGCTGCCAAAAATTAATCCCTTACATTACGAAATAGATCCCACCGAAACTCAATTAACCGATACCATATTCCTGGCTGGAGATCAACTTTTAAATTCTTCTCAAAATGCGGCCATGCTTTCCGGTGAACGTGCAGCTTTGGGGCTAATCCAGGCTTTGAAGAATTGAGTTAATTATCAGAGAACTAAAAAGATCTTTTAATTATGGATACAACACTTAAGAAAATAGCTTTTGGAGGAGGTTGCCATTGGTGTACCGAAGCTGTTTTTCAACAAGTTGTAGGCGTACTAAAGGTAGAACAGGGTTATGTTGCATCTAAAGCTAAAAATGTCGATTATTCGGAGGGCGTAATTGTTCATTACGATAGTAATAAAATTTCCCTGAAAAGTTTAATTGAAATTCATTTGCATACGCATCAGAGCACTTCAAACCACAGTATGCGTAATAAATATAGATCTGCCATTTATTACTATAATGAAAGCGATAAAATTGAAGCTTTAGCAAGTTTAAATAATTTGAGAGCAGATTTTGAAAAAGAAATTATTACCAAAGTATTGCCCTTCGTTTCTTTTAAAAATTCTCGTGAAGAAATTCAGAATTATTATTTAAAAGGACCCGATAAACCTTTTTGTCAAAATTTTATAAGTCCTAAACTGGAGCTTTTAAAGAAAAAATTTTATACCTCGTTGAAAGAGGATAAAAAAATAGCTACCTAAAATAAGTTAGATAGCCATTTTTTATAAATTCTAAGCAAATTTAGATTTAGTCTTCTGATTCATCTCCGGAAGCAGATTTAGCAATCATATCTTTTATAGATTGGTGTTGTTTTTCTATAATATCGTGTTCAGATTTCATTTCTTTCTGTTCACTCATTATACGATCGTGAGTTTTCTGCATTTCAGAAAGTTGCTTCTTTTTTGCATCGGTAGATAATTCTCCAAAGTTTTGACCAAGCTCATTATGGGACTCAATCATTTCTCTGTGAGAAGCCAGCTTAGCTCCATGGTTTCTAATTTTGGCTTCAATGCTGGTAAGTTTCTCCAATTGTGTAGAATCTTCCAGTTTTTCCAATCCACGTAATTGTTGCGAAACCTGGTTGTGTTGTGTTTTAAGCTCGTTATTTTTCGCAGTAAGCGTTTCGTGCATACCAATTATGCTGTCATTTTGTTTTTTCAATTCTTCCTGTTGCTGAGCCAATTCTTTAGTAGATCCATCATTACAACTTGTCAACCCAATAGATACAAGGGCTAAAAACATTACATAAATTCTCATACTTTTCATTTTAATTTTTTTAGTTAGTCTAACTAAATTATAAAAACCAAACCCAGATAATTTTAATTTGCTGTTAAATAAGAAGTTTAGGAATAACTAAAGCTTTAAGTGATAATTGAATTATCCTATAATAATGAACATCTTATATAACTTGGGTTAAAAAAACAGACACACCTATTTGCACTATAATTTATATTATGTAAAATTGAACCCAATGTAACCAACGTTTATATTCTTGTTAGTTTATTCTTTGATTATCAAAGTTTAATTTACTTTTCTTAAATTGTAGAATCTCTATTTTCCTTATTATGAGAATTATATCAGTACAATTTAAAAGCAATAATCAGGTTCCAATTCTTATACAGGATTTTACTCCCTGTTATTTGCCATTGAAATTCTACATTCTGAAATTAAAGTCCAAATCATACAGAACTCAATATAGCTATTTAAATTCTATTAAATTATTATTGGATTTCTATCAGTCAATAAATATTGAATTCGAAAAAGAAATTATTATAAATAAAAATTCTAAAATTATTTATGATTATTCTGAAAGAAATTCAGTTTTTCAGCAATTAACCGTATTTAAAAATTACGAAAATTGAGAAAAGCTAGTTTGATTAAATTTATAATTTGTCGAAAAATTCAGAAAGATTGAGGTCAAAATAATCGCAAAGGGCAGCAAGAGTACTAACAGTAATATTTACTTTACCGGTTTCAATCCTAGATATATGAATCCCAGTATCATTATAAACATCTTCCTGGGTAAGTTCCTTCTTTTCTCTATGCCGTTTTAACTGGATAGAAATTTTTTGTAGTAATTTTTCATTCTTTAAGCGACTTCCCATAAGATTATGAAAAGTCCAAAGAATTCATCATTTTTGTAATGACTTAAATGTCATTATTTGTACAGGTATGAACTATCAAATTATAATAGGGAGTTCTACACCAGAAGAACTACTGGTACCAATATCTCAATATTGGTCATACAAAAATGGCTGTTTTTCACCCTTACCTTCTGAATTTTCAGATAAACGGAATTCAAATAGAGTGGAAATTAAAGATATACTAACAAATTCCCATTGTGTTTTACACTTAACGCCCTGCGCCTTATGCCAAATGACAATTAAAAAGGAAGTTAATAGTAGGAAAGAATTTAGAGAGGCTGTATTAACCTCTAAACTTATTTGTGAAAATTGTAATGACTTTTCACCTTATTTAGAAAGAGGACTAGCCCTACCCGATTCTACGGAAACCAGGATAAATAAATTGAATATGGAAGAGTTAAGGGTTCTTAGCGGAATAGTTAAGCTAAAAACCAAATTTAAAATTTATCGCCACATATTCAATAATAATTTGAATGATTATGATACCTGGGCTATTATAAATACACTCCAAAAGAAGAATCTTATCTGGATAGAAAGAGACGACTCTTGGAGGATTAAAACCTTTAATTATGATCCTAACATTATTAATTATCTCAAATAATCCTTTCAATCCACATTATACTCTTTCTCTGAAACCGACTCAAACCATTCAGTCGGACCGTCAACTCTACTGGTAATGGCAATCTGGACAAATTCCTCATCTGGACTTGCTCCATGCCAGTGCGGAGTATTTGCTGGACATTTTATAACATCTCCCTTTTTCAGAATTTTCTTCGCACTACCTTTCTCCTGGTAATATCCCTTTCCGGATAGTGCTAAAATGATCTGTCCGTTAGGATGCTGATGCCAGAAGGTTCTAGCTTTTGATTCAAAGGTGACCACTCCTACTGAATTCCTGTTAACTTCATCTGCGGTTACCAACATTTCTAACCAGGCCGTACCGGTGAAAACAGGATTTGTGATCTTTTCTCCCCTAGGGTATATTTTTTCTGAATCCAGATATTCAGAGTAATCGGCTTTATCAAAACTATAATCAGGAGTTATTTCAGCTAAAAGTTCCCTGCCTACCTGGGCTGTTTTTTTATCGACATCGGTTTCAATAATTTTCAGGATCTGCAAAATTTGGGATTGGGAAACTCCCAGCCTCATACTTATATTCATATGACCTTTAGCCATTGGAGCAAGATCTCCCATAGTTAATAATGCCGCTACGGTGGCTATCTCCCTTTCCTTAAAAGACAATACGCCTCTTTTAAAAATATCTGCGAACAAATGCTCTTTCAGGAATACCTCAATGATCGGTACGGTTTTAGCATAGGCCGCCTTTGGCCTGTTTTCAACTCCGGATAGCTCAGCAAGAACCTCCTTTCCAATTTCATATTTATCACCATTCTTTAAATCAGTCGGTTTTTCTCCTGTTTCATCTTTAATCCCCCTGTCTTTTCTATTTTCTAAAACTTCCGTCAGGGTATTTATCGCCATAAGGCTTCGCGGAAATCCACAATAGGCATATAGATGAACAAGTTCCTCCTTAATCTTATTTATGCTAAGCCCGTTATCCAGGCCTTCATGTAACGCATCCTCTAAGGTTTCGAGATCACCCTTCGCGGTAGCCGCAGAAATTCTGGCTATGCTATACTCTTCCGGACTTAATTCCTCAGATTCTGTTTGTGCGAAAACAGACAGATTTGCTGCGATGAATAAAGTAATAATTAATCTTATAGTTTTCAATTTCATAATTCTATGATTTTTCTAATAACCCGATGCTGGTTAACCAGGTTATAACCTGATCTTCGACCTTCTCCTTGCGTTCTCCTTTGATCGCCAGTAAAACCCCTTTCTTTTCATATCCTCCTTCTACCGAAAAGCCTTTCAGGATCTTACTATCTGGACATAATTCTCTTAACTGGTCAAATCCCTGACCTACCCCAAAACCTGCATTGGTATTGAAGGGGATTACAGTTTTACCGCTCAGATCATTTTCAGTTAAAAAGCTCTTCATGGGAGGCGGCATTTGCATATCCCAGGTAGGGAAACCAACAAATAAAATATCATAGTCTTTAAGGTTTTCAATTTTAGTTTTCAAAGGAGGTAGGTATCCTTCTTCATTTTCCCTGTCTACCTGAGCAACTATTTCCTGATAATTCTCCGGGTATGGATCTTGCTTTTCCAAGGCAATTAAATTACCCCCAACTTTTTCCTGAATAAGCTTAGCTACAGCTTCTGTATTTTCTGTTCTCGATAAATAAACAACGGCGATTTTTTCCTGGGCATTAGATTGAATACCAATAATCATAAAGACGATTACAAATAGACCAAAGAGTTTATTTGATTGAACAATTTTCATTTCAATTATTATTTAAAGACTTATTTTTTCAGCTTTTCCGCTACCTTATCATAATACTCCTGGGTGAGTACCTCGGTCCAGGTAGTGGGTTGTTCTCCTCCATACACAGCCAGATAAGTTACATCACTGTCTTTGGTGGATGAATGCCAATGCTCTGTTTCCTTTTCACATTTTATCACGTTACCAGCTTTTAGGATAACAGGGGCTTTTCCTCTTTCCTGATAGTAGCCTTCGCCTTCAACATAAATCAACACCTGGGTAGAGGCATGTTTATGCCAGTCCAGAGTAGAATTTGCTTTGAAAGTGGCCTTGGTGATATGAAAATTTAAATCTCCCTCAACCTCCAGCAATCCATTTAACCAGGCCTCTCCTAAATAATGGGTATTAGGAGCTTTGGTGCCTTCCTCCAGATATGATGAGACTGAATAAGATTCCTCCTGAGCAAAAACACATATTGGAACAATAAATAATAATACTGTGATTAGATTTTTCATTTTATTCTATTTTTTAGTTAATCCTTTTTCTTTTAGCCAGCTATACATTAATTCCGCTACTTTCTTATTGTTAAGGTCTGACATGGGGAAATGGGTATTACCCTTTAATCCTGCTTCAGGAAGTGGTACTAAAGTCACATCTCCCCCGTATTTATTTACCGTATCACGCCATTTCCTGGCCATAGCCAGTGCAACCCTCCATTGTTCTTTTCCAGGATTCTGCACAGGTTCCTCAGGAATATAATCCCCATAATAGATGATAATTGGAATTTCTGTCTGGCGATTGAATTCATCCATAGGAACACCCCTGGCACTCAACTCTCCACCGAGATAAGGCATTGGTTCCGGCACTTCTCCTTCAGGAAATACGAAATTACTTCCTGGTTCATAGGAAACTATTGCCTTAATATTATCGTTTTTAAGGGCCGTGAGCCATCCCTGTCCTCCGCTATGAGAATGTGTAACAAGTACTGAAGGACCTATTTTATCAAACAATGCTGAAACGGCATCGATATTTACATCAATTTCCAAGGGCCCAGTATCCGGGGTCATTTGGCGGTAAAACTGATCTAAAGCTTCAGGATCTTTAGAAAATTGAACTCCTGGGTAAAAATTATTTCCTAAGCCAAGCCTGAAAATGCCAAACCAAAGTTGATCATCTGTAGCTGGACTTATACGAGTAGGTTCTGTGCTTCGCCCGGAAAGACCTCGACGAGGTTGATCCAGTAAATAAACCGGGAAATCTTTCCGCAGAAAAATACTTTGAAAACCTTCTCTGCCATCAGGGGTGGTTTGCCAGGTCCTCATAGACTGCCCATAGCCGTGCCAGAATACTAAAGGAAATTCATTAGCATTTACCGGAATTTGGTAATATACGGTAGCATGATCTCCATGCAGGGTTTGGCCTTCAGTACTTTGATTGCTGGGATTGAAAGCTCCATGTTCTATAGGATCAAATGTTCCCGGACTCTCCTTTACTGTTCCTCCCACGGCAAAACCTCCTTGTTTTTTTAAAACAATTGCATCGGTGGAAATAGATTTAGATCCTAAGCAAGAACAAAGAAATAGAGATATTCCTAGTATAAAGCTTATTCTTATTTTTTGGTACAGCAGTTTCATTTTATATTGTTCAGTTTTCTACAATTTAGTAAAAGTATCAGGAAAGGTTAGATTTTATAATTATTCTTCCTAAAAGAATCTATTTCTTTATTGGTGCTTCAACCCCCATAGCAGCCATAACAGGCTCTGCATTTTGTGCTCCTACAATTTCAATTTTAGACAGACCCAGATCAAATTCCTTTAATTCTTCCTTACTGAATGAAATTTCATTAGCTCTTAAATTTTCCCTGAGGTGCACAGAATTAGAGGTTCCGGGAATTGGAACTATCCAGGGCTTTTGAGCCAGTAACCAGGCTAAGGTTATTTGCGCTGGTGTTGCATTTTTTCGAAGACCCCATTCCTCAATATAGTAAAGAATTTGGAGGTTTTGTGGTATGTTTTCAGGAGTTGTTCGTGGTAGAATGGTGCGAAAATCACCTTCAGAAAACCTGGTATTTTCGTTAATAGCATCGGCAAAAAAACCATAACCCAGGGGACACCATGGTACGAAACCTATTCCCAATTCTTCACAAAGGGGCAACACATCAGATTCTGGATTGCGCGTCCAGGGAGAATATTCATTCTGGATCGCGGTAAGTGGTTCCACGGCGTGAGCACGACGAATCGTATTTAATCCTGGTTCAGATAATCCCCAATGAAGCACCTTTCCTTCTTTCATCAAATCCTGAACAGTACCAGCAACATCTTCAATTGGAACATTAGGATCTACCCGGTGTTGATATAGCAGGTCTATATAATCGGTTCTTAGCCTTTTCAGCATACCTTCCACGGCTCTGCGAATGGTTTTTGGATTACTATCTAATCCTCCTCGTTCGCCGGTCTCAGGATTAATATCGAAACCGAACTTTGTAGCGATCTTCACATCTTTCCTAAACGGCTCAACCGCTTCACCTATCTGTCTTTCACTGATCAATGGTCCGTAGACCTCTGCGGTATCAAAAAATGTAACTCCATTGTCATAAGCTTCCCGATAAAGCTTATTTACCTTGTATTGATCGCGAACCCTGCCAGTATAAAACCCAACCACAGAAAGGGCTCCTAGACCAAGTGGAGAAACCTCCAGATTTCCAAGTCTTCTTTTATCCGGATTTATATTCTGTTGTTGAGATTTATTAATCTTTCCCTGGCTTGTGTCATTACCTTTTGTATTTGCCCACATTGAAAACGGATTCAAACTAAGCCCAACACCAGCTATAGTAGAACTACTTAAAAATTTCCTTCGGCTAAAGCTTTTCCCATTCTGAAAACTATTAGAATCTCTATTTTCCATAATTATATATTATATGTTATTACTGCTTTACTAAAAATCTTAATACAAATATCCCCCAATCTAGAGGTATATCTGGTATACAGATTACTGATATTCTAACCATAATTACTGATATTAGTCACGAGATCAATTTCTTAAAACACAGATTGATATATTTGTATTGAAGTAAAAAAGCAAGAACTATGGAAGATATATTGAAAGTTGAAAGTATTGCCCAATACAATGCTCTTAAAGAGATTAAAACCAGGCATCCTTTAATCACATCTTTTGATAGCGGAACAGCAAAACCCTTGTCAAGTGGGAAGTTTAGCTTTGAGTTTTATGCGATCTTTTTGAAGGGAGTGAACTGTGGTGAATTGAAATACGGTAGAAATACTTATGATTACGAAGAAGGAACCATGGTTTTTATGGGACCAGGCCAGGTTGTAGGTATTAAAAGTGCCAAGGATTATAACCCAAAAGGTTTCGCCCTATTATTTCATCCTGATTTTATCAAAGGCACACCGCTTGCAAGCAAGATTCATACGTATTCCTTCTTTTCCTACGACCTTAATGAGGCCCTGCATTTATCTGAAAAAGAGCAGCAGATCATTACCGAATTATTCCTGAAGATAGATTACGAACTCGATCAAAATATTGATAAACACAGTAAAACTATCATTACCAGTAATATTGAATTATTGCTTAATTATTGTGAACGATTCTATGACCGGCAATTTATAACCCGAGAAAATTTGAATCAGGGTATAGTGTCCAAATTTGAAGGTTTACTGAATGATTATTTTCAGTCTGAAAACCCTCAGAAATACGGCCTGCCTTCTGTTGGTTATTTTGCTAATCATCTAAATCTTTCTGCAAATTACTTCGGAGACCTGGTGAAAAAGGAAACCGGTAAATCGGCTATGGATCATATTCATTTGAAATTAATTGATGTTGCTAAAGACCGGATTTTCGATACCGATAGCTCCATTAGCCAGATCGCTTATGAATTAGGATTTAAATACCCTCAGCACTTCAACAGGATGTTTAAGAAAAATACTGGTCATACTCCAAATGAGTACAGGAATTTGAATTAGTCTCATTCATGAACATGGGTTATGAACATACTTTTTGGAATATTCTCTCAACACTTGTCAATTAAGATATAAATAGTATTTATGAACATTCTACATTGGATACTTGTAAAATAGAATAATTCATACTGAAGAATTCTTTTTTTTATCTATGCTTTACTAATCATCCCTTTCTTTAAGCTCACCTATTTTGCCCTGGTAAGAAATAAATGATCTATGGCTACTATTGACCCGGGTATTAACATCTCCTTCAGGATAAACCGTAATAGTGAAATCGAGATCTTCAGTATCTTGTTTGGTAGAAAATTTAATTATCTGTGTATCTTTCTTATCACTATTTACTTCGAGATCTTTTAATGGACCATTATAAATTATACCTCCTTCATCATTGTACCCGCCACCGGCAAAACGTTCTCCAAAAAATGGCAGAAACAAATTCACCGAATCTTTTTTTAATCTTATAAAATTAGGATTTCCAATCAGGTTAATTCGATTCCCAGACATCGGATTTACCCATTCATGTTGTATTTCAAATTTTCGACTATCAACTAATTGTTTGGTTTTAGTAACCTTAGCTGAATTCATACTGCTACCGCAGCCCTGAAATACAAATAATGATATTATAAGAAGTAAATTAAATATGAAGCCTTTCATTAGTTTTATTATCAGTGTCTTAAATAAAGTTACAATCTTTAAATTGAGTATATTCTTAAAAGAAGTTTAAATTCTAATTTCGAAGCTTTGGAGTTCAAAGCTTTGATAAATAATTAGTGCTGCCCAGTTTAATTTTTCACGAACCTGTTACTAAAAATTAATCTTAAACCTTTGCTAAGAATCACTTAATTGTTTGTATAATCATTTAATAATAGGTTTCTTGGAGGTACAAAATAAAATTATTTATGGAAGCAATATATCAATTTGTAAAACTCGAAAAAAGCGAGGCCTTACAGGAATTCGCACAGAAAAAATTAGATAAACTGGAAGTGAAATACGATTTTATCGTTAAAGCACAGGTTTATTTTAAAAAGGAAGAAGCACAGGATCCAAACGGATTTATTTGTAATATTAAATTAAGTGTTCCTGGCCCTCAAATTTTTGCTGAATCTAATAAAGATTCTTTTGAATCAGCTACGGCAGAAACAGTTAAAGATCTTGATAAGCAATTGGCCAAAAAGAAAAGCCAGATGAGAACACATTCTAATTAAGAAGTATTTTCTTTTTAACGCATAAAAAACCCTGATGTTAATGCATCAGGGTTTTTGTTTATAACAATATTTCGAAGTTTATTTTGTTTCGCTTTCGTCGGCATCCTTAGCCTGGCCTTCGCCAAGTTCGTTAGCTTCAATACGCTCCTTAAATTCGTTAATTATTCCACCTTTCATTAAGATCTTAATTTGCCTATCGCTCATACTATGCTTGGTTTCAAACTCTAATTTGTCACCATTGGCTTTCTTCACAATAACCTTAATGTTATTTCGGTTTTTAATATCCTCTCTAAGATTCTTGAAGATCACCTGATCGTCCTGCTCAATTTTTTCAAAATCTTTAATATCGATAAACTCTAACGGAAGAATTCCAAAGTTTACCAGGTTCTGCCATGCAATCCTTGCATAACTGTTGGCAATTACCGCTACCTGGCCTAAGTATTTTGGGGCTATAGCCGCGTGTTCTCTACTGGAACCTTGTGCATAATTATCTTTTGCTACAACTATATGCCCACCGTGTTCTCCTTTAGCTTTCATTGCCTGGTCATAGAAGGTTTCGTCAATTACCGTGTAAGAGAATTTACTAATTTCTGGCAGGTTACTTCTAAAAGGCAATACCTCTGCTCCTGCTTTCAAAATCTCATCAGTAGAAATATTATCTCCCATTTTTAGCATTACAGGAACGCTATAATGATCTTGCATAGGTTCAATATATGGAAGCGATTTAATGTTAGGGCCTTTTTGAAGTTCAATTTTAGAACCGTCTTCTGGCGGTGCAACTAACATATCGTCTTTAATAATATGAAATTCAGGATATTCAAACTTCGGATATTTCATATCATAAAGCTTCTCCAGATCTCGTGGATCAGTTATTTTTCCTGTTAATGCTGAAGCTGCGGCAGTTTCCGGGCTACATAAATGAACCTGGTCGTCCTTGGTCCCCGAACGGTCCGGGAAGTTTCTTGGCATGGTACGTAAACTAATAGTGCCAGATGCCGGTGCCTGTCCCATACCTATACAACCCATACAACCAGATTGGTGGAAACGTGCTCCTGCCTTTATCAAGTTAGCAAAAGCCCGGTTATCTATCATATTTTGAATTATTTGTCTTGAGGTTGGATTAATATCAAAAGATACATCACTGCTTACCGCTTTATCTTCAACAATAGCTCCCGCGATCCAGAAATCTCTTAATCCCGGATTTGCTGAAGAACCAATAACCACCTGGCTAATTGGTTTCCCTGCAACTTCGCTTACCGGCACCACATTTCCGGGACTGGTTGGCAATGCGATAAGGGGCACAAGATCATCTAATACAATTTCTTCGTGAAGATCGTATTCACAGCCTTCATCGGCCAGTAATTCTCTCCAATCATCTTCTCTCTTTTGAGACTTTAAAAATCTTTTTGTTTCTTCATCACTAGGGAAAACGGTGGTGGTAGCACCAAGTTCTGCACCCATATTGGCAATAACGTGGCGATCCATAGCGCTTAAGTTTTTAAGACCATCACCATAATATTCTACTACTTTTCCAACTCCGCCTTTAACATCGTGGCGGCGCAACATTTCAAGTATCACATCTTTAGCACTAACCCAATCTGGTAAATTTCCGGTAAGTTTCACGCCCCATACTTTGGGCATTTTCACAAAATAAGGCTGACCCGCAATTGCGGCCGCAACATCAAGTCCGCCGGTCCCAATAGCAAGCATTCCTAAAGATCCTGCCGCCGGGGTATGACTATCTGAACCAACCATGGTTTTTCCCGGCTTACCGAAGCGTTCCATATGTACAGGGTGACTAACACCATTTCCCGGTCTACTATACCAAAGCCCGAATTTTTGGGCCGCCGAAAGTAAGAACAAATGGTCATCGGCATTTTTAAAATCGGTTTGCAGTAGGTTGTGGTCAACGTATTGAACAGCGACTTCTGTTTGTGCTTTATCTAATCCCATAGCTTCTAACTCCAGTTGCACCAGGGTTCCTGTAGCATCCTGAAGCAAAGCCTGATCTATTTTTATTCCAATTTCTTTTCCCGGAATCATTTCTCCTTTGAGTAAATGCTCCTTAATTAATTTTTGTGTTACGTTTAATTTAGACATAGTTGGTTAATTTTAAGCTTTAAATTATTACAATTTCTATAGAATGGCGGTGCGTTTAACAATATCTTATATCTTAAATGCTAAACTGAAGAGCTTGCCACCTCTTCGATACGCTGAAACCGCTAATAAAAAAAGCCATAAATATAGAAGGCACTCCTTCCCTATTTATGGCAGTTTCTAAAAAGCCGTTTGAAAAATAACCATTGAAATATTCTGAACTCTTGGTTGTGAAATATTCTACCGGTTATTTTCGAAACAGCTTATTATATGTTTATTTCTTACTTAGTGAATTTAAAATATCGGTTTGTTGGCCTTCTTCTATATTAAAGCCCGGTTTTCCTTTTCTAGGGAATAAATAAGCAAATTCTTCATCAAAAGCGCTCCAGCTACCGGCTAAACCAAAATCGTCGTTAGATTTATCCATTTTTGGTCTTTTAAAGGTATTAAGATCAGAATCGTATGGAGAACCCTCAGCATCTTCGCCCGGGAATAACATGCCATCGTTAACTTCAGAATAAATAATAACCGAAGCTCCACCGTTTCCAGGCAGATCAAATACTTTTAGGCCAAAATCTTTTAGCACACCTTTTCTTTCGGTGATATCTTTTGTTTTAAAACTGTCTTTAAAATTATTGCGTGGATGTGCAAAGATTGGTGCGTCCCCGGCATCTTCAGAAATTGTTTTTAAATCGACGTAGGCATCTTTTAAAATATGATCGCAGGTAATTAAAATACCTTTAATTTTATAACCATCATTTACCAGTTTTTTTACCGCATCTTTGGTAGTTTCTTCAACTACATCAATAAGTAAAATATCCTGTCTATTTATATGTCTAATGGCATAACCCTGGTTAAAAACGCCATCTTTTTCTTCACCTTTTATAATAAAAGTATCCGGTATTAATTTTAAAAATTTCCCGGTTTCACCTTTTTGAACAAATTCGGCACTTTGGCTGTGCAGCACTTCCATTTTATCAACAGTCTTCATAATCAAAATCGTTTTATAATTAGTTGTTTCAAGATACAAATAAGGTGAGGCTTTCACAATGTCCAAATCAGGTTTTAGGACATATTTAACGAGAGCGCATAGGCTGAATAATTCCCGTGATGAGAAAGACTAAATGGAATTTGCAGATTATCACCATGATAAGTTATTAAAGGGATACCCTGGCCGGTTTTAGTAATGTTAAGAGAATCTAAGGGAATAAGGAAATGTTCAGAAACCTTCTGTAATAGCAGGGACCGCGTATTTTTTTCTTCTGAAAAGTATGAAAACTCGGTATTAGCGGTATAACTAAGAATTTTATCCGGAAATAATTCTGAAGTTGTTTTAAAGGTTTCATTTTTAAAGTAAACCTCGCCCCTTGCCTTTTCCGGAGTTAATTGAACCTGAGAACAAACAAATTGCTTCGGATCATAAAACCGCTTTAGTTTATATTTTCGCTGTACAGCTTTATAGACCGCTTCTTTCATACTCCAGAGTAACCAAACATTTAATTCCTGATTATTGCTGTTGACGATAAACTTTTGCTCATCTTCCGTGAATAATTTCTGAAGATAACCATGCCTTTCCCAGTTACTTTGAAGACGGGTTAAATTTAAATCTACGATGTCGTTACCTATCACGCTGAAGCCAGTTTACGCTCAATAATGTTTTTCGCATCGCCTACAGTCAACATTCCGCTCATAGAATCGTTGTCTATTTCAATATCAAACTCATCTTCCACATCTAAAATCACATCAACCAGGTTGGCCGAATTTACTTCCAGGTCCTTAATAAAATCGGTTTTTTCATTAAAATTTTCCAGTCCCTCTTTTCTTTGAACATAAGGGCTCACAATTTTTTTCAGGGAGTCTAGTATTTCTTTTTCTTTCATCTATTTAAATTTATGTTTCTATGGGTGAATTTGCCAGTGTATTGCCGTATTTATGTACAGCTTCAGGCTGGGTTCATTTATGTATAATTTTATTTGAAAGCTAATCTTATATCTTTTTAAAAATAGCCACTGCATTTACATCGCCAAAACCAAAACTGGCTTTTACCAGGATATTTACAGGTTTTTCTAAAGTTTTACGCGGAACTTTTTCTTCGGAAATCAATGCTGAAATTTCAGGGTTAAGATCTTCGCAGTTCGTATTTCCGAAAATAAATTTTTTAGCTATTTGAAGCACGCTAGCCACACATTCTATACTTCCTGAAGCTGCCAGGCAATGACCCGTCATTCCTTTTAAAGAATTTATATACGGAAAATCATCATTCTTCAAGGCTTTTTTCCAATTTTCAATTTCCAACGCATCCCTGGTCGTGGCAGTAAGATGCCCATTAATCACATCAATTTCTTCTGCTGAAATCCCTGAAAATTGTATAGCATCTTTAATACACTTAATTACCGCTTCACTATTAGCGGCGGTCATACTGCCACCACCACGTTGTCCACCACTATTGGTAGCTCCTCCTAAAACCTCGCAATAAATTTTTGCGCCTCTAGCTTGAGCCGTTTCGTAATCCTCAAGCATCAGTGCTCCTGCTCCACTTCCCGGTACAAAACCTGCAGCTGATGAGCTCATTGGCCGGGATGCTTCGGCAGGCTTTTCATTATATTTTGATGGTAAAATACGCATTGCATCAAAACCTCCCCAAACATAAGGTCCGTGGTCGCTGCAACTGCCCACCAGCATTCGTTTCGCTTTCCCAGAGGCAATTCTTTCAAACCCCATAAGTAGCGCTTCGGTACCCGTTGTGCAAGCAGACGAATTTGTAGTCACCTGGTTGCCACAACCTAAAATTCCGCCCAAGTAAGCGCTAATCCCACTTGCCATAGTTTGCATCACGCTGGTGCTGCCTAATCTTCGAGTTTTACCAGCATCAATTAAATGAATGGCTTCGCGGAATTTATCAACTCCTAAAATTCCGGTACCAAATATGATTCCGCTGTCCCAATCTGGTTGTTCGGTCTCTTCAATTTTAAGTCCCGCATCCCGCCACGCATCGGTTCCTGCAATTACCCCGTAAACAATCCCGCTGGAATTAAGTCCGCGTAATTGTAAGGGCGTGAAGTATTCGGCTATTTTTTCTTCTGAAACCTGTGGTTTTCCCGCAATTTGGCAACTGAATTTTAAACGTTCCAGTTCTTCTTCAAATCTAATCCCGCTTTTTCCTTTACGAATCGCATCTTCAAAATTGGCCAAACCTATTGCATTTGGTGCAACCACTCCCATTCCTGTTATAACTACTCGTTTTTTCATTAAAAAAGCTTTCTAAACAGTTTTACTCGATAATCGAGATTTAATTACTTCGTCCCGAAGCATCGGGATACCCCGAAACTAAAAGTGAATTTCTAATTTAAATTTGTTTGGAAACGTCCTCAGTTAATTTGCTCTTTATCATGCCGGCGATCTTTCCGCGGCATATCAATTTCTCTGTTTTATCGTACATTCTTACTTCACATTTTAACTTATTGAATCTAAAGAATAACTTTTCTGAAACTACTTTTACCGTTTCCTCGGGAAAAACCGGGAGGTAAAAATCAACTTCCGAAGAACTTAATGCAAGTTCAATTTCTTTTGATTCATTTACCTGATCTTGAAGCAGAAATATTCCCAGGGAAACCACACCAATTTGCGCCATGCATTCCGTTAAAATTACGCCGGGTGTTACGGGATTGTTTTTAAAATGTCCTTTATAGAAAAAGGAATCTACAGGAAAGGTATAGCGACCTTCGGCAGAATTTTCGTTGACTTTCAGCAACTCATCTACAAATAGAAATGGTTTGGTGTACGGCAGTTTTTCGAGGATATTTTTATAATTCACGCAATATTTATTTTAAATGTTCCCCGCCATTAACGGGAATAATGGTTCCGGTAATCCAACTGGCTTCGTCTTTACTTAGTAAATAGACAGCATTCGCAATATCGTTAGGAACCGTAAGCCTTTTGAATGGATTATGCTTCAAAGCGTGTACACGCAGGGTTTCATTACCGGGAATCATTTGAAAAGAACGGGTAACCGTAACTCCCGCCTGAATACAATTTGCCCTAATACCATGAGAAGCGAATTCCAAGGCAATACTTCTGGTTATTGCTTCTAACGCAACTTTTGCCGCTGAAACCGCAGCATAATTGGCCCAGGCTTTTTTATTGCCTTCACTGGTAAAAGAAATAATCCTGGCATCTTTTGCAAAAAGCCCTGATTTGAAAATAGCTTTTGTCCAATCGTAAAGACTAATGGCCATAGCATCTATTGTGATCTGGAAATCTATATTTTCTAAAGTGGGTTCATCACCGGTCATTGGCTTCAGGTTTCCTTTAGAAATACTATGCACTAAAGTTCGAATCTTGCCTTCTTTCCCGAGTATTTTCGAAATTTCCTGAATAAGGTTTAAGCGTTTTTCAGCATTAGTAGCATCAACATTAAAACTTTCAAATTTTACTTCTTGTTCTCTAATATCTTCAAAAGCTTCTTCAATTTCAGCAATATCAGCGCGTCTATCTCTATGGATAATTATAATATTCATGCCGTGGTGCGCTAGCTTTCGAGCAGTTGCAAAACCAAGACCTGTACTTCCGCCCAGAATAATTGCCCAATAATTACGATCTTTAAAATCTGTTACCATTCCAATAAAATTCTTTGTGCCGAAAAGCCGGGTCCAAAACTTAACATTAAGCCCTGGTCGCCAGGTTTTGGCTGTTTTTTCATAAATTCCTGCAGTACATAAAGTACTGTGGCGCTGCTCATATTCCCGTATTGGCGCAGCACCTCGCGGGTTTCATCTATATTCTTCCCTAAGTTACCAAAAAGATCTTCAACTGTTTGCACAATTTTCTTTCCACCCGGGTGAAATATAAGATGATCTACCTTTTCAATATTAGAATTGAATTTTTTTAGAAATGGATGCACAATTTCAGGAAAATGAGATGCTATGGTTTGTGGAACGCTTTCGTCTAAGATCATTTTAAGGCCGTGGTTGGTGAGATCAAAACCCATTAGATGCGTAGCTTCGTAAAAGTGATACATTTCCTCACCTAAAATCTTGGGGCCTGGAGCATTTTCTTCTGAAGATAATAAAACACAAGCTGCGCCATCGCCAAAAATAGCGGCGCTTACCATATTTGCCATAGAATAATCGTCTAACTGAAAAGTAGCCGTAGGACTTTCTACCGCGATTACTGCGGCACGTTTTCCGGGATTGGCTTTTAGAAAATTTGCGGCATAGATTATTCCTGAAATTCCTGCGGCACAGCCCATTTCTGTAACGGGTAGACGTGTAACATCCTGGCTTAATTCTAAAGAATTAATAAGGTATGCATCCAGAGAAGGAATCATTATCCCGGTACAACTTACGGTGATGATAAAATTTATAGAGTTTGCTTCCCAGGCATTTTGCTCTAAAGCTTTCTGAAGTACATTTTTGCCTAATTTTTTTACTTCCCTCACATAAATATTATTCTTGTCTTCAAAGGAGGTGGCCGTAAAAACCTCTTCAGGTTTCATAATAGAATAACGTTTATCTACTGCAGCGCCCTCAAAGATCTTCAGTACTTTTCTGCGATAACGATCTTCCTGGCCTTCCAGCCAGGTTTCGACGAGCGGAAGAATATCTATGGTTTCCCGGGAATACTCTGGTAATTCTTTTTCAACGCCAACAATTTTTACACTCATATTTTTTCTTTCTGGATAATCCACTGGTAGCGAAATGCCCACCTCCAGCTAATTTGATGTTTGGTTTGAGGAATTTTTTCTGCAAAACTTTTCAATTCATCTTTCTTAAATCCGCGTAAAATGGAAATAAGTCCGTCTTTACGAGCAATTTCATTATTGATAAACACCGCGCAAAAGGCCTGGAATAACCTGTAAGCTGCTTTAGAACGATGCAAATCGTTAATAACTACGCCTATCCTGGATTGCTGATTAAAAAGTTTTAGTAATTCTATGATCTCTTTATTTTTAAAGTGATGCAGAGTTAAGGTGCATAAGATAATGTCGCAACTAAAAGCCTTAAATTCTTCACTAAAGATATCTAAAGCCAAAAATTCTATTTCCGCATAATTTGAAGATAATTTTCTCCCAATTTCAATGGCGTGAGTATTTGCATCAATACCGGTAAGTTTAATATTATAACTATTTTTTCTACTCCATTTTGCAATTTCCCTTAGTACGGCGCCATTGCCACAACCAACATCGGCAATATGTATTTCTTTCGTTTTTGGTTGATCTTCAATGATCGCCTTAATCGCATCTAAAGTGATCTTATTTCCGCCCAGCCATTTATTGATATTGTCAAGATCCCGTAAAGTCTTATCGAGTTCCTGGCCTTTCAGGTCAAAATCGTCCATGATTTCAACCGCGTTGGTTCTTTTTGAAGTATCTATACTCATATTATTGGCTTCCCGTGAGTTTTACTGATGATTTTCCCTAACAAGTACGGAAATTTTTTTACCAGATTTTGTAAAGTTGACGCTAAAATTGGATTTATTAATATTGTTTGAAGCATTCGGCCGGTTTTCAACCTTTTGCTGAAATTGGCCTTCCAGTTCTCCCGATATTCATTTTCAAGATTTTTTCGGTCAATATGTTTTCCTTTGAAATTATTCAGAATTGCTTCCGAAGCAATTTTACCACTATGAATTGCCATTGCCATTCCATTCCCACAAAGCGGATGAATTAGTCCCGCAGTATCACCCAGCATTAAAATATGATTTTTAATCGATGATTTTTCCTGAAATGAAATTTGGGCGATACTAAGATCTTTTTTAAAAAGCGGTTTAGCATTTTTAAAGAACCCTTTTAAATATGCATTTTGAAGTAGTACTTTTTCTTTGAATTCTTCGGTATTTTTATACTTTTTAAAACTTTCGTAGGATACCATATAACAGGCATTCACTACGCCCGCTTCCGTCTTCGACAATCCGCAATAACCTCCTTTAAAGTTATGGAGCGCTACCAGGTTTTCAGGAAAATCAGGTAGTTTATAATGACCTTTAATGGCAAGCCAGGACGATTTTTCCTGTATAAAATCCCGTTTAAGACTTTTATCCAGATTAGATCTTTTTCCAAAAGCACCTAATACAATATTTGCAGTAAGTTCTTTCCCCGAGGATAGCCTTAGATTGAATTCATCATCTTTAAAGTTGATATTTTCAACAGAATCCAACATAGTTTTAGCACCGCTTTCTTCAGCTTTATTGAAAAGATAATGGTCTAAAGCGTGGCGGCTTAGTCCCAAACCTCCAAGATTTAATGGCGCTTCAATAGATTTAGCATTTTGGGTGCTGTAAAGCAGGTTATTAATTTTTACCGGCTTCAAATCTTTTTCAAGATCAATATTAAGCGAATTAAAATAAGGCAGCACTTCGTTAGACAGGTACTCACCGCAAACTTTATGGCGCGGATAGGCTTTTTTTTCAATAAGCAGGACGTTTTTTCCTTTTTGAGAAAGATGAATGGCAGCAGTTAAACCCGCCAGTCCTGCCCCCACAATAATTACTTGAAAATCTGCCATTGGTTGAAGATAAATAAAAGCATAAAAAAATCCCGGAAATTTCCGGGATTTAATACTTGTTTGAGAACTTAAGGATTAATTCTGTTCTTCGGCTTTTCTTCTGGCTTCTTCTTTCATTTCTTCATTAGCCACAATTGCTAATTCAACTCTTCTATTCTTAGCACGACCTTCGGCAGTTGAATTATCATATTTTGGTTGAGATTCACCATACCATTTGGTATTTAACCTGCCACTGCTTAATCCCTGACTTGTTAAATAATTGGTTACAGCCTGGGCTCTATTTTTAGAAAGGGTAAGGTTATAAGTTTCACTTCCTGTGTTGTCGGTATGACCTTCGACAAGAATGTTAGAATCTGGATATTCTTTAAAAATATCAGCTAATTTATTTAGTGTAGCCTGTGATTTTGAATTGATGTTGTATTTCTCCGTATCAAAATATACACCGCTACTTTCATCAAAAGTTACATTAATCCCTTCCCCCACTCGTTCTACTTCGGCACCGGGAATTTCCTGCTCTATTTCCTTGGCTTGCTTATCCATTCTATCGCCAATAATAGCGCCGGCAGCACCACCTACAACTCCACCAATTATGGCTCCAAGTGCGGTATTTCCATCTCCGGTATTATTTCCAATTACACCACCAATTGCAGCACCTCCTGTAGTGCCAATTACGGCTCCTTTTTGTTTATTATTCGCATTTTTTACAGCATCACAGCTAATTAGTAAAGTAGCTGCAAAAAATATCGCAAACATTCTATTTATAGTAGTCTTCATAGTAAATTGATTTATTTAAAGTTTAGAAAAATTCATTCTAATCACAAACGGAGAGCCTTCTAGCATTACAGATTGCTCCCATACCATTTGGTTTTCTGAAAGTGATTTTAAATTCATACGGAACCCCTGGTTTCCTGTAGTTGAGTTATAATCTTCGTCAGTTGGTTTTAATAAGAAATCATAGATTCCCTCAGGAGTATTTTCCTCGTCTATAGACCAGATAAAATAACGCTGACCCTGGCTGCAGTTAGCACCCTGAACTGAGTACGCGCCTCTATTATTGTTGGAAACAAAATTCCAGGTACTATTTTCGAAGCAAGAGGCATTCGCATCGTTCAACAAGGTTACATCAAATTCACCAGAACTGTTAGGGTAAGTTACGCTTGTAAGTGTCCAGTTTCCATTAAAGGTTTTTCTGGCTTCTTTTGCGGTTTTGCTTGGACCGCAAGCTGCCAAAAGTACGGCTACAAAGCCAAGTATAAATATCTTTTTCATTGTTAGTTATTTGGGTTATACGCAAAAACCCAATGTTTGCCGATTATCATCTGGCGCAATACATTGGATTTTTATTTTATAATTTAATTTATTTTTATCTTCTGAATAATCGACTTACTAGCGAAATCACCAATAAAACAAGGAAGATGTAGAATATAATTTTAGCAATATCAGCAAAACCTTCTGCAATTCCACCAAATCCGAAGATGGCAGCTACCAAAGCAATGATTAAGAAAATAACGATTAAACGTATCATAATATTAGATTTTTTGATTAGTTATGATCTAAATTACAGTAGGTCTGGAACCGAGACAAAAGATTATTAATACTTTAACAACGTGACTGTTAAGAAATCTTAAAATCATTAATTTAATAGCTTTTTATTATTAATAGTCTATTAATTGCTGTATTTTCTCTTTTAATTTTGTCTTCGGAAGATAGCCTTCTTCAAGGGCTGCCGCAAAAGGAATTGGGGTTTCAGCACTGCCCAAACGCATAACAGGCGCATCCAGATATTCAAAGCATTCTTCTGAAATAATTGCTGAAATTTCTGAAGCCAAACTTCCAAAAGTTGAATCTTCGGTTAGTACTAATACTTTTCCTGTTTTTTTAGCCGAATTCATTATAGCCTCTTTATCTAATGGTTGAAGGCTGCGTAGATCAATCAAGTCTACATTTTCCAACTCCATTTCATCAATAGTATCAAGAGCCCAGTGAACCCCGGCGCCATAAGTGATAATTGTAAGTTTTCCCCCTTCTTTTAAAATTGAGGCTTTACCTAATGGTAAGGTATAATAGTCTACCGGAACTTCCTGGCGAATACTTCTATACAATGCCTTGTGCTCAAAAAACAAGATGGGATTGGGATCATTAAAAGCAGTGTTTAAAAGACCTTTAGCGTCGTAAGGAAAAGCTGGGTAAACAACTTTTAATCCCGGAACTTTAGTAAACCAGGCTTCATTAGTTTGGCTATGAAATGGTCCTGCCCCTACCCCAGCGCCGCAGGGCATTCTTATAACCACATCGGCATTTTGATTCCATCTATAATTGCTTTTGGCCAGGTAATTTACAATAGGATTAAAACCGGAACTCACAAAATCCCCAAACTGCATTTCTACCATAGCCTTCATTCCACTAATAGAAAGTCCCATGGCCGTTCCAACAATTGCAGATTCACATATAGGCGTATTTCTTACCCGTTCTTTACCAAATTCCGATATAAGGCCTTCAGTAATTTTAAAAACGCCGCCATATTCTGCAATGTCCTGCCCCATTAAAACCAGGGAATTATGCCTTTGCATAGATTGTTTTACAGCCTGGGCTATAGCATCTATAAAGCGAACATTTTCAGTATTACTACCAGGGTTAACTTTCTGATATATAAACTCCTGGTAAACATCACTTATTTCTTTAGTTTTAATGAATTCTATAGGAGTTTCTTCATTTGCTTCCTTTAAATTAAGGTCTATTTCAGCTTTGATTTCATCTTTAGAATGAATTTCCTGATCTTCATTTAAAATATTTTCTTCTTTTAAAAACTGTCTGAAATTTTCTACAGGATCTTTTTGCTCCCAGAATTGCATTAATTCTTCAGGTACATACTTAGTGCCACTTGCTTCTTCGTGGCCACGCATTCTAAAGGTTTTAAACTCCAGTAAAACGGGACGGGGATTTTCTCTTATACTTTCCGCAATCTCAGAAACCTTAGAATAAACTTCAATGATATTATTCCCGTCTATAATAAAGGATTCCATTCCATAGCCTTTAGCTCTATCGGCAAGATCTTTACAGCGGTATTGCTCGTTAGTAGGCGTTGAAAGCCCGTATCCGTTATTTTCTATGCAAAACATAACCGGTAAATCCCAAACCGAAGCAATATTAAGCGCCTCGTGGAAATCGCCTTCACTGGTGCCTCCTTCCCCGGTAAATACCGCGGTAAGTTTATTTTCTTTCTTTAGTTTATGTGCCAGAGCAATCCCATCGGCTACACCCAGTTGAGGGCCCAAATGAGAGATCATCCCAACAATTTTATATTCCTGGGTTCCAAAGTGAAAACTCCTATCACGACCTTTTGTAAAGCCGTTTTGCTTTCCCTGCCATTGCGAGAAAAGTCGGTTTAAAGGAACATTTCTCGTTGTAAACACACCCAGGTTTCGGTGCATTGGTAGAATATATTCATCAGGATTTAATGCTTTTGTCACTCCAACCGAAATAGCTTCCTGGCCTATTCCGCTAAACCATTTTGAGATTTTTCCCTGTCTGAGTAAAATGAGCATTTTTTCCTCAATTAATCGAGGCTTTAAAAGAGCTACATATAGATCTAATAACTGAGCTGAAGAAAGATTTTCTCTCTCAAATTTTATAGGTGACTGTACTGAAGAATTTGGCTGCATAAGAATGTTTGTTTATCAAATGTAACCAAAAATATAAATGCTAAGAAATATAAAAAGCCTCGGCAGCTCCCGTATTTTTATTTAACTTTGTGTGTTAATTTATCAAAAAAGAAAGCATATTATGGCGATGAATAATATTCCCAGCGTAGATCTTGCTGATTTTATTTCTGGAGATCCAAAACGAAAACAAAAATTCGTTGATGAAATTGGGAAGGCTTATGAGGAAATTGGTTTTGTAGCTTTAAAAAACCATTTTTTAGATAATGACCTAGAAGAAAATTTATATAAAGAAGTAAAGACCTTTTTTGACCTTCCATTAGAGGTAAAGAAAAAATATGAGATTGAAGGCCTTGCCGGGCAACGTGGCTATATCTCCTTTGGGAAAGAACACGCCAAAGGTAAAAAAGAAGGTGATCTTAAAGAATTCTGGCATTTTGGCCAGGAACCGGCAGCCGATGCCAATCTTACCGAAGAATACCCTGAAAACGTACAGGTAGCTGAACTGAAAAATTTCAATAAAGTTGGAATTGAAGCTTACCGAATGCTGGAAAAAACCGGTATTTATGTACTACGAGCATTAGCTTTATATATTGGACTGGAAGAACATTATTTTGATCATTGGGCGAGCAACGGAAATAGTATTTTAAGACCTATCCACTACCCTCCAATTACCGAGGAGCCTAAAGGTGCGGTTAGAGCAGGTGCTCATGGTGATATAAATCTTATCACTTTACTTATGGGAGCCTCTACAGGAGGTTTACAGGTTTTAAGAAAAGATGGAGAATGGATTGATGCTGTACCGCAGGAAGATGAGTTGGTAATAAATGTTGGAGATATGTTAGAAAGACATACCAATAATAAATTACGTTCTACCATTCACCGTGTGATCAACCCACCGAAGGACCAATGGGACAAACCAAGATATTCTATTCCTTTCTTTATGCATCCTAGAAGCGAAATGCGTTTAGATTGTTTAGAGGAATGTATAGATGAAGAAAACCCAAAACAATACGAAGATATTACCGCCGGTGATTTTCTACATCAACGCCTGGTTGAAATCGGACTCCTAAAAAAATAAATTATGGCCAAGAAAAAACTCGGACTTGAGGATTTGGGTGGTTTTGTTTTTTCTACAAATGATGATTTTGATGGAAACGAGCAGGAAGAATCCGATGAAACTTTAGCTCCCGAAGACCAGTACTTAGAAGCTCATTTTAGTAGTAAGGGACGTGGAGGAAAGACCGTGACCATTATTAAAGGTTTCCAGGGAACTAACGATGATTTAGTTGTTCTGGGCAAAAAACTCAAGAAAAAATGCGGTGTTGGTGGTTCGGCTAAAGATGGTGAGATAATAATACAGGGAGATGATCGTGAAAAAATTATGGAACTTCTCAAAAAAGATGGATATAATGTAAAACGAGTAGGTGGTTAATAGCTACCTGTATTAATTTCCCCCTATGACTAAAAAGGCTTTACATATAGTAAATGGAGATAGTTTAACTGCACAGGTTGAAGAACTTAATCTCCCAGGCGAAATTATTGTTTGGCGGGAATTATTATGCGAAGGCCCCTGTACTAAAGAGGTTGGATCTAAAGAATTCATTAAACAACGTGAAAAGTTTTTAAAGGAAGCTTACGATATTTCTGCCGAAAATTATCAGGAGCGCTTTGTTTCTCAGCTTAAAAAATTGAAAGCAGCCAAAGATTACGATCACGTAGTACTTTGGTTTGAATTCGATCTTTTTTGCCATATCAATATGATAGCGGCTATAAGTTTTTATTTGGAACATAAAAAGGAAGTTCCCTTCTACCTGGTATGTAGCAAGCGTCTTAAAGGAGAAGATGAATTTTTACCACTTTCGAGCCTTTCAGAAAAAAATTTATTGAATCATTTTAAGCATAAAATTGAGCTGAAAGAACAAGATCTAGAGATCGCTAGCCTGGTTTGGGAACTTTATTGTAGTAACGATCCCTTGAAACTAAAGAAACAAATAAAGAAAACTTCCAATTTCGAATACCTTTCCAGCTGCATGAGGGCTCATATTGAGCGATTCCCTAATAGCAGAACAGGCATTAATTCCCTGGAAAAAAACGTGCTTAAATTAGTTAAAAATCATCATATAACCTCTTATAATCAGTTATTGGGTTATGCCTTACAGTACCAGGGTTACTATGGATACAGCGATTCTCAAATGGAAAGAGTGCTGGAAAAATTAAAGATTTTCTATACTATGGAAAATGATAAGATCATCTTAACCCAGGATGGTATCGATGTTCTAGAAAAGAAAAAGAATTTTTACCGTGACCTTATAAATGATGAGTACTATGGAGGAGCCAAAATTTACGATTTTTTATACGACTCAGATTCACACAAGGTTTTAAAACTATAATATGCCAATAAAAGCTTCAGAATTTATTCAAAATCCCGATGGTAGCGTTTATCATTTAAACTTATTACCAGAGCATCTTGCGGATACTGTAATTACTGTAGGCGATCCAGATCGTGTAGAAAGAATTACAAGACATTTTGATAAAGTTGAACTTAAGGTAAGAAAAAGAGAATTTCATACCCAAACCGGTTATTATAGAGGAAAACGCATTAGTGTAATTTCTTCAGGAATAGGACCTGATAATATTGATATTGTAATAAACGAACTAGATGCGCTGGTAAACATAGATTTTAAAACCCGGGAATTAAAAAAGGAAACTACAAGCCTTGATATTATTAGAATTGGTACCAGCGGTTCTATTCAGGAGGAAATTCCGGTAGATTCTTTCTTAATTAGTGAAAGCGCCATTGGTTTTGACGGACTTCTGCATTTTTATGATAGTGAGCATGTGCAGAATAAGGAATTTGCTGAGGCGTTCATCAAACATTTAGACTGGTCTAAGCAAAAAGCAGCGCCTTACGTTGTTGACGGCAGTGAAAATTTAATTAATCTAATGGAAGGTCCCGACGTCCATAAAGGGGTTACGGGTACCAATATAGGGTTTTATGGTCCACAAGGTAGAATTTTACGTTTAGCGTTACAAGATGACAAAATGAATGATAAAATGGCCTCATTTTCTTTTAATAATAAAAAGGTCACTAATCTTGAAATGGAAACTTCAGCCATTTACGGTTTATCGAAATTGCTTGGTCATAATGCACTTTCAATGAATGCTATTATTGCTAATCGCACTGCGGGAACTTTCTCAAAAGATCCTAAAAAAGTGGTAGACGATTTGATTAAGTACAGTTTGGAACAATTGATAAAATAAAATTTTTCCGGTTTCTTGGGTTAAAATAATTAGTAAAGAATTGCTATCTACCTAATTTTATTACAATCTCCCGTCGTGAGCATTTAACACAATATTAAAAGCAAACCTCTGCCCTTATTTGTATTTTTGATTAAACCACTAATCAATAATGCAGGAACCACAAGAAATTCCATTAAGGCATAGAGACCTTAACTGGTTGAGTTTTAACGCGAGAGTCTTACAGGAGGCTGAAGATAAGATCAATCCGCTTTACGAGCGGATTCGTTTTTTGGCCATTTTTTCATCAAATTTAGACGAATATTTTAGAGTAAGAGTGGCGCAGCTTCGGCAAATGAAGCGTGTAGAGAAAAGTATTCGCAAAAAACTCGCTTTAAAACCCACAAGAACCACCAAAGAAATTCTTGAAGAGGTTAAACTTCAGCAACATAAATTTGGGGAAATCTACCAGAAACAAATTCTACCAGAACTTGCTAAAAATGGAATTTATTTAATAGATGCCGATCATTTTAATAAGGTTCAAAAAGAATTTGCGGCTGACTTTTTTCAGCAGAAAATAAAAGAGCATATCAAACCAGAAATAATTGATCTTGAAGAAGAAAATGAATTGTTCCTGGAAAATGCCGAATTATACCTGGTGGTAAGCTTTACGAATAAGGAAAAGCTTGGGCTTGTAAATATTCCCGTAGATGCCTGCGGAAGATTCGTTAAACTTGAAGGTGATGGTGAAGAGAACTCAATCACTTATTTAGACGAAATTATTAGAAGTCAGGTAAGTGATATTTTTAAAGATCAAAGTATAGAAGGTGTTTATGAAATTAAACTTTCACGAGATGCCGAGCTTTATATTGAAGATATTTATGAAGGAGTCTTAGCTGAAAAAATTTATGATTCCCTGGCTCAAAGAACCGATGGCCAGCCTACCCGTTTGCTATATGATGCTAAAATGCCAGATTTTCTTCATAAGAAAATAAGAAAACTTCTGAAGTTGGGAAAAATAGATATGATGCCCGGTGGAAAATATCATAATTTCAACGATTTCTTTTCCTTCCCCGATCCTACAAATAATCCCGAGCTGCACTATAAGGAAATGCCCGAAATAGAACACAAAGTTTTAACTAATTCCAAGAATTATTTCGAGACAATTTCAGAAAAAGACCAGGCGGTTCATTTCCCATATATGTCTTTTTCCTACGTTGAAAAATTTCTGGAACAAGCGGTTAAGGATAAAGACGTAACTGCAATTAAAATATCTCTTTACCGTGTGGCAGATGAGTCTAGACTAACCAGTTTGTTACTAAAAGCCTTAGAAAATGGAAAACAAGTTACTGTATTCGTAGAGGCAAAAGCGAGGTTTGACGAAGAAAATAATATAATTTGGGGACGTAAGTTTGAAGAAAAAGGTGCTAATGTAATTTACTCCTACCCAAAAATTAAGGTTCACTCCAAAATTATGCTGGTACAGCGTATGGAAGGGGAAGATTTGGTTAATTATTCATACATAGGTACGGGGAATTTTAATAGTGAGACTTCCAAAATATACTGTGATCACGCAATTTTCACTTCTAATAAACAAATAGCGAAAGAATTATCTCGCCTATTTAAAGTATTGGAGGGAGAATTAATTATTCCACGGGAAAAGAACTTATTAATCTCACCGTTTTCCACCCGTCAGGAATTTATTAAACTCATTTATAACGAAATTGATAACGCGAGAGAAGGCAAAAAGGCAAAGATCACGGCCAAAATGAATAGTCTTGAAGATCCCGAAATGATCGAGTTACTTTACAAAGCAAGTAATGCCGGCGTAGAAATAAGATTATTGGTTCGCGGATTTACCTGTTTAGTTCCAGGAATTGAAGGTTTAAGTGAAAATATTTATATTACCAGTATTGTTGATCGTTTTTTAGAGCACGGTAGAATTTATATTTTTGAAAATGGAGGCGACGAAAAGATATATTACGGTAGCGCAGATTGGATGTCTCGTAATCTCTCGCGCCGCATAGAGGTGCTCTCCCCTATTCTAGATAAAGATGTTGCACAGGAATTTAAAGAAATTCTTGATATTCAGCTTAAGGATAATGTAAAAGCGAGGATTCAGGATGCCGATGAAAAGAATGAATATGTGAAAAAAGGAGAAAACGAAAAGTCGGTGCGGTCACAGTATGAGATTTATAATTACTTACAGGAAAAACATAGCTTATGAAAACAATAAAAGTAGGTGGCGTACCCGAACATTTTAATCTTCCGTGGCATTTATGTATTGAAGAAAAACTTTTTGAGGATAAAGATCTAAATGTGATTTGGAAAGATTTTCCAGGTGGAACGGGTGAAATGAATAAAGCATTACGTTCGGGGGAAATTGATGTTGCTGTAATTTTAACTGAAGGAATTGTAAAGGATGTTATTTCGGGAAATGAAAGCAAGATTATTCAAACTTATATTGGGAGTCCATTAGTCTGGGGGATTCATGTGGCTGCCGGTTCAAAATATAAATCGGTTGAAGAACTTAAAAATACAAAGGCCGCCATTAGTAGAAAAGGCAGTGGTTCCCATCTTATGTCTTATGTAAATGCGCAAAATCACGAATGGAATACCGATGATCTTAAATTTGAAATTGTAAAGGATCTGGATGGCGCTGTAAAAGCTTTAAAAGAAGATAAAGCTCAATACTTTATGTGGGAGCACTTTACCACAAAACCATTGGTAGATAAACGCGTTTTTAGGAGATTGGCAGATTGCCCAACGCCCTGGCCTTGTTTTGTTATCGCAGCAAGAAACGAAACTTTAAAAAATGAACCAGAGCGTATTAAGAGAATGCTTGAAGTTTTAAATAAAGAAACAAATCGCTTTAAGGATCTTCCTAAAATTGCAGAAAAATTAGCCGAAAGATATGATCAGCAATTAGAAGATATTAAAAAATGGTTGGAAATCACTTCCTGGAGTCAGGAACAAATATCCGAAGAAGAGTTAGAAAAAGTACAGGATAAACTACTAGAACTTAATTTAATTTCAAAAAAACAGCCCACTTCAGAATTTATTCATAATTTGTAGCCATTATTCATCAATCATCCCCCATTAAATGAAAAATTTATTTTTACCATTATTTTTATTTATTTCTACCTTAACTTTTGCACAAGACAGCATAGCTGAGCAAAATCAAACTCCCGACAAAAGAGATATCACTCAAAACGAATTAAGCATCGGTGCGCTTAACCTGGTTGCTTTTGGCGCTTTAGACCTAACTTATGAGCGTATTATAGACAAAAATTCCAGTTGGGCCATCGAGGCCTTCATCCAGGCTCTAAACAAAGACAGGGAAGCCGTAGATGATGCTTTTTATAAAGATTTTTCGCTAACAGGAAAATACAAATATTTCTTCGGAGACCGCTATTCCCGCGGATTCTATGTTCATGGTTTTGGAATGCTTTCCAGCGGTGAATATGATTCCTATGTTTACGATTCAACTTCTGGTTACGGTTCGTATGAAGATCAAGATTACACCGATTTCGCACTTGGATTTGGAGTTGGCGGCAAGTTTGTTTCCACCGGTGGTTTCTTTTTAGATCTGGGCGCAGGAATAGGTAGAAATTTGTTTACCGAAAAATCCCCTACCATTGTGGGCCAGTTTAATGTAAATCTTGGATTCAGATTCTAAGATTACCAATCAATAGGCTCTTTTCCGTTTTCTTTTAAGTATTCATTTGCTTTGCTAAAATGCTTATTACCGAACCAATATCCGCGGTTCGCACTTAAAGGGGAAGGATGCCCACTGGTTAAAATAAGATGCTTAGAGGAGTCAATTTTGGCTCCTTTCTTTTTCGCATAGCCACCCCAAAGCAAGAACACCACGTTTTCCTTCTCTGAAGAAATAATTTCTATAACCCTATCGGTAAATTGCTCCCAGCCTTTCTTCTGGTGAGATCCCGCCTGGTGAGCTCTAACAGTTAAAGTAGCATTTAGCAATAAAACACCCTGGTTCGCCCAACGTTCCAGGTTTCCGGAATTTGGAACCGGCTTTCCAAGATCCTCAGCTATTTCCTTAAAAATGTTTTGCAGTGAAGGAGGTATTTGAATACCATCATTAACCGAGAAGGAAAGTCCGTTAGCCTGTCCCACCCCGTGGTAAGGATCTTGACCTAAAATTACCACTTTAGTATTTGAAAATGTAGAATGATCAAAGGCTGAAAATATATCACTTCCCTTAGGATAGCAGGTGTTTTCACTATATTCCGCTTTTACAAATTCTGTAAGATTTTTAAAATAATCTTTTTCAAATTCATCAGCCAATTCTTTTTTCCAGCTGGGGTGTATCGCTACCTTCATTTTATTAAGTAAATTTGCAGAACCTCAAAAGTAGGGAAATTTATTTATGATTAAAATTGCACCAAAAAGCCTTATAGACCTTGAATTTCCTGTTGTTTGTCAACAAATTTCAGATTTATGCATCACAGGACCCGGCAAGGAGAAAGCTTTAAAACTTCAGCCTTATAAAACAGGAAATGAAACACTTTTCGGACTTCACCAAACCAATGAATATTTAAGTTCTAAAACCAGGGAAAGCCGAATTCCAAATCATGGTTTTGAAACTATTAAAAACGAGCTGCGCACTCTAGAAATTGAAGACTCTATTTTAGAAGTTGGTAGCTTTAGAAAAATTTCAAGCCTTTCAGAAACGGTAAATACTCACATTAAGTTTTTTAGAAAATTTGAGGAGTATTATCCCAGTTTATATAAAACTACTGCAGAAGTAGAATATACCAAAGAAATTGTAGATAATATTGGCCGTGTGATCGATAAATTTGGGGAATTAAAAGATGATGCTTCTCCCCTATTGCAATCGGTTAGACGCTCTATTAATTCTGTAAAAGGACAGATTAACTCCAGTTTTGCCAAAGCGCTTACCACTTATCATTCTTACGGATATTTAGATGAAATTCGGGAAAGTGTAGTGGAAAATGTTAGGGTTTTAGCCGTGAGCGCCATGCACCGCCGTAAAGTTAAAGGCGGAATTTTAGGCAATTCAAAAACCGGTAGCATAGTTTATATTCAACCGGAAGCCACTTATCAGTATATACGAGAGCTTAATAATCTTGAGTATGAAGAAAAAGAAGAAATAAAACGGATTTTAAAGGAGTTAACTAATAGAATACGGCCTTTTAAACCGCTTTTAATAGATTATCAGAATTTGCTTTGCGAAATAGATGTAATTGCAGCAAAAGCAAAATATGCTGAAATGACCAATGGTCTATTGCCAAAAATCACAAAGGAGCGGGAAATGCAGCTAAAAGATGCCTATCACCCGCTACTCTATTTAAGCAATAAGAAGAAAGGCGATAAAACTTATCCGCAGAGTATTGAACTGGCAAAAGATAACAGGATTATTGTGATCTCGGGTCCTAACGCCGGTGGTAAAAGTATTACTTTAAAAACCGTGGGTTTATTACAGGTAATGCTGCAAAGCGGGATTTTAGTGCCGGTGCACGAATACAGTAGGATGTGTCTTTTTGAAAAAATACTTACTGATATTGGAGACAATCAATCTATAGAAAACCATTTGAGTACGTATAGCTACCGACTTAAGAATATGAATTATTTTCTTCGGAAATGTGATGATAGAACGCTTTTTCTTATCGATGAATTTGGAACCGGAAGTGATCCAGAACTCGGCGGTGCTTTAGCTGAAACTTTCCTGGAAGTTTTTTATGAAAAAGAATCTTTTGGCATCCTAACCACGCATTATGCAAACTTAAAAAAGCTGGCCAACGAGATGCCTAATATGAGCAATGCCAATATGCTTTTTGATTCCAATAGCCTGGAACCTATTTATAAACTTCAGGTTGGGGAAGCCGGTAGTTCATTCACTTTTGAAGTGGCTCAAAAAAATGGTATTCCTTATAGCCTGATTAATCGCTCGCGTAAAAAAGTTGAAAAAGGAAAAATTCGATTTGACAGAAGTATTGCGAAGCTTCAGAAAGAACGTTCCAAACTTCAGAAAACAACAGATTCTTTAAAGACTAAGGAATTAAAGGCAGCGCAGGAAAAGGATAAACTTGAAGAAACCAATAGCAGGATTCAGCAGAAGCTGGAAAGCTACCAGGAATTATATGATAGCAACCAGCGACTCATTAATATGGGCCAAAAGGTGAATGAACTGAGTGAGAAATATTTTCAGAATAAAAAGAAAAAAGAACTCATTGGCGAGTTTCTAAAGTTTGTAGAAATAGAAAATTCTAAGCGTAAAAAAGAATCAGCTAAGCAACGTAGGATCCAAAAAGAAAAAGAGAAAAAGGTTCAGCAAGAAGTTAAGAAAGAGGTTTCGGTAATACGGAAAAAGAAAAAAGAAGAAAAAGCTAAAATCTCTGAAAAAGAACGCCAGGAAGCGAATAAACCAAAGATTAATCCAAAAATAGGTGATAGAGTTAGATTAGAAGACAGCCGTTCTGTAGGGACTTTAGATAAAATAGAAAAAGGAAAAGCCACGGTAAACTACGGGATGTTTACCACGCAGGTAGATGTAGAGAAACTGGAACTGGTGCAGGCAATGAAAAAGAAATAAGATGGAATTACCAAAAGATAAAAAAATTATTCTTTTTGATGGCGTGTGTAATCTTTGTAACGGCGCAGTTACCTTTATTATTAAACACGACAAAAAAGATTCTTTCCGTTTTGCTTCTTTGCAAAGTGAAATTGGTAAAAAGCTGGTTTCAGAAAGAGGTATGGATCCCGAGGAACTTGATTCAATAATCTTAATCGATCCCGGAGTAGCTTATTACCAAAAATCTACCGCTGCCCTGGAGATTTCCAGGGAACTTTCCGGCGGATATTCTCTTCTTAAAAACTTCCTGTTTATTCCTGAAGGCTTACGAGATGGTATCTACAATTTAGTAGCCAGGAACCGCTATAATTGGTATGGAAAAAAAGAATCCTGTATGATCCCCACCCCGGAGTTAAAATCTAAATTCCTGGATTAAGCTTTTTCTTTTTTCTCTAATTCAGTTTTATTTTCCCCTGTATTACTATCAGGATGATAATCGTCGTCCCACTCTTTTACGTTTGGTGGGCCCATTTTGTTTACAGATTTAGCAACCATAAGAGATACTGCGGCATCACCAGTTACATTTACAGTAGTTCGGCACATATCTAAAGGCCTATCTACCGCAAAAATAAGCGCCAATCCTGCTTCTGGAATTCCGGCTTGTGCAAGAACAATTACCAGCATTACCATTCCCGCTCCTGGAACAGCTGCAGAGCCAATAGAGGCTAAAGTGGCTGTAGCGATAATTCCCAGTTGCGCACCAATACTTAGATCCATACCAAAGGCCTGCGCAATAAAAACAGCGGCAACCGCCTGGTAAAGACTGGTTCCATCCATATTAATTGTAGCGCCAATTGGCAAAACAAAACTGGAGACTTCACGGCTTACGCCCATATGCTCTTCTACTCTTTCCATAGTTACCGGTAAAGTAGCGGCACTGGAACTGGTAGAAAAAGCCAATAACTGTGCTGGTGCAATTCCGTTAATAAAGAATGATGGTTTATTTTTAGTAACAACCCAAACTAAAAGAATGTAAAACCCAATCATTAAAGCTAGACCTATAAGCACAGTCACACCATACATTGCCAGGGCGGCAAAGAGATCGGTACTTGGTGATTCGACTACTAGAGCAGCTAATAAGGCAAATACACCATAAGGTGCGGTTAGCATGATCAAATCAATCATTTTCAGGATCACTTCATTGAAACCATCAAAGAAATCTTTAACCGGCTTGGCTTCTTTTTCAGGAATAAGAATAAGGCCAATTCCGAAGAAAATTGCGAAGAAAATAACTTGCAGCATATTGGCATTATCACTGGCAGCAGCAAAAATATTATCGGGAACAATATCTTCTAAAGCCTGCAACGGCCCTGATTCTCTTTGTTTATCGGCATTGGCTTTCACGCCAGACGCATCTCCCTCGTAGCTCGCTATTAAATCCTGTTGCGTTTCTGCAGTAATTGCGTTACCCGGTTTAATAAGGTTAACCATCCCAAGACCAATGGAAACGGCGATTACAGTGGTGAAAATATAAATCCCGATAGTACGAGCTCCCATTTTAGAGAGCTTTGAAATATCTTTAAGATCTGAAATTCCTTTTATTAAAGAAGCCAAAATAAGTGGCACTGCAATAAGCTTTAAAGCATTGATAAAAATATTACCGAAGGGTTTTACCCAGTCTCCAATAAATTCTGCTCCCCAGCTAAAATTAGTAAGAATAAGGGCAAATATAACCCCGGCAGCCATTCCAAGTAAAATCTGCCAGTGCAGTGCAAGTTTTTTCATGCTAAATAAATTTCAGGATTTAAATCAATTAAATTTTTGAACTTTTATTCTGAAGTAAATAATCGGCGATTACCAATGCAGCCATCGCTTCAACAATGGGTACAGCTCTTGGTACAACGCAGGGATCGTGTCTACCTTTCCCCTGCATTTCAACATTTTCGCCTTGTTTATTTATAGTTTCCTGTTTTTGCATAATAGTAGCCACAGGTTTAAAGGCTACATTGAAATAAATATCCATTCCGTTTGAAATGCCGCCTTGTATTCCACCGCTTAAATTGGTTCTGGTGGTGCCGTCTTCATTAAACAGGTCGTTGTGCTCGCTACCTTTCATTTTAGTACCTTCAAATCCGCTACCATATTCAAAACCTTTTACGGCATTTATGGAAAGCATGGCCTTCCCTAATTCGGCATGAAGTTTATCAAAGACCGGTTCACCCAGGCCTTTTGGCATATTTTTTATCACACACTGTACGGTACCGCCTACGGTATCGCCTTCTTTTCTAATCTGTTTAATATAATCTTCCATTTTTTCTGCGGAAGCAGGATCAGGACAACGAACGGCGTTAGTTTCTATAAGAGAAAAATCTAATTCTTTAATATTTTTATCGAGTTCAATTTTCCCAACTGAAGCCGTATAGGCATTAAACTGGATATCTTTTAAAAATTGTTTCGCCACAGCGCCTGCCACTACCCTACAGGCAGTTTCGCGTGCAGAAGATCTTCCGCCACCTCTATAATCCCTTACACCATACTTTTCATCGTAAGTATAATCGGCGTGGCTTGGACGGTAGGTGTCTTTTATATGTGAATAATCTTTAGATTTCTGGTTGGCATTTTTAATTACAAACCCAATAGGAGTTCCGGTAGTTTTTTCTTCAAAAATTCCCGAATAAAACTCTACAGTATCAGGTTCTTTTCTTTGCGTTACAATAGCCGATTGACCTGGTTTTCTACGATTGAGTTCTAACTGTATTTTTTCCAAATCCAGCTGAATTCCTGCCGGACATCCGTCAATAATTCCTCCAATGGCCTGCCCGTGGGATTCTCCAAAAGTGGTGAGTTTAAATAATTTTCCGAAGGAATTTCCTGCCATTTTATTGATTTTGAACAAATGTAATTTTTTCAGGCAATATTTAAAAATGTATCTCCATTTAATATTAACCTAACAAACCGCTTACTTATTAATGATTTAATAAATATTCAATAAAATTAATTGAAGGTCTTAAACCTTTCCTTTGATTTTATTTGTATACAAAGAAATGCACATCATTGTTTATTAAGAGAAAACCCGAAATAGTAGTAATTTCAGATGTACATCTTGGTACGTTTGGCGCTCACGCCGCAGAGCTGAGTGAATATCTGGAAAGTGTACAGCCTAAAAAGTTGGTACTTAACGGAGACTTTATAGATATCTGGCAATTTAGGAAAAGTTATTTTCCTAAAGCTCATTTAGAAGTAATTAAAAAGATCATTGATCTTAGCAGTAAGGGTACCGAAGTGATCTATATCACTGGAAATCATGACGAATTTCTAAGAAAATTTAGTGATACTCAAATTGGAGAACTGCGTATCACCGATAAACTAGTTTTGGAACTGGACGGCAAAAAAGCCTGGTTTTTTCACGGAGATGTATTTGATGTTGGAATCCACAAAGCGAAGTGGATCGCTAAACTGGGCGGCTGGGGCTACGATCTATTGATTTTGATTAACCGATTATTGAATCAGGTTTTGGTGAAAATGGGGAAAAAGAAATATTCGCTTTCCAAAAAAATTAAGAACAGCGTGAAAAATGCCGGGAAATTTATAGCAAGTTTTGAAAAAACAGTTTCAGATCTGGCCATTGAAAACGGCTATAAATATGTGATCTGCGGCCATATCCACCAGCCTAAAATAATTAGAAAAACCAATAGGAGAGGCACCTGCTTATATTTAAATTCCGGCGATTGGATAGAAAACTTAAGCGTCCTGGAATACGAAAATAAAAAATGGAACTTAACTTATTTTAGTGAACTAAAAAAGCAAAAACCTTTGGTAGCCGCAGTTACCGTTTTAAAAAAGGATTAAACCAAAGCTTCCCTTAGAATACTCACGGGGTGTTTGGCCTGCCGCTGTGTACCATCAAAAATCTGGTGTCTGCAACTGGTTCCATTGGCTGAAATAACGGTCTCTTCAGAAGCTTTTCTAACCGCCGGGAACAAGGTTTGTTCACCAATATTCATACTCACTTCGTAATGTTCTTTTTCATAACCAAAAGAGCCTGCCATTCCGCAACAACCCGATGGAATAATGCTTACTTTAAAGTTCTTTGGTAGATTTAGAACATCAAAAGTTACGGCTGTATTAGAAAGTGCTTTCTGGTGGCAATGCCCGTGAATTTTAATATTTTTTTCTTCTGAAGTAAATTGATCGGAGTTTACATTGCCTAGAGCGATCTCTTTTTTCAGGAATTCTTCGATGATAAACGCATTTTTTGCCAGTTTTTCTGCTTCCGCTTTATCATCGGCTAATCTTAAATATTCATCTCTAAAACTTAAGATCGCCGAAGGTTCTAAGCCAATTAATGGTGATTCTTCCGAAATTATATCCTTGAATAGACTCACGTTTTTATCAACAAAAACCTTGGCCTCTTCCAGAAAGCCTTTAGAAATATGGCTTCTTCCGCTTTCCTCGTGTTTCACAAATTCTACGCGGTAATTGAGTTTATACAGTAATTCTAAAGCGTCAACTCCAATTTCTGAATCCAGGAAATTGGTAAATTCATCATTAAAGAAATAGACTGTTTTGATAGGATTTTCTATCTGAAAACGACTCTTATTCTTTTGATAATAGTTTGCTAATGTTTGTTTGGCTAAAATTGGTAAAGTCCTTTCTGGAGCTACGCCCATTATCTTTTTGGCAATGCCGGAAGCCACGGAATTTTTAAAGAAAAAATTAGCAATACCCGGAGTTTTGGACGCTAGACCATTCATTTTACCATTATTGGCAAAGATCTTACTTCTTAAACTTTTACCGTTTTCTTTTTGATACTGGTACTGAAATTCAGCTTTTAAAGCAGCAACATCTACGCTAGAAGGGCATTCACTTTTACAACCTTTACAACTAATACAGAGATCAAAAGCTTCTTTTATTTCTTCGTGATTAAACCTGTTACTTTTATCTGAATTTGTCAGGAATTCGCGTAAAGTATTTGCCCGGGCGCGGGTTGTATCTTTTTCATCTTTAGTAGCGCGGTAACTTGGGCACATTGTTCCGCCGGCTTCAGCCGATTTTCGGCAGTCTCCGCTCCCGTTACATTTTTCAGATAGTTTTAAAATTCCTTCAGATTCCGAAAAATCCATTAAAGTTGAAATTTCCGGTTCCTTTCGGTCTACTTCATAGCGAAGCGAAGTATCCATGGGAGCGGTATCGGTAATCTTTCCGGGATTAAAAATATTATCGGGATCAAACGTGAATTTAATATCCCTAAGAAGCTGGTAGTTCTTTGGGCCAATCATCATCTCAATAAATTCGGCTCTTACCCTACCGTCTCCGTGCTCGCCACTTAAAGAACCATTGTATTTTTTGACCAATTTAGCAACATCGGTAGTAATGCTTCTAAAGAGTTTTACATCTTCAGATTTTTTTAAATTCAGAATTGGACGTAAATGAATTTCCCCGGCACCGGCGTGTGCATAGTAGACGGCATCCTGTCCATAATTTTTCATTATTTCCGCAAATTCCGATATATAATCGGCCAGGAATGGAATAGCCACGGCGGTATCTTCAATACAGGCTACAGCTTTTTTATCTCCTACAATATTCCCTAAAAGTCCAAGGCCGGCTTTCCGAAGCTCCATAGCCAGTTCTATTTGGTCGCCCATTAAAACCGGGTAAGCATAACTTAAATTAGAATCTTTTAAGGTGTCCAGTACTTTTTGACTTTGTTCCTGGACTTCTTGTGCCGTATTGGCCCTTATCTCCAGCATCAAGATCGCTTTGGGATCACCTTCAATAAAAAATCGATTTTCTTTGTATTTAAGGTTTTGCTTGGTACAATCTAAGATGGTTTTGTCCATCATTTCGCAGGTATAGAGCGAATGCTGCATTACGGGAACCACAGCTTGCATACAACTTTCAATACTATCAAAATGTGCTGCGATCATCGCTGCTTTCGGAGGTTGAAGATCATCCAGTTTCAGCGTAATTTCAGTAGTAAAGGCCAAGGTGCCTTCGCTTCCACATAGTAATTTGCATAAATTTAAAGGCTCGGTAGAATCTTTAGAAAAAACTTCTGCATACAACAATTCATCTATCGCATATCCCGTATTTCTTCTATGTAAACTTTTAGGCGGAAACTTTTCTATAAGTTCCTTTTTATTTTCTTCGGAAGAGAGTTGCTCATTAATTTTACGGTAAATTTCTCCTTCCAGGCTTTCTAATTTCAATTTTTCCTGAAATTCTTCGGCAGAAATATCTTTAAATTCAGCCTCACTCCCGTCGCTTAAAATGGTTTTTAGAGAAACGAGCTTTTCTCGAGTTGTGCCATATTTAATTGAAGTGGTTCCGCTCGAATTATTTCCCACCATTCCCCCAATCATACAGCGGTTAGAAGTTGAAGTATTGGGTCCAAAAAACAATCCGTATTCTTTTAAAACCCGGTTTAGATCGTCGCGAATTACTCCAGGTTGCAAGCTTACGGTTTTAGCGTCCTGGTCTATATTTAAGATTTTTGTAAAATGTTTAGACACATCTACTACAATCCCATCTCCCACACACTGGCCTGCCAGCGAAGTTCCGGCGGTTCGTGGGATTAAAGAAGTTTTTTGCGCTTTTGCAAATTTTATAAGTTTCTTTAAATCATTTTCGCTTTTTGGATAACAGACTGCCAATGGCATTTCGCGGTAAACCGATGCATCTGTTGCGTAAATAGAACGCCATAACTTATCGTCATATAACTGGCCTTCAATTTCCTGGGCTAAGTGGTAGAGTTTTTCTTTCATAATTACGCGATAAAAATAGAGAATTTTGCCTGAAACGCTTAACAGATTTTTATACAATATTAACAATAGATTGGCGTCCCATACGTTTTAGATGATGTTTTAACATTTAAATTTGGCAAGAATTCTAAAAACGCTAACTATGAAAAAATTATTTTTACTTGCCGCATTTGTAATCGGCGCAACATTTTACAATCAGGCTGAAGCCCAAACCATTTCAGATAACGCTCTTGGACTTAGATTTGGAGGCGGAGATGGTGTTGGAGCCGAAATTTCTTATCAAAGAGCTGTTGGTACAAACAACAACCGTTTGGAATTAGACCTTGGATGGAGAGATAACAGCGATTATGACGCTTTTAAACTAACCGGGATTTATCAATGGGTTTGGAACATAGAAGGAGGTTTTAACTGGTACGCCGGTGCTGGTGCTGGTCTTCTTGGAGTTGACGATACTCGTTTTAACGACAGAGATGGTGACGATGGAACTTACCTTTTTCTTGCCGGTAATGTTGGGATAGAGTACGACTTTGATATCCCGCTATTAATATCATTGGATGTTAGACCGGAATTTGGATTCTTTAGTGATAATGATGTTTTAAACGAATTCTCACCAGATATTGCTTTAGGAGTTAGATACCAATTCTAGTAATTAACGGAGGATAAAATTAAAAAGAGGCTGAATCAAATCAGCCTCTTTTTTTATGCTTTAACTTGCAGCGCCTTTGTATAGATATCTTCATATAAAGGCACTACATTTTTTATATCAAATTTTTCGGCAACATCTCGAGCACCCTGCTTAAATTTCTCCAGGATTTTTTCATTCTGAAGAATTTTTAGCGCGTTAGAAGCCATTTCTTCAATATCACCAACATTGCTTAAATAACCAGAAATTCCGTGTTGATTTACTTCCGGTAAACCGCCGGTATTCGTAGAAATTACAGCCACCCCGTTTACCATCGCTTCAAGAGCAGAAAGTCCAAAACTTTCTTTCTCTGAAGGCAGCAAGAACAGGTCAGAAAAACACAGAATTTTATCTATTTCATGGCTTTGCCCCAGGAACATTACTTTATCTTCTATGTGTAGTTCTTCAGCTAAATCTTCTGCCATTTCTTTTTCGGGCCCCTCGCCCACCATCATTAATTTAGCGTCTATCTTCTTCTGAATTTCATAAAAGATCTTAATCACATCATCTATACGCTTCACTTTCCTGAAATTACTGATATGCGTGATAATTTTTTCCTTTTTATCGGCCATCATTTCCCGCTGGCAATCGGTAAACTCTTTTTTATCGTATTTGCTGCAGTCTATAAAATTGGGTACAACTTCAATTTCCTTTCTTATTTGAAAGAATTTTAAAGTGTCTTCCTTTAAACTCTGGGAAACCGATGTCACTACATCACTATTATTAATACTAAAAGTTACCGCAGGTTTATAAAAAGGATGATTCCCCACTAAAGTAATATCGGTCCCGTGAAGCGTAGTAACCATTGGCAGGTTTATGCCTTCTTCAGCAAGCATCTTTTTAGCCATATAACCGGCATAAGCATGCGGAATAGCGTAGTGAACGTGTAAAAGTTCTATATTGAATTGTTTTACCACATTCACCAATTTGCTACTTAAAGCAAGCTCATAAGGCTGATAATGGAAAAGTGGATATTCTGGTACGTGTACTTCGTGAAAGCGAACATTACCAGTAAGCTGATCTAAGCGAACAGGATGACTATATGTAACAAAATGTATCTCGTGACCGCGTTTAGCAAGAGCTAAGCCCAGCTCTGTCGCTACCACTCCACTACCACCAAAGGTAGGGTAACAAACAATGGCTATTTTCATTAAGTTTGATTTACTCGATAATCGAGATTAAATGCTCCGAGACATGCTCGAAATAAAATTATATTTTACAATTAAAATGCTTCGTGAACTTTCTACGAAAATATTTTACTCACTAAGTGAGGTATTACGACATTAAAGCCAAATCTTATTTCTATTAATTAAGCTTTGCAGACATTCTTCTGAAATTTATGTGCTAAAAATCTATAGCTTCATAAATAACTTCCTGTATTCTAGATCTAACATCTTCCCTAATCAATTTTCTATTGGTTGAATCGGGGAAAGTTCGATTAGACAAAAATACATAAACAATTTCTTCTTCCGGGTCTGCCCAGGCAAAGGTGCCTGTAAAGCCACTATGCCCAAAACTCTCCATAGAGAGACAATTACAGGTTGGACCCGAAGTTCCCAGCTGGGGTTTGTCGAAACCAACGCCACGCCTTACATCTTGCTCACAATAATAACAAGTGTTGAATTTAGAAATGGTTTCACCTTTTAAATATCTTTTGCCTCCATAGACACCTTTATTAAGAAAGATGTGCATTATTTTAGCCACATCATTGGCATTGCTAAAAAGCCCTGCATGACCTCCAATACCACCCTGTAAAGCCGCGCCCTGATCGTGAACCACACCGTGAATAAGTTGTCTACGCCATAATTTATCAATTTCGGTAGGAACAATTTGTTTTAAAGGAAATCTTGAAGTTGGTAAATAACCCGTATGTGTGGCACCAAGAGGTTTGTATATCTTCTTTTGGGTAAGATTATGCAGAGTTTGATTGTAATAGCCTTCCAGGTAATATTTGAGAATATAAAAAGGAAGGTCACTATATTTATAATCTAATTTCCGTTCTAACTCGCTATCCTTTATAATATTAAGAATAGTATCCTGCATATCATTTCTAAGATACATTTCGTTAGCAACTTTCGTATTAAATTCAGCTGAAGGTGTTTTATGGAAATATTCCTTAGAAGGCAACCTTGTTTTTCTATCTATGGTATTTATATGAAAAGGAATCCAGGATTTTAATCTTGCATAGTGCATTAGCATATCCTGCAACCTAATATTGGCCTTGTTAGAATTTTGAAAAACAGGCATCACTTCTCCAAGTTTCGTGTCAAAACTTACAATTCCTTCTTCTTCCTGTTCCATTATTAATGGTAAAGTCGCGAGAATTTTGGTTAAGGATGCTAAATCGTAAACAGAGGTGTCTGAAACCGGAATTTGCTTATCGTAAGTATGGTATCCAAAGTTTTTATTGTAAACGATTTTCCCTTTTCTGGCTACAAGAATCTGAGCCCCGGGAGTCATTTTTTCATCAATAGCTTCGCTAATAATACTGTCTATTCTATTTAATTTATAGGAATTTAACCCAACACTTTCAGGTAGTCCATAAGACAATCTTTCTAAATTGTTTGTTTGATAACCGGTACCTTCAGGAAAATTAGTGCCAATACTTACCGGAAGTTTTCCTTTAGCTTCGATTGCACCAAAAATTAATTGAGCAGCTTTTTCCTGGGCTACTTCATGATTCTGATAGTTAACTAAAATTCCATCCAGTTCATTGAGGCCTCGCAAGTCATTTAAAGCATACGGACTTGAGAACAAGCTTAAGGTTGATTTATTTTCCTGTGCAATTTGATGAATCCAATGTAGTTCTGCCGGGGAAAATTTATAGGAAGCCCAGGGGCTATTGTTAGATTTATGATATCCTAGAATCACTAAATCGTAATCAGAAAGTTTATCTTGTAGATCGGTTAAACGGGCTGCAGTAATCCAATCTACTGCTGCATATTTTCTTAACTCTCTTAAAAACGGACCTCCATCTGCGTCTCCAAAATTTACATACGCGATCCTTTTATCATCGAGATCTTTAATAGGTAAAACACCTTTATTATTTTTAATGAGGGTCAATGCGTTTTCAAAAAGCTCTTCTAATAAAACCTGGTCGCGTACCGTATTGAGTTCTTCGGAAAGAAAATTTTCCTGAACTGCTTTCTGTCGATGCAATCCGGCTTTATATTTAGCCTGAAGAATTTTTTTAACTGAATGCGCTAATCGCGCCGGACTTATAATTTCGTTTTTAAAGGCATTGACCAAAACTTCCGAAGCTACTTCAACCTCTTCCGGCATTAAAAGCATATCATTTCCCGCCAAAAAAGCTCTTAATTCAGCATCACCGGGTTCGGTGTTGTTTGTAAGGTCCTTCATATTAAGTGCGTCAGTAAAAACGAGACCTTCAAAATTCATTTTATCCTTTAAAAGATCTGTTATCACCGCTTTTGAAAGCGAAGTTGGTGTATTACGATTTTCCTGAAGTGCCGGTACATTTAAATGCGCCACCATCACACTGGAGAGTCCGTGGGTAATTAATGGATAATAAGGGTACAATTCTAAATCTTCCAGTCTTTCTTTTGAAAAAGGAATAGTAGGTAAGGTTTTGTGCGAATCTGCATCTGTATCTCCGTGACCGGGAAAATGTTTAGCGCTAGATAAAACTCCTTCCCTATGCATACCACGCATAAAAGCGACGGACTTTTCAGCTACATTTATTTTATTTTCTCCAAAACTTCTATTTCCAATAATCGGGTTATCGGGATTGGTGTTAATATCTACCACCGGTGCAAAATTAATATGAACACCCAATCGTTTAGTATTCCGTGAAATCGCGGCGCCGGCATCTGCTATTAATTTATTATCCTGAATGGCACCAAGGCTCATATTCCAGGGAAGCGCAAAAGTAGAATCCAGGCGCATAGCCAGTCCCCATTCAGCATCCATTCCTATGAGAAGTGGTGTTTTTGAAATTTCCTGGAACTCGTTTGTTAACTTGGCCTGTCTTAAAGGCCCACCTTTAGAAAAAATAATCCCACCAATATATTCTTCAGCAATTTGCTTTTTAGCCTGCTCGATATAGGTTTTTCCGCTTTCAGAAGAAACGCTAATCATAAACAACTGCCCAACTTTTTCTTTTAGGCTCATTGAATTGTATACGCTATCTACCCATCTATTTTGTTCTTCCACATCAATTGTGAGTAAAGGATTATTTTGCGCAGCAAGATTAGGAAAGACGAAAAGAAAGCAGGTTAAAAGTAAGATTTTCGGATTAAGAATAAGTTTCATCAATTAAGGAAACGCTTGTGCCAACTTTCAGAAGCAGGAACTTCCCAATCTGAAAGAAATTCAGCTTTATTGTTTACCAGGTTATTAAAAACAATAGTTTTAGGGGAAACCGCTTTTTGCTTGGCCATTTTCCTAAAATCTGTCAAACTCTTGTAGGCTATGAATTCTCCCTGTTTATAAGAGACATTCATTTTGTCTAAAAGATCTACATTAAATTCTTTCTCTAATTGCTGAATAAAATGCACCGAGGCATCTATAGAGCAGCCAGTAGCAGCATTAATCTGCTGGTCTAGAGCAAGAATAATAAATCGCTTGTATTTAATGAGGTAACCGGCCTGTAAGTCGGCCCCATGAGCCGTCCATTGAGTTACGAACTGGTCTAAACGGGATTGTATTTCTTCCAACTCTTCGTTGGTAAAAGATCGGTTTGCCTGATATATCCAAACCCTTGAAGAATCGGGTAGATTTTCGAATGGTACTAACATGAATTGCTAAAGTTATATTTACACAAAACTAGTGGATTTAGCTTATGTCTCAAATATAGTTCTTGCTTTTAACGTTTGCTATTTCACTAAAAATTTGGATTAAAAAGCCAAAAAGCCTGAAAAGAAATCCCAGGCTTTATTTATTTAAATTTGGGTAATTTATTAAAGATCGTGAGCGTTTGCAATAAGTTCTGCAACGTCCATCACTTCTACACTATCCTCTTTATTTTTATCTTTCACACCATCTGTCATCATAGTGTTGCAAAATGGACAACCGGCGGCAATAACTTCAGGTTTTACTTCCATAGCCTGCTCGGTTCTTTCTATATTCACATCTTTATTTCCAGGCTCCGGTTCTTTGAACATCTGCCCGCCTCCGGCACCGCAGCAAAGTCCGTTAGATTTACATTTACGCATCTCTACCAGCTCTACTTCCAGCTTTCTAAGTAGATCACGCGGAGCTTCATATTCGCCATTAGCACGACCTAAATAACAAGGATCGTGAAATGTGATACGCTTACCTTTAAATTTTCCGCCTTCAACTTTTAATTTTCCTTCATTTAAAAGAGATTTTAAAAATTGTGTATGATGCATTACTTCGTAATTCCCACCTAAGGCAGGATATTCATTCTTAATGGTATTAAAGCAGTGTGGACAGGCGGTTACTACTTTTTCTATTTCGTAACCATTAAGAACCTCAATGTTTGTAGCAGCCTGCATTTGAAAAAGGAATTCGTTTCCAGAACGCTTTGCAGGATCTCCAGTACAACTTTCTTCGGTTCCTAAAACAGCAAAATCCACTCCGGCTTCGTGTAAAAGTTTTACAAAAGCTTTAGTGATCTTTTTTGCTCTATCATCAAAACTACCAGCGCAACCAACCCAAAATAAAACTTCGGGTTTTTTACCTTCTGCCATATATTCGGCCATTGTGGGTACTTTTAATGCTTCTGCCATATCTAATTCCTTTTAATTTTTTCAAAAGACTTCTGCAGTCCTGAAGTGTAAAATTTTTTCTTAAATCTTATGCGGTAGCGCTTTCAGAAAAATTAATTTTCTTTTGCCCAATTTAATCTGTCCTGTTGATTATATGGCCAGGGCGCACCGTTGTTTTCAATATTTGTCATTGCAATTGCAAGTTCATTTGGAGCAGCACTTTCTTCCATCACCAGGTAACGTCTCATATCTAGAATAATAGATAAAGGGTCTATTCCTACCGGGCATGCTTCTACACAAGCATTACAGGTAGTACAAGCCCAAAGTTCTTCTCTCAATATAAAATCGTCTAGCAACTGCTTGCCGTTATCTTCGTATTTCCCTTTTTTATTAATAATCTCTCCTACTTCTTCTACCCTATCTCGGGTATCCATCATAATTTTTCTTGGAGAGAGTTTTTTGCCGGTTTGGTTTGCAGGGCATTCTGCGGTACATCTTCCGCACTCGGTACAGGTGTAAGAATTTAATAATTGTACCTGGTTAAGATCAAAAACATCTGAAGCTCCAAACTTTTCAGGTTCTGCACCTTCCTCTTCTTCAGGAGGAGCAGCGAAGGGATCGGCATCAGGATCCATCATTAATTTAACTTCATCGGTTACCGATTGTAGATTATTCATCTCACCCTGCGGACGAAGTTTTGAGAAATAAACGTTCGGGAAAGCAAGAAGAATATGTAAATGTTTTGAATAATACAGGTAATTTAAGAAGAAAAGAATACCTAAAATATGCAACCACCAGGCTGCTCTTTCAATTATGATAAGCGTGGCATTGCTCATTCCATCAAAAATAGGTAGTAGAAACTGGCTGATAGGGAAAGCTCCGGTAATGCCAGCTTCACTTGCATAATGTGGCGCGCCATTTAATTGAAGTTGGTAATCTGTAGCATTCATTACTAGGAAAAGTATCATAAGTACCATTTCGAAATAAAGAATATAATTGGCATCGTTCTTAGGCCATCCTTTTAATTCCCTGCTTAAAAACCGATAAATATTAAGAACATTTCTTCTTATCCAAAAAACGATTACGCCTATTAAAACCAATAAAGCAAGAACCTCAAAAGAAGCGATTAGTACATCGTAAAAACCACCCATAAACGAAAGAATACGGTGTGTACCAAATAATCCGTCTATAATGATTTCTAGAACTTCAATATTAATTATTACGAAACCAACATAAACTATTACGTGAAGAAATCCAGAAACTGGCTTTTTAACCATTTTGCTCTGGCCAAACGCGATCCTTGCCATTTTAGCAAACCGCTCTCCATTATTGTCAGTGCGATCTACTTCTCTTCCTAATTTAATGTTTCTTACTAACCTTCGAATATTTCTAATAAAAAATCCGATTCCCGCCACTAAGGCAACTAAAAATAAGACTTGGGCAATAATTTGCATAGTTGGTTATTTAGTTGAATCCTTTTCTTTGGGTTCCTGATAAGGTTCCGGGTTCTTTCCGAAAACAGAAAAATGCACGTATCGCTTAGGATTCAGTTTTACGTCTTGTAGTAATTGCTCCAACTGTTTGGTAGCATTGTCCAGGTTGTTATATACGGCATCATCATTAATTAACTTCCCTGCGGTACCTTCTTTATTATTTAATTTATCTGAAATACTTTCAAAATCGGCCACTACCTTCTCAAGATCTTTGGTGATCTTACCAATGTCCATTTGAGTTAAGGTATCTGAAAAAGAATTAAAATTAGTAGTCATTTCGTCCAGGTTGGTGAATGTTCTATCTAATTTCCCTGAATTTCTACCAACAATGCCTTCTAAAGTATTTGCGGTGACTTTAAATGAAGCTACAGTTGCGTTAAGATCTTTAAAGGTGTTTCTAATATTATATCTAGTACTGTCATTTAAGATTTTATTCACGGCTGTTACCAATGAATCGGCGCTAACTATGGTGTTTTCAACCTTTTCCTGAAGTGGTGTCAACCTATCATTAACCAACTCCATGATACCTTCTTCAATTTCACTGTTAAGGGTATCTCCAGTTTTAGCCATTTCTTTCATCTTGTAATCTGGAATAATAGCTAAAGATTTGCCACCTATAATATTTCCGCCATAAATTTGGGCAGTACTATTTTTTGAGAACTGAAAATCATTTTCTACGGTAAAACTTACTACAAGAGTTCCTTTGCGATCTAGAAAGTTAATTTTTGTAACCTGGCCCACCTTAAGACCGTTTATAGTGACCGCTGAAGAAGGTGAAAGACCTTCTACATCATTATAAACCGCATGAAAAGTTCTACTGGAGTCCAGTAGATTTTTACCTTTTAAGAAACTATAACCAAAAATAAGTAAGAGGATAGCAATTATTGCTAGCAAGGCAGTTTTTACTTCACGTGTAAATTTCAAAAGCTATTTTTTTAAGATAAGGACAAATTTAGAAATAAAAATAGAAAAGAAGCGTTAATTCACTCTGTTTTTAACGCCTCATTAACTGTAATCTTGCTGCCATCCTTAAATGCAACGATGTAACTTGATGGATATCCGTTTCGCTTAGCTTCCCTGTGTAACTCAGTAATTTTAGCATAATCTGAAGTAGCTCCATAATAATATTTGTACAAACCATCCTCTCTAGATCGTTCTACATTTTGCAATCCTTTGAAATTATATGATTTAGTTTCCAGGCGTTTAGAACCCGCTGCAAGTTGAATTTTAAAAGTAATATCTTTATAAACCTGGCTTTGATTATTAGTACTGTTAACAGAAACTTCTCCTCCAATATCCTCCAGGCTGGAAAGATTGATACTATTTGCATATTTATCTATAGCCTCTACAATTGCTGCAGCCATTTTGTTTTGTCCGCTGGTACTATTTAAATAAGGCCCTTCGTGATTATTGGTTAAAAATCCTGTTTCTATAAGAACACTTGGCATTACCGCCATTTTTAATACAACGAATCCGGCTTGTTTTACACCGCGGTTTTTTCTTTTTAGATCGTTCGTAAAGTTTTTCTGTACAAAATCTGCCAGAAGAATACTTTGGTTTAAATATTCTTCCTGCATTAACGCCATTCCTATATAAGATTCAGGAGAATTGGGGTTGAACCCATCGTAGGTTACCTCGTAATCTTCCTCTAAAAATATCACCGAGTTTTCTTTTTTGGCTACTTCAAAGTTTTCCTGGGTTTTATGCAATCCCAATACAAAAGTCTCTGTACCATAAGCCTGGGAATTATGAGAATTACAATGTACCGATACAAAAAGATCTGCATTGGCCTCATTAGCAATTTTAGCTCTCTGGTCTAAAGGAATAAAAACATCGGAATCCCGAGTATAAATAACCTCTACTCCACCTTTTCTTTCCAGGGCTTTCCCAATCTTTAAAATAATATTGAGCGCAATATCCTTTTCCTTAAAACCGTTTCCCATATTACCGGGATCTTTTCCACCATGACCGGCATCAAGCACAACTACAAAACGATCTCGGGGCTTATCGTTAAATGCCAGCAAACTTTGAAAGCTTGTAAGAAAAATGAAGAAAAATACGAAAAGTTTAAGTAGGTTCGTTCTCATAAAAAGGTAACGCTAAGTTTATGCTGATTATTTTAATTACTTTTTTTCAGTGAATCTCAAATCTAAGCTGAAAAAATATATGTAATTTTGAAATTGCAAAAAGCAAGCCATTCTTTACAAAAATAGCACTTAGAGCATTGCAAACAAACATACCCAATATACTTTTTTGCTGTATTTTTATACTGCTTCCTCTCGTTGGTCTAAACGCTCAGGAAATAGGAAATAATAAAGAGATAAATATAGATGCCAAAGAGAGAGATTCCCTTGTTACTGTTGGTGATTCCTTACCTCTCGCCCAAACCATTAAGGCAACCGATAGTATTTTAGGAGACTCTTTGCAGGTTCCTCAAAAAGGAAATCAGCTTATTACCGATGCGGTGAAGTATCAGGCTAAAGATTATATGCGGATTAGCCAAAAGGAAAATCGCATGTTTCTCTATAATGAAGCACAAATTATCTACGGTGATATGCAAATTAATGCCGGCTTGATCATTATAGACAATAACAAAAATGAAGTTTATGCCTACGGAATTCCCGATTCTACCGGGGCATATTCGCAGAAACCTGTATTTGTTCAGGCAAATCAAACCGTAGAACCAGATTCTATTCGCTTCAATTTCGATACTGAAAGAGCGCTGGTTTATAACTCGAGGACACAACAGGCTAATTTTAATGTTAAAGGCGAAGTTACCAAGCGGGAAAACGATTCGGTATATTTTATGCAAAATGTGCGATTTACTACTGATGAAGATTTAGAAAATCCAGACTATTATTTCTATGCCAGACGAATAAAATTTGTTCCAGACAAGAAAATTGTAGCCGGACTAGTAAATATGTATATAGCCGATGTTCCTACTCCTTTAGGATTACCATTTGGTTATTTTCCTTTAACCGAAGAAGAAACTTCTGGTTTTATTATCCCCAGTTTTGGAGATAGTCAACGTGGCTATTTTCTGCAAAATGGAGGTTATTATTTTGCAATTAGCGATTACGTAGATCTACTTACCCTGGGAGATTACTATACCAATGGCAGTTATGCCGTGAGATTAGAAAGTAATTACGCAAAGCGTTATCGCTACCGAGGAAATGTTAGAATTCGTTACGAAAACCAATATCAAAGTGAACGTGGTTTTCCTGACTATGCAGAAAGAACAGAATATAATATACAGTGGTCGCATAATCAAGATGCCAAGGCAAATCCCAATTCCCGGTTTAATGCCTCTGTAAACTTAGGTAGTAGTACTTACTATCAAAACTCTGTAAATCAAATGAATACCGGTAACTTCTTAACCAATTCTTTAAGTTCATCTGTATCTTATAGTAAGACCTTTCCTGGCGAGCCGCAGGTAAATTTAAGTATCGCTGCCAGGCATAACCAGAATACAAGAACACAAACTATAAATATGAGTTTGCCCACTTTACAGGCGAGTATGACGCGTATTTATCCTTTTGCTTCTAAAACCGGTTCAAAAAAGGGATTAATAGAAAATATCAACTTCCAATATAACCTAAGGGCCGAAAATCAGATAAGAACTACAGATTCTCTTTTCTTTAAGCCAGAAATGTTTGAAGATGCTAATTATGGTGCACAACACTCAATTCCGGTCGCGACCAATTTCAAATTATTTAATTATTTAAGTGTTAGTGCAAACGCAAACTACGAGGAAAATTGGGTTTTCAGGACTTTTGAGCAATCTTATGATGAATTTAATGATGAAGTTGTAATAGATACTATAAACGGTTTTGATTCTTACCGAACCTATAATTTTGGGACTAGTATTGGGACTACACTTTATGGTTTAAAAAACTTCGGAAAAGATAAGAAGATACAAGCCATTAGGCACGTGATGCGTCCTTCCATAAGTTATAACGTAAACCCTGCATTTAACCAGTATTACGATACTTACGAGAGAATTAACCCGGCAAATCCTATTGAAACTAATATGGTAGATTATTCCAGGTTTGATGGGACATTATATGGAGCACCGGGCAACCGGTTTTCAAGTTCGCTTGGCTTGAGTATTAGTAATACCCTTGAGGCCAAAGTACGGTCTAAAGATAGTACAGCTACTGAGCCTGAAAAGATCACCTTACTAAATAACTTTAGTATGAGTACCGCATATAATCTTGCTGGTGAGGCAGGTGAACCCAAGCTTTCTCCTATTGCTTTAAGAGGTAGTATACCAATTATTAGAGATAAAGTAGATATAAACGTTGCGGGTAATATGGATATCTATGCCCTGGATAATAATAACCGAAGAACAAACGAGCTTAATATCAATAACGGCGGGAGTTTATTTAGGTTTACCAACGCGAACGTAAGTTTTGGCTATTCTTTTTCCAGTAAGGATTTTGAAGATGAAGGCGATGATGAAAACGAAGATGATATAGATAATGACACCTATCGCGGTGGTGGAAGGCGTGATGATCTTTTTGGAAAAGGATCTGACCTGGAAGGAAAGTTTTATGATGAAGAAGAAGATCCTTTTGCCGATGAAGATCGCCAGGAAAGAAATGATAATTGGTATAATTATAAAATTCCTTGGGATTTAAGAATGTCTTATACCATGACCTACAATAACACGGCGCGGCAAAATGAGATAACTTCTCATTCCATTATGTTTTCTGGTGATGTAGAACTTTCACCTAAATGGATGGTTGGCGCTTCATCTGGTTATGATCTAAAAGATTTAGGATTTACCTATACCCAATTAAGATTTCAGCGAGATCTAAATACCTGGAGATTAAGTTTTAACTGGGTGCCTTTTAGCGAGCGTAGATCCTGGTATTTCTTTATAGGAATTAAATCGTCTATTTTAAGTGATATCAAATACGACAAGCGAAATGAACCAGACCGTAGATTATAAATTTTAAATAATAAAATGATGAAAAAAATAATCAAAACCGACAAAGCTCCGGCTCCAATCGGACCTTATAACCAGGCTGTTTTAACCGGAAATATGCTTTACATTTCAGGACAAATTGCTCTTAATCCTGAAACTAACGAGTTGGAAACTGAAGAACTTCAGAAAGAAACCAAAAGAGTAATGGAAAATCTAAAAGCCATTCTCAATGAAGCCGAAATGGATTTTGAAAACGTAATAAAAACATCCATTTTTATTAGTGATATGAATAATTTCGCTAAAATAAATGAAGTTTATGGTTCTTATTTTAATGCGGAAACCGCACCTGCCAGAGAAACCGTAGAAGTAGCTAATTTGCCAAAATTTGTAAATGTAGAGATTAGCGCTATCGCAGTAAAGAGCTAATAATTACTAAACAGATAGGCTTCTTTTTCGAAATAATTGGAATAATAACCTTCAAATGTTTGTTGGTCTTTGCCCCAGTGCTCCATTTTATAAAGTCCGGCGAAAAAGAATACATTAAAATCATGATATTGAAAAACATGAATAACTTCGTGGGCAATGGTGTTATAGTAAAATTCCCCTTCAGTATTCAATAAAATAGAAGTACCAATAGCAGCTCCCCGAAAACTTCTATCACTAGTGAAATAGCTGTCGCCGGAGAAAACAAATTGACCTGTTTTTAAACTTTTCTTTGGTTCAAATTTATTATAAAAAGCTGTATAGGCCGTTAATAGTAATGCTACCGGTTGAACTCTATACTTTACCTGCAAACGTTCTTTGGTATGAAACTCTATTCGGTTAAAGCCTATATTTAAATTCCATTGTTCCCAGAAATTTCGGTTAGAAGCTGCATTTTCAATAATAGAAGTTCCTGCTGAATTTACAAATTTAGCCGGCCAGCCATAGGTGAGATTTTCCTGTTTAGCAATTCTTCCTGCAATCACTTTACTCTCAAAAACTAAATAACCTCCAAGAGCACCCTGTGCCATTCCTTTAAATAAAACCTTGCCAAACCTTTCCTGCGGTTCTTTGTTGATAACAGCACCAATTCCACTAAAAACCGACCCAATTCCTATATTAAATAAAGCAGCCCCCTGTATAATTATTCTGAGAGCGCAATGATTGCGCTGACATTATAAAAACAAAGAGAGCTAATAGAATAAAACCTGGCGTTATTTTCAAGAAAAGAGCTTAAGTTTTAAAAAGCCTGCATGAGCAACCTGGCACTCGCAGGGTTTGTAGCAAGTGGAATATCGTGTACATCACATAAACGCATCAACATAAAAATATCGGGCTCGTGCGGATGTTTATCTAAAGGATCTCTAAAGAAAATTACCATATCTACTTTCCCTTCTGCTATACGCGAAGCTATTTGCGCATCTCCTCCCAATGGTCCCGAAAGTAATTTCTCTACTTCAAAACCTGCAGATTCTGTTTTTGCACCTGTAGTTCCCGTAGCTATGAGTTTTATATTTTTTGCTTGAAGTGATTCTCTATGGTTATTTAGAAATTGAACCATCTCGGCCTTCTTACCGTTATGTGCAATTATTGCGACTGTTTTCATTTTTATACAGATAAAATATCAGAAATGCGAAGCAGATCTTTGTTAATAGTTGGTTTCGATTTTAAGGCTTTTTCTAGTTCAATAGCCTGTATTTCATTATTCATCATTCCCACCATAATATCGCGCTGGCCATCTAAAGCAAGTTCAACTGCTTTTACGCATAACCTGCTTGCCAAAACACGATCAAAACAAGTAGGACTTCCCCCGCGCTGAATATGGCCCAATACAGTTACTTTCGCATCATAGTAGGGTAAATTCTCCTTAACGTAAGCGGCCAGTTCAAAAACGTTTTTACCAATTTTGTCTCCTTCAGAAACAATAACAATACTGGATGTTTTTCCAGATCTACGGCTACGCTCCAAAGAGTTTAGCAATCGATCTAAACCAAGATCTTCCTCGGGAATCAAAATTTCTTCTGCCCCTGCTCCAATTCCGCTATTTAAAGCAATAAAACCGGCATCGCGCCCCATCACCTCCACAAAGAACAACCTGTTATGTGAGCTGGCGGTATCTCTTATTTTATCTACAGCATCAATCACCGTATTTAAGGCAGTATCATAGCCTATGGTATAATGTGTCCCGAAAATATCGTTATCTATTGTTCCCGGAACTCCTATAACGGGAATGTCGTGTTCTTCACTAAAGATTTGTCCCCCTTTAAACGTTCCATCGCCACCAATAAGGATCATAGCATCAACATTGGCTTCTTTTAAATGTGCAGCAGCTTTCGCCCTACCTTCTTTAGTTCTAAATTCTTTAGATCTGGCCGATTTCAGGATAGTTCCTCCTAAATTAATGATGTTGCGTACACTACGGGCATTAAGCTCAATATATTCGCCATCTATCATTCCCTGGAAACCCATCATAAAACCTACGCATTCTATACGATAATAAGCGCAAGCCCTAACAACAGCCCTAATTGCAGCATTCATTCCGGGAGAATCTCCACCGGAAGTCATCACTCCAATTCGTTTTATTCTTTTTGTCATATTTTCAATTTCTTGTCTAAAATTACAAACTCAGGCGCTACCTTAAAAGAAAAAAGAAAATTTTTAGAGGTTGTAGTTTAATTTGAATTTTCGTCTGGAAACCTTATATAATCAGGTGCTACAGGACGAGTTTTTGCTTTCTGTTTAGTTTCTTCATTTAAAGCTGTAATTTCGGTGCTGGCAATTTTCCTGATCAATTCTTTGAAAGTATCAAAATCTACCGAATAAGATAATCCAATACCTTGTGTAAAACCAATCTCTTCCCCTATAAACTGGATATTGTTTTCCCTGTTAAAGACCTTAGCTCTCAGGGTTCCGTCTTCATTTAGAAGAAAATCTATTTCCAGGTCGCCCACAATAATCGATTCGGTTACTCCGCCAATAGGAACTCCAACCTGGCCATTAATAATAACTCTATCGCTAATTTGAGTGGAAAGAGTTAATCCAAACCTATCAACAGTTTGCTGATCTGGGGTGCGATCTCCCTGTACGTAATTTACGCCCACCTGGAATTTACCATCATCCCCAGCAAAAATATCATTTACAATACTGGAGGCTCTTTCTGCTAGTGTACCTGTAATTGCATTTTGTCTTAGTCCAAATTCACTATAGAAAGCTCCCTGTGTCACAAGAAATAAAGCCTGGAGTTCTTTACTTGCACGGTCGTCCATTCTATATTCTAATTCTGAACGAACTACAGAGCTAGCATTAGGAAATGCAATATCAAAAGTGATATCTGGTTGTTCTATTTCACCCATTAGATTGATAATGACTTCCACGGGAATTTTTCTATTTATAGAAGGATTCTCTAGCAAAACCGCTGGATTGGCGTTTAAGGCATAGATCGCGCTTACATCTAATTGGGCATCAGTAGGATCTCCATTCCAATTGATGCTACCTCCAGACTCTACTTTAAAAACTTTTTGAACAAGCCCGGCATATTTAAAATTATAAACACCTTCATAAACCACAAAGTCGCCCCACATATTAAATTTTCCATTGGTATTAATTTCCAGCAACAAGTTTCCTGAACCGCGACCTCTTAGAGTACTTCCACTAGTTTGGTCTACTACTACTTCAACTTCAGCATCATTAGTAATATCAAGATCAAAAATAAGTTCAACCCCGGTAACTTCAGGCAGTTCTATATTTTGTCCTGCTTCCCGGGCGGCTTTTTCCTCAGGACTTAAGAAATGGATATATGAATTATCTCCAACCGATTCGGTGTCACTTAATGGGATTTTAAAAACCGTCCCGCGCTCTGTAGTGGCGGTAACATCTATCACCAATTGATCTGTAGGGCCGGCAATACTTGCATCCCCGCTTATAAAAGCAGTTCCATAATAAAGCGCGTCTTCATCGCCTTCCGTATCCAAAACAAGAAGCCTATTAGTATCTATATTAAGATCCAGGTTCCATTCCTTGAAATTTTCATGGCCAATACTTCCATTAAGGGTTCCGGTAGTTTGGTATTTGGTATCTACTATTTCAACATCATCAAAAATAAATTCCTGCTGGTTTAAATTAACTACGGCAGCATCATTAAAAGCAAGGTCAACATTTAGGTATGGGATTTTTAAACCTGCATTTTCCAAACTTATATTTCCCGAAAAATCCGGATTTTTATAATTCCCGGCAACTTTAGCATTTCCAGAAGCAGCTCCTCGAATATTGCTGATCACTTCTCCACCCAGCGGACTAAATGCCGCGAGGTTTAAATCTTCCAGGTCTACATCCATATCAATGGTGGGTTCGCTCCCACTCACATCTATATTTCCAATGGCATTTAAAGATTCGTGACCATTTTTCCGCAAGTTGGCATTTATGGCATAATTGGTTAGGGTTTCATTTCCTTCAACATTAAGAACAAGGTTACCCAACAAATTATCATTGATATTTAATGAATCTATCCGTAAGTCTGTATTTGGATAATAGGCTCCGTTTTCCTGCAGTAGATCAAGTTTACCATTTAGCATTCCGGCGAGACGAAGACTATCTACGTGCGGTGTTATTTTACCGATATCTACTTCATCAAATTCCATTTTAAAATCTTTATAAGTACTATCGCGCATTTCCCCACTAAGCCTAATTTCTTCATTTTTATGGCTCATTACCAGCGAATCTATGATGATGTCCTTAAAATCAAGATCAAAAACTATCTTGTTATTTTTATTTCCTTCCTCATTTAAATACCAGGTATTATTTTTAAAAGTAAGATCAGATCGCTGAATTCCCACTACCGATTTATTTTCTTCATTGATCGTGTGAAAGAGGTTGACATTGAAAAAATCCTCATTGTTTCTTCCACCCTGAAATTCAGATCTTATAAAAAGCGTATCTCTTTGGGTAACATTAATAAAACTGAATTCAGAAAAGTTATAAAAGTCTGTAGCAACACTATCGGCTTCAAAATAAGTATTATAGATAGGGTTAGTGTTGTCTACGTTTAGGTTTACAGTCTCCATCATATTCCCGAAAAGATCTATCCTTGGCGATCGGAAATTCACTTTAAATTCAGATTCGTCTGAAGCTATTTGGCCACGAACAAATGTATTTGGAGCAAGGTTAATTTCGGGATAAAAAACTTCTACAATTTTGTTATAAATGTCAAAATCGAATTCTAGGTATTGGTTATTTGTAATGGTTCTAGGCTGATAATTAGTATAAATACTTCCCAAAGAATTTTCTATTAAAGGTCTTATTTCTGAAAGAATAAAATCTCCTTTAATTTCACCACTAATCACATCAGGAGAGTTTATGCTTAGGGTTCTTACAGGACCTTCAAAACTGGAGGTAATACTGAAATCATCGAAATAATAAAGATCGTTCTGGTTTTGGTAAGAGGTATTCAGCAATAAAATTTCACCAAAAGCATCATCTATACTTGTGCCTTTCATATTCATAATCACATCTCCCTTAAAAATAGAAAGGCTATCGCGAGACACGAAGTTAAGCGCATTTAGATCGGCATAACCTACTGATGCTTCAAAATCGTAATTATTAATATCTTCAGAGAGGTCGGCCAAACCGTTGAATTCCATTTTTAAATTAGGATCGTTGGCCATCAATAATCCATTAAAAACAGGATTCCTAAGATTTCCTATCACCCTAATTCCCTGATAGGTATAGTTATTAAATTGCAATTTTGAAATCTGCCCTTTTAACTCGGCATCCAGGGTTTCAGCGTCAAATCCGGTTCCATCTATATCGAGGTTAAAACTTGTTTTTCCCAGGCTTTCATTATTTGCAAGTTTTCCAATATTTACATCTTCAAAAATCAGTTTTCCTGTATAGGTTACATTTTGTGAATTATCAAACCCACGTAAAATTACATCTGCTTCTGCAGATCCCAATTGGGTATTTATTATCACATCGGCATCCAGGTTAGAACCGGTCACAATTGCAGCTCCCCGCATTCTCAAATTACCAAATTCACGTAAAGTTTCGGGAAGTTTGCCCCTTAGATCGCCGGGTAGTAGATTAACTAGATCGTAATAATTGGTAGTGAATTCAGAAAAATCTCCGGTTAGTTTAAAATCTTCTCCTCCCCGGGAAAAAGCACCTTCAATATTTACATCACCTTCTACCCTGCTTCGATCCATCCCGGTTAATTGGAGGTTAGGAAGATCGAAACTATTAAGCGTACCTTCAAAATCGGTATTTAATTGCAGAATTTGATCGTCGCCAAATTCAGCATAAAAAGCCTGAAGATCTGTACTTGAAACAATACTTTCGGTGAAATTTCCCGTAATTTCTACTTTATTAACAAAATCGGAAAAATCTTCAGTTTGATAGTTAAACTCGAGGTTAGCATTCACTAAAGATTGCGGTGTTTGAAGCATAAGATCGTCAAAAACCATTTGCTCGGGAGTATAAAGGAATCTGGTGCTTAAATTATCTATATTTAGCCCACGTTTTTCTTTTCCTTTTAGTCCTTCGATAATTACACTCACCTCCGGACCTTTTATTTTTAAATTTCTAGCATAAATATTTAGGCTATCCAGCACTAAAAATTCAGGGTTTTCGCTGTCTTCATTGATGAAACTATAATTTCCGTCAGAAATCTCCACCCGGTCAACCAGGAGCTCAAATTGCGTTGAATCGCCGGTAGGCTGACTGCTTAATTTTTGAATAAACTGCCCCAGGTTATCTCTATCTTCTCCCTCGTATTTCCTCATATTTACCTCTAATCCTTCTAAATAGGTATTACCCAAATTAGGATTATTGCTGAGCAGGTTAGAAATCCCGGGCAGCGAAGTGCGTAATTCTTCAGAAAAAATTAAGGTATCTTTATGATGATCTTCAATATAAATTCCGTTAATTTTCACCCTTCCGAAGTAAGTTAAACTTACCCGGTCTATAGAAATATTAACGTTGTTTTTTTCCTTGAGCGAAGTGGTAATACGATTTGCAACTTCGGTTTGTACGGCAGGAATAGAGAAAATTATCAAAACAATGACAAAAATCAAAAGCAGCGCAACCACTGTTCTAGTTAATATTTTCCAGAATTTTTTGATACGCTTTTATATTTTAACTTTGTACACAATATTAACAATTTCTATGCCCCTTATTTCTTAATGGCTTCACAAAATATTTACATATTAGGGATCGAATCTTCCTGCGACGATACAGCCGCAGCTGTATTACATAACGGCAAAATACTATCTAACATTGTTGCTACACAGGAAGTACATCAACAATACGGTGGTGTAGTTCCAGAACTTGCTTCCAGAGCACACCAGCAAAATATAGTTCCAGTGATCCACCAGGCCATAGCCAGGGCAAATATCGATAAAAAAGATGTATCTGCAATTGCATTTACACGCGGTCCCGGTCTTATGGGATCATTATTGGTAGGCACCTCTTTTGCTAAATCTTTATCGCTGGGATTAGGAATTCCGCTTATTGAAGTTAACCATATGCAAGCGCATATTTTAGCGCATTTTATTGAAGAGGAAAATTTTAAAAAACCAAGTTTCCCCTTCCTGGCCTTAACGATAAGTGGTGGGCACACTCAAATTGTGAAAGTTTCTAATTATTTTGATATGGAGGTTATTGGGGAAACTACAGATGATGCCGTAGGCGAAGCTTTTGATAAAAGTGCTAAAATTATTGGTCTACCCTATCCCGGCGGACCTTTAATAGATAAATATGCAAAGGAAGGAAATCCTAAAGCATTTCCATTTCCCAACCCTAAAGTAAGCGGATTAAATTTTAGTTTTAGCGGATTTAAAACTTCGGTGCTTTATTTTGTGCAGAAACAAACCAAAGAAAATCCCGATTTTATTGCGGAAAACTTAAAAGATATTTGCGCTTCTATTCAATTTTCTATTGTTAGGATCTTAATGGATAAACTAAAGAAAGCAGTAAAGCAAACCGGAATTAATCAAATAGCCATCGCCGGTGGTGTTTCAGCAAATAGTGGCATTAGAAATGCATTAATAGATGCCGAAAAGAGATATGGCTGGAATTGCTTTATTCCTAAATTTGAATATACTACAGATAATGCTGCGATGATTGCTATCGCAGGGCATTACAAATATTTGGAAGAAGACTTTTCAGACTATTCTATTACTGCCCAGGCACGCTATAAATTTTAATCGATGCAACTTTTCTACACCCCAAATATTGAAAAAACCGACAAGCAAATCATTTTTCCCAAAGATGAAAGTCGGCATATAGCAAAGGTTTTGCGAAAAAACCAGGGTGATATTTTAAAAGTTACCAATGGAAAAGGTTTCTTATTTACGGCCGAAATAATTGAAGCGAATCCAAAACAGTGTTTAGCTAAAGTCATTAATTTTGAAGAAGAAGTTTCTAAACCTTATCGTTTACACCTTGTAGTGGCGCCAACCAAAATGAATGACAGGTACGAGTGGTTTTTAGAAAAAGCTACCGAAATCGGGATTGATGAGATCACTCCTATAATTTGTGATCACAGTGAAAGAAAAATCATAAAACTAAATCGTTACGAAAGGGTTTTACAAAGTGCAATGAAACAATCATTGCATTATAGATTACCTGTTCTTAATGAAGCGATTGCTTTTTCAGAATTTATAACTACTGAAGTTAAAGGTCAAAAATTCATCGCGCATTGTGAAGAAGATATTTCACGCATTTCGTTAAAGAATGAAGCTAAAGAAAAAGAAACAGTCACTATTCTTATTGGCCCCGAAGGTGATTTTTCGCCTGAAGAAATAAAACTTGCTTTAGAAAGCGAATGGCGAGCGGTAAGCTTAGGAGACAGCCGCTTAAGAACTGAGACCGCTGCCATTGTTGCCTGCCATACTATTGCGCTAATTAATCAGGATTAGGTTGCGCGACGATATTTTATTGATATTTTTACGTTTATGTTGAGTTTTAAAAAATATATCCTGCTATTTCTTTTTCTTGGTTTTTTTCAATTCCTGGAAGCCCAGGAGATCGCGCTATTAAAATATAATGGCGGTGGCGATTGGTATGCCAACCCTACTTCCCTACCCAATTTGATCACTTTTTCAAATAACAACATCGGTACCAGTGTTAAAAGTAAACCTGTTACCGTTTCACCCGGGAGTTCAGACATTTTTCAATATCCTTTTGTACATATGACGGGGCACGGAAATGTAATCTTTAACCAGGAAGAAGCTGAAAACCTTAGAAGCTATTTATTAAGCGGAGGTTTTCTGCATATAGATGATAATTACGGCATGCAGCAGTATTTAGAAAAGGAGTTAGAGAAAGTATTTCCGGAGAAAAAACTGGAAGAATTACCTGCAAATCATCCTATATTTTCTACTGCTTTTAATTTTCCTGCCGGTTTACCTAAAATTCACGAACACGATAATAGACCACCACAAGCTTTTGGTATTTTCGATGAAAATAGGTTGGTTCTATTATTTACTGTAGAAAGTGATCTTGGTGATGGCTGGGAAAGCCCCGAAGTGCATAACGATCCCGAAGAAGTGCGATTAAAGGCATTAAAAATGGGAGCAAATATTTTAAAATACGTGTTTGAAAATTAATGGAACAGCTCTCTCATTTTGATGAAAAATTCAGCAAGAAAAAATTTCCCATCACTCTGGTGTTAGATAATATTATCGGGGAAGCAAATATTGGTAGCATCTTTAGGCTAGCAGATGCTTTTAACATTGAAAAGATTATTTTTTCTGGAATTGAACCTAATCTTAAAAGCCGAAGACTTCAAAAAACTTCCAGAAATACACATAGGACCGTAAAATACGAATTAACCGAAGATGCGATTCATTTCCTCAAAACCGCAAAAACAAATTCTGAAATTTTTTCACTGGAAATAACTTCAGCAAGCATTCCAGTTGAAAATTTTCACTATTCCGGGGAGAAAAAGAAAATTATTCTAATTCTGGGCAATGAGGCTTCAGGAATAAATAATGATTTCCTGGATATTTCTGATAAACATTTGCATATCAATATGTTTGGGCAAAATAGCAGCATGAATGTTGCTCAAGCCACAGGAATAGCGTTATATGAAATATCAAAAACAATATCGGCATTCGATAAGAAATAATATATTTACCTCGTGAATTCAAAATCAATTACTTTAGGAATCTTAAGAGCAACAGGAATAATGATTGGCATTATTCTTTTACTCTATTTTTTATATGAAATCCAATCGGTATTGGTTTATATCGCTATTGCCGCGGTAATTTCACTTGTGGGACGCCCGGTAGTTATCTTTTTAAGGCAACGATTAAAAATTCCCAATCAACTCTCGGTAGTATTAGTACTTATTCTGGTTCTTTCCATTTTCGCGGGCATTATCCTGGTATTCGTTCCAATCGTTATTGAGCAAAGTCAGTATTTAAGTCGAATAGATATGGATGCTTTTAGAAGCGATCTTAATGAGCTTAACAACCAGGTAAACAATTACCTGGGAGTAGAAGAAATCAATTTAATTGAAGGCTTAAAGCAAAGTGAGTTCATTAGAAACTTTGATATTAGCGCAGTTCCCACACTGCTTAACAATGTTTTCAGCATTTTAGGAGCTACATTGATAGCAATTTTTTCTATACTTTTTATATCCTTTTTTCTCTTAAAAGACAGTAAGCTAATGCTAAATAGCATTTTGGTTTTTGCCAACCGTGGAGATGAGCAGAAATTTCAGCGTGTTTTTAATAAAATAAAAATTCTATTATCCAGATATTTCGTTGGGCTAACATTACAAATCACGGTTTTATTTGTGCTTTATGCTATTCTATTGAGTGTTTTTGAAATTAACAATCCCATAGCGATCGCATTTATTTGTGCATTTTTAAACCTGGTTCCTTATTTAGGCCCACTTTTCGCCGGAGTTTTAATGGCGCTTTTTGTGATTTCGAGCAATCTGGGCGCAGATTTTCAATTGATTATTTTACCGAAACTAGGCTATATAATGCTGGGTTATGCTATTTGCCAGCTTATAGATAATATGATCTCACAACCAATGATCTTTGGTGCCAGTGTAAAATCGCATCCTCTGGAGATTTTTCTTATTATTCTAATCGCAGGAATTATTTTTGGGATTACCGGAATGGTTGTAGCAGTACCTTTTTACACCGCCCTAAAAGTAATAGCCAAAGAATCTTTAAGCGAATACAAGATCGTAAAACGACTCACACGAGACCTTTAAATTATTATTTTGAATAAAGCCTTATTAGATCCCGAAGTTCAGGAGTTTTTAAGGAAGAACCTGAAAATGTCTCCTGCTGAAATAGCGCTTCGCGGAAGCCCTTTTCCCGGTATTTCTTCTTCAGAACTGGCACAGCAGTTAACGGGATTACAAAAAGCCGAAAAGAAGCTGCCTGGCTGGTTCGAGCAGACGGAAATATATTATCCTCCAAAAGTTAACTTAGAACAAACTTCCTCTGAAACCACGGCAAAATATAAAGCTTCACTTGTAAAGGGAGATAAATTAATAGATTTAACCGGCGGTCTGGGAATAGATGATTTCTATTTTGCCAAAAACTTTAAAGAAGTAGTTCATTGCGAGTTAAATACTGAATTATCTAAAATTTCTGCACATAATCTAAAGCATTTAGGCTGTAAAAATATTAGCTTCAAGAATCAAAACAGTATTGATTTCCTTAAAGATTCCAATATACAATACGATTGCATTTACGCTGATCCCTCCAGACGTGATGGCTCTGGTGGAAAAGTCTTTAGACTCGCAGACTGTTTACCGAATATTCCAGAAAACCTGGAATTACTTTTTAGTAAATCTGATACAATTCTTATTAAAACCTCGCCACTACTCGATTTGCAAGCTGGAATTTCAGAGTTAAAATTTGTAACCGAAATGCATATTGTTGCAGTTAATAATGAAGTAAAGGAATTATTGTGGTTTTTGAAGAAAGAAGAATGTGTTTCCCCAAAAATTAAAACCCTAAATTTTACTAAAAATAAGGTTGAAAAATTTGATGGGAATTTTAATAATAGTCCAACTGATGTAAATTATTCGCTTCCAAAAAGTTTCCTTTATGAACCCAACTCAGCAATTATGAAGAGCGGATTGTTTGAAGCAGTTGCTGGCCAAATTCAAACTTCAAAACTGCATCCTAACTCACATTTGTACACTTCAGATAAAGAAGTTGTTTTCCCTGGCAGGAAATTTAAGATTACTGAAATACAAGAATATAAACCAGGAGTGTTAAAGAAAAAGTTTAAGAATTACAAAGCGAATATTAGCGTTAGAAATTTTCCTGAAAGTGTAGCCGTGCTAAGGAAAAAATTTAAAATAAAAGATGGCGGTAAAAATTACTTATTTTTTACCACCAATATAAATAACGAAAAGATTGTACTTTTTTGCGAGAAGATTTAGGCTCTATCCTGAAGCCTGTCTTTTACGAATTCTACCTTAGTTTTACCGTGAGGTGTTGGTTTCCCTTCTTCGTCTAAAGTCACCATAATTACCTTGTCTATAGTAATTATCGTAGAACGGGTCATTTTGTTTCTAACCTCACATTTTAGCGTTAATGAAGTAGTTCCAAATTTTAATACTTCAATTCCTATCTCTACAATATCACCCTGTTTAGCTGAATATTGAAAATTAATCTCACTCATATATTTGGTGACACATTTCGAATTTTCCAGCTGAATAATGCTATACAAGGCGCATTCTTCGTCTATCCAGGCCAATAATTTACCGCCAAATAAGGTGCCATTTGGGTTTAGATCTTCAGGTTTGATCCATTTTCTGGTATGAAATCTCATCTTTTTCTTTTAAAATTAATCATTAAAAATGGGCTGGTAAAAGCTTTTTAAAGATTTACCAAACCCATAAAATTTAGATAAGTTATTTTTATTTCCCCTAAAAATAGGGCCTTAGAATTGCAAAAACTTATAAATAGTTTTTAGCGGCTTCAATGATTTCAGCGTGATCAAAAGCAAGTTGAGGCAAGTCATCTATACTTACCCAGGATGCTTCTGCAGCATCATCACCGGCACTAAGATCTTCTTCACAAAAGATTCTACTTACAAAAGCTATAGAAATGGTTCTTCCTCTGGGGTCCCGACCCGGCGCACCAAAAGCTCTCACTTGCTCCATTGTTTCTACAGCTACTCCGGTTTCTTCCTTAAGTTCTCGCTTGGCCGCTGTTATCAAATCTTCAGATTCGTTTATAAAACCTCCCGGTAAGGCCCATTGACCTTCAAAGGGATCATTTTTTCTTTTGATAAGCAAAACCTTAAATTCATTATTAGCATTACAAAAAACTACACTATCTACGGTTACTGCTACTTCTTGCTGTTTCATTTTATTTTAAAGTTTTAGGTATTTGTATATCTGTTTTAAATCTTTTATTGAATTTTTCTATAAAATATGCTGAAAGTAACGGAGACGCTTCTTCAACATTTTGATGAATAAAGAAGTAAACATTCTCCAGGCCTTCCTTATGCCATTCTTCCAATCTATCCAACCAATCGTCCAGCCTCGTGTAATCTGAGCTGTGATTGGCGCCGTTATACCTTATAAAAGCTGTTGGATTACTCAATCTCATATGAATAAGATCACGTCTTCCGGCGGTATCGGTAATTATATGCGCTACATCTCGTTTTTTTAATACATCATAGAATTCATTGGCCACTGTTTCATCAGCATACCAATCTTCGTGTCGTACTTCTGCAGAAAGCGGAATTTCTTTTGGCCAATGCTCGAAAAAACTATCCAGTCTTTCTAAAAATTTAGGAGCAAAATTTTCAGGCATTTGCAGGAAAACCGTTCCCAATTTTTCTTTTAGCTGAAGCAGGTTTTTAATGAAATCGTCTGTTAATTCCTCGGTTTCATTTAAGCGTTTTAAATGACTAATGAGCCTTGGCACTTTTGGGAAGAACTTAAAATCATCGTCTGCTTTTTCATACCATTTTTTAAACTGCTCTTCCTCGTACATCCTATAGAAGGACCCATTGAATTCTATGCTATTAAACTGCGAAGAGTAATATTTCAACTCGTCTTTTGTACCTCTTGGATAGAAGTTCTTAAGATCTTTTCTATTCCATTTCGCACAACCTATTCTAACATCCTTAAATCCTCCATTATTACCTTTATCATTAAGAACTTTAATGGTGTCGGGATGCGTTTTAGGCAGGTTAAAGTCTATATTTTCGGGATGTTCTACTTTTCCAAACTTCATTCTAAACTAATATTTGTTAAAGTAAACCGTTTTTCTATTGGTGAATTCTTTGATTCCGTGATGCGATAATTCTCTACCATAGCCAGAAATCTTAGTGCCGCCAAATGGTAGTCTTGGGTCACTCTTAACAAGCTCGTTCACGAAAACGGCTCCATCTTCAAATTTGGGAACCATTTTAAGTGCAAATTTTTCATCTTCTGTAAAAATGGAAACACCAAGGCCAAAATTGGAAGAATTAACGAGATCTACCGCTTCCTGGTCATCTTTAAATTCGGTTACAGAGATCGCAGGTCCAAAAGTCTCTTCATCAAAAATTGGCATTCCTTCTTTGGCTCCTGTTATAATAGTTGGTTCAAAATAAGTCCCATCGCGTTTTCCGCCTAAAATAATTTTTGCCCCTTTTTTTACGGAATCTTTGATCTGGTCTTCCAGGTCTTCAGCAAGGCTTTCTTTAGCCATTACCCCGATAAAAGTTTCTTTATCCATAGGATCGCCACTTTTTAATTCGCGAACCTGCCTGGTGAATTCATCCAGGAATTCTTCAGCGATATCTTTATATATTAGTAAACGTTTCCCGGCAATACAGCTTTGTCCTGTATTTTGAAATCGCGCTTGAACACAGGTTTTAACGCTTTCAGCAATATTAGCGTCTTTAAATATTACCAGAGCATTACTTCCGCCAAGCTCTAAAACCGATTTCTTTATTTCTTCACCGGCAATAGAAGCTACACTGCTTCCCGCCCGGCCGCTACCGGTTAAGGTTACGGCTTTTACATTCGTATGTCGTATTATATTTTCAACTTTTTTACTGCCAATTACCAGGTTTTGGAAACAATCTTTTGGAAAACCTGCCCTTTCAAATACTTTTTGAATATTATTGGCAGAAAGCATCACGTTACTTGCGTGTTTTAGAATTCCGATATTCCCGGCCATAAGTGCCGGTGCCGCAAACCTAAATACCTGCCAGAATGGATAATTCCACGGCATTACTGCCAAAACAACTCCTATAGGCTCATAAGCTACATAAGAGTTTTTAGCATCGGTTTTTATCTTTTCATTTTCTAATTGAGATTCTGCATTCTCGGCGTAATATTCACAAACCCAGGCGCACTTCTCTATTTCTGCAGTAGCCTGGGTAATAGGCTTCCCCATTTCTTTTGTAATAGCTTCTGCATATTCCCGGGAATTGTCCTTAAGTTCTTTCGCAGCTTTCATCATTAAATTACTGCGCTCGGCAAATGAAGTTTCCTTCCAGGATTTAAACCTGGAATGAGCTTTTTGTATGCATTTTTCAACTTCGGTATCACTTAATTCGTGATGGTTAGAAATTTCCTCTCCTGTATATGGATTCCTTGAAATTATCATTGGCGATTTAATGTTTTAAGAATTTGGTTGATCTAGGCTTTCATTTAAAGATAAAAAGAAGAATAGGCTTAGGCAGGCCGATTAAGACGATTTTAACTTGTAGAAATGTTTATAACTAGTTTACAAGTCTTTAAAGGGGCTCGACTTTTGAGGTATTAAGTTTATTAAATTTAAGAAAACACAGTTCTTATGATACCACGTGACCTTCAATTAGTAGCACTTAGGCCAGAAATTCCTTCTGCCAGAGTTTCAGAAAACATGAGTTTAGACGAACAATTTCAGAACAGAACTTTACGGCCAATCGCCAAACTTCAGGATGAATTGTTATTGGAAGTCTTTAGAAATTACACCAAAAAACACAAGAACAAATTCTATGAACTTAAGCTTGAAAAACGCTTTATTTACATTGAAAACGCAATCCAAAAGGATATAAAATTCAGAAATAGTTTAAAGGGTATTATAATAGGACAATTCACTTTAGAGGAATATGCCACTTATATTGAGAATTCTTCGGCCTTAAATAAACGTATGATGAATATTGTAAAAGAGCGTTTACAAAGCAATATTCAGCTTTTAGAGGAGGAAGTAGCGTACTAGAAGTCCGATTAAAATAGTGATCGCAAAACTCATTAATGTACCTATAAGTACGTATTCGGTTTGTTTTCTGGCACTTGCATCGGTTTTATCACTAAAACGTAAAATAGATTTCGCGGCTATAAGAAAACCTATTGCCGAAAAGTTATTGGTAAGAATAAAGGTTAAAACCAGAATTCTTTCAAAAATACCTATATACCTTCCTGCAGCTTCCAGGCTGTGGCTTTCACCATTAGGTTCAAGTTCATTATGCCAACGGCTGGTAGCTTTCCCAATTAGAAAACCCGTGGGAAAAATAACCAGTAAATATCCCATTAAAATTGCGAGGATTTGTGGTGAAGAAAATATTTCAGTGATAAAAGGAATCAATTCTGAAAAACCTTCAATAAGATAAAGCCAAACCAAAATTATGATGAGGATGTGCCATAATTGATCTAATAAAAACAGTTTTAAGGTATCGTCTTTATGCTGAAGCTTCCATAGATCGATAAAAAAATGGCTTAAACTAATTACAATGGGTATATACCATAAATCCCATTCCTGTAGAAAGAGATAAGTTAAAAAACCTGCTAAAAATGAGTGAAAGTATAAAAACCAGGAGCTTGCTTTTTTCTCTCTTTTTTGTTTTACCATTTTAGTGGGTTGCAGCACAAAATCGGTTAAAATATGTGCCAGGAGAAGTTGAAGCAAGATTAATGTAGTTTCTTCCATAATTAAAAGCTCTGGGTTGTTACATTTTCAAAACGTTTCAGTAAGACCGAAATTGCTTCCCAACCACAAGCCTTTTTTCGCTGATTTACCGCCGACTGACTTATATTCAATATTTTGGCTATCTCTGTTTCTTTCATTCCTTTTAAAAGAAAGTAAACCACTTCTGCTGAAGCCTGGCTCCATTTTTCCATTACCGCATCTAATAAAAATAAGCTTGCTTCAAATTCAGAGTTTAAGCTTTCCAGCGGTGTTTTTAAACGAATTTTCCGGGAATCGTTTTTCATCTCGTCTAAAGTTCTTCCCGATAACTGAAAAGCCTGCCCGTTAGATTCGGCTATAGAATCTCCTTTATAATCGAAAGCTCCAATTCCAATAGCAATTTTCACATCGGCCAAAGTACTTGAAGTTTTTTGATCTTTCGATTTTACCTTATTAATAAGGCTCTTAATTCGCAAAGCTATTTTTAATGAATCCTGATATTTTGAAATTACACCCTGAAAACTATCGCCGCGATAAATTTCAAAATCAATTTCATTTTTGGCATAATCCTGCTGCAATTTTTCAAATTCTGAATTTAGATTCTTTAAAATTTCATCTAAAAACGATTCTGAATAATTGGAAGAATTAATTAAATCGGCTGTGATTACGGCTATCATATTTCAAATATAATAAAAATATTAGTCTGTAAACTTATATTAACCAATTATAAGCTCATAGGCTTATATCAAATGATTATAAGCTTCTAGACTTATATGTAAATTAACCGGTCTTATTAAACTTTTGCTAAATGTTCTTGTAGCCTGTTTAGGTTAATTAATTTTAAAAAAATCAACAAAAAAAATAATATGGTAAGTAATAAAAAAGAACTCTATTTAAACTGTTTAGACGCTGTAAATGAGCAAATTGAACGTTATCAAAAGGAAATGGACCTTATAAAGGAATCTATGGAGGCCAACGATGTGAAAACAGATTATGACGAGGATAATAAAGGGGAATTATTAAGCGATTTCGAAAAAAATGCCAGTCGTTTGAGTGATGCCCGTGAGATGAAAGAAAGTTTAAGCCGCATAGATCCAGATCATTATAGCGAGAAAATTAGTTTTGGTAGCGTGGTGGAAACCAGTGGGAATTATTATTTTATTTCAGTCCCTATTGGTGAAATTTCTATGGAAGATGGAAGCAGCGTTTATGCAATTTCTACTGAAGCTCCAATTTACAAAGAAATGGAAGGAAAAAAAGAAGGTGATACCTTTAGTTTTAATGATGAGGAAGTGAAAATCACCGCAGTAGGTTAAGAACTTATTCCGGATATTCTACTCTTAGGTGAAAAATATTCTTAAGCTTACGTTTAAGGATCTTTTTCACCACTTGTATTTCTTTAAAAGTAATATTAGCATTTAAGAATTGCTCTTCCTTCATTTGCTTATCGATAATCTTTTCTACAAAACTATCTATCACTCCTGCAGTTGGTTCCTTTAAACTTTTACTGGCGGCTTCCACACTATCACACATCATTAATATTGCCGTTTCTTTGCTAAAAGGAATAGGCCCTGGGTACCTGAAATCATCGGCTACCGCGTTATCATTTTGCTCTTTCTCTTTCATATAAAAGAAGTAAACCGTGGTAGTGCCGTGATGCGTTCTAATAAAATCTATAACCCTATCTGGAAGATTATTTTTTTTAGCGATTTCAATACCGTTAATAACGTGATCGGTAATAATTTGCGCACTTTCTCTTGGCGCCAGCTCATCATGTGAATTCACCGCCGAAGTTTGATTTTCAGAAAAATATGTCGGGTTTTTCATTTTTCCAATATCGTGATATAGTGCTCCTACTCTAGTCAACATCGCATTCGCATTAATTTCATTGGCAGCAGCTTCAGCCAGGTTAGCTACATTTAAAGAGTGGTGAAATGTTCCCGGTGCTTTTTCTGAAAGCTCTTTCAGTAATTTTGAATTGGTATCGGAGAGTTCCAATAAAGACATATCTGACACCATTCCGAAGATCTTTTCATAAATATAGATCAAAGGCTGAACAAATAGCGTAGCCAATCCTCCAAGTAGGAAGGTTAGTAAAACTTCACCTTCAACATCGGCGATATTTCCTTCCTGAATAACGGTAAAAGCAAAGTATGAAATTATATAAACCAGGGTAATTTGCCCTACAGAAATAAAAAGGTTTGCTCTTTTATAAAGTTCAGAAACAGTTAGAATAGTGACAATTCCTGCGATAATTTGCAGAAACATATACTCGTAACTGTTAGGCACAATAAAGCCTAATAATAGTACCGTAATTACGTGAGTGAACATTCCTAAACGAGCATCAAAAAAGGCTTTTAAAGTAAGTGGTAAAATACACAAAGGCACTACATAAACGTAATCTATATTGAAATTAACTACCAGTGTGGTGAGTAAAACCATAAAGAGAATGTTGAAGAAGATAAATGTCACCTTCACATTATTCTCAAAAATTTCCTGCCGGTATTTTCTAATAAATAAGAGTAACATTAAAAGCGCCAGGGCCACTAATACACTATATCCAACTATAATCCATTTATAGTTACTTTCACTCCAAACCTGCGATTCATATTCGTTTTTAAGCGATCTAAGAATATTATATTTATTGCCTTCTACCACTTCTCCCCGGGCTATTACCCTACTTCCCTGCTCAATATTACCGCGGGTATAAGAAATGTTGTCTAATTTACTTTCAAGTTCTTTTTGGGTAAATTCGCTATCAAAACTTACGTTAGGTTCTATTAGGTTGAAGAACACTTCTAATAATTCGTTTTCTATATATGAAAGATTAGATTGCTCAATTTCGGTATTCAAAAAGCTTCTTACTTCATCCTGTTTAAGAATATTTTTATATGAGATTTCAAAAGCTTCATTTCCCTTTCGTAAATAAACAAGCTGGTTATCTTCTACGCGATTATTGGCCTGCAATAAACCAAATTCATAAACTTCTTCAAGAGTCTCATTTACAAAACCAATAATTTGTATTTCCCTATTGCTTAAAAGACTATCAGGGAATACTTCATATACCACATCGGGTACTTCAGCTTTAACCTGTTTTGGGATTTCCTGGTTATACTGGAAATAAGGAGTGTGATTATTTCGAATTTGCTGCCGTTCCTGCTGAATTTCTTCTTCAGATTTTAATATAGCGAAATCAAACGGCGCATAAAGATTTTCATACTGCCACGGCTTTCCTTTAGGAATTTCATATTTAAAATTTCCACCTCTGGGAAGCAGGTAAACAATTAGCACTGCCGTAAGCGCAAATAAAAATACCTTGTAAAATAACGCCTGATTCTTATACAGGTTATTTACGAATTTCTTCATATAAATCGTGCTATTGCTCAAATGTACTAAAAAATAGCGGCCAAAGGAGCACTCTTGTTAAGTTCCTTATAAAATCACTAAATTCGCAAAAGAAGAAATAACTAAAACATAAATGATGAATAACGAAGTTGTAATTGTAAGCGCCGCAAGGACTCCAATTGGAAGTTTCTTGGGTAGCTTATCTACCGTAGAAGCTACCGATCTTGGTGCTGTTGCCATCAAAGGAGCTCTAAATAAAATTAATTTAAAACCTGAACTTGTACAGGAAGTCTTAATGGGAAATGTAGTGCAGGCCGGTGTTGGCCAGGCACCTGCAAGACAAGCCGCTTTAAAAGCCGGGATTCCAGATACCGTTCCATGTACAACTGTAAATAAAGTATGCGCCAGCGGGATGAAAGCCGTAATGCAGGGCGCTCAATCTATTATGCTGGGACAAACTTCTATTGTTGTGGCCGGCGGAATGGAAAATATGAGTTTAATTCCGCATTATTTATACCATAGAAAAGGTCAAAAATTTGGACCTGCAAAAATGGAAGATGGAATGCAAAAGGATGGTTTGGTAGATGCTTACGACCATAATGCAATGGGTGTTTGCGCCGATCTTTGTGCTACCGAACATCAATTCTCCAGGGAAGATCAGGATGCATTTGCCATTAAATCTTACGAACGTTCTGCTCAAGCCTGGGCCGATGGAAAATTTGATAATGAAGTGGTACCGGTTGAAGTGCCACAGCGAAAAGGAGATCCTTTAGTGGTAAAAGAAGACGAGGAATTCAAGAATGTGAGAATGGATAAAATAACCTCACTTCGTCCCGCGTTTAGTAAAGACGGAACGGTAACTGCTGCAAATGCTTCTACAATTAACGATGGCGCTGGTGCCGTGGTTTTAATGAGCCGTGCCAAAGCTGAAGAATTAGGTGTAGAAATCCTGGCCAGCATTAAAGGTTTTGCTGATGCCGCACAAGAACCAAAATGGTTTACTACTGCTCCAGCCAAAGCTTTACCTTTAGCGCTTAAAAATGCAGGTGTTGCTCAAGATGAAATAGATTTCTTTGAATTCAACGAAGCTTTTTCTGTAGTTGGACTGGCTAATATGAAGATTTTGGGAATTAGCGACGAGATTACCAATGTTCATGGTGGTGCTGTTTCTCTTGGTCACCCACTGGGTTGTAGCGGAGTAAGAATTCTAATTACTTTACTAAATGTATTGCAGCAAAATAATGCTAAATTAGGTGCGGCCGCAATTTGTAATGGCGGTGGCGGTGCATCTGCAATGGTAATAGAGCGAAACTCTTAATTTTATATTTTTTATTGAATGCAATACGGAATTTGCCCCTTAAGCATTGTGCCACTTCGTGAAACCACATCTAATAATAGCGAAATGGTCTCTCAGGTTCTTTATGGAGAACATTTTAAAATACTTGAAGAACGTGCTCAATGGAGCAGGATTCGTGTTGCATTCGATAATTTTGAGGCCTGGATCTCAAATAAACAATTACTTAAAATACCGGAAGAAACTTATTTCCAGTTAGACCAGACTACTCCAAAATATTCTGCAGATCTTTTTGATTTCGTGACCGATCATAACGGGCATCTTATTACTATCCCTATTGGCGCGTCCCTTAATGCTACTGGTTTATTAAACCATCATTTTGAAGGACATTCAGTTACAGGGGAGAAACCTAAAATGGAAATTGTAAAAACTGCACTGCTCTATTTAAACAGTCCGTATGCCTGGGGCGGGAAATCGCCGCTGGGAATTGATTGCAGCGGACTTACACAAATGGTCTACAAGTTAAACGGCTACCAATTAAATAGAAATTCAGCTGATCAGGCTAAACAAGGCGAACCGCTTAGTTTTATTGAAGAAAGTGAAGCTGGAGATCTGGCCTTTTTTGATGATAAAGAAGGAATAATAGATCACGTGGGTATTATGATGAACGATAATTATATTATTCATGTAGATGGAAAAGTTCGTATTGATCGTATTGATCATTCAGGAATTTTTAATGCTGAACTAAAAAGACATACTCATCAATTAAGGGTTATAAAGAAGATTATTTAAGCTTACTACTTAGAAATATTGGTTAATAGTATCGTTCAATATTAGTAGTGTCAATCATATATCCTCCTAATTCCTTATAACTTTCCAGAAAAGTCTTAAAATAAGATTTAATCTCGGGACTTGCATCTTTATGTATATGGTCCAGAATTAATTCCTTTGATTTACCATCCTTTTCAATATATAAGTAATAATCTACATCAGCCCAGGATTGAACGATAAGCTCTTCTGATTCATCCTGTCCCTGGTTCAGTAAACTTGATGGTACCTCAAAAAGCCTCTTAGCTGCATTAAATTTTCCCTCATTCATTTTCTCTTCAAAAGTAGTATTTGACCAATCCCCATACTCATCCGAAGTATTGTCAGCATCTTTATATAATCCTTTGCTATTAATTAGATACAAATCTCTGCAGTCTCCACCGCACATACCATAAACGCCACCAAAAATTACTTTATCGGCTTGTAAAATTTCTTGTTGAATTGAATCATCATTTTTAGAACATGCTACAACTGATATTAAACTAAGCAGGATTAAAGTATATTTTTTCATAATAGTTGTTTCTAAGTAGATGTACTAAACCCAAAAAGGTTGCGTATAAATAAGCAATAATTGTCAAAATATACTCTGTCATTCATTTAAAAAATTAGTTTTCACATCTATCTGAAATCGTGAAAAAGCTTTGGTTTCCTGCTTTCTCTGGGAAATTTTAGCTGTTCAATTTTTTCTACTGAGGTTTTTTTTAAGCTAACTTTCACTTTTAGTCCCGCTTGCAAATGCTCCTGAAGCTTATTAATTTCAGCAAAATCATTAGGAATCCTTATCAGGATTTCATCGGTTTGATTTTCATTTAAACTTGCTTCAATAACAAATATTTTCAGGGATTGAAAAGCCGTAAGTAAATTGATGATTTGCTGCGGATAAAGGGTAGTTCCTTTCAATTTTATCATTTGCTTTTTACGCCCAACAGGTGTGCTAATTCTCATTGACTTTCTATCACAATCGCAATTTTGGCCGTAAAATTTTACCATATCCCCGGTTGCAAATCTCACTAACGGCATTGTTTGGGTTTGTAAAGGCGTCACCACTAATTCCCCAATTTTACCGGATTCTACCGGGTTTTGATTTTCATCTAAAACTTCCGAAAAGATCAAATCGGGTAAGCTATGATTGCCCTTATGATATTCACACTCGGTAAAAGCGGTTCCCATTTCGGTACTGGCGTAGGTAGAAAATAATTCTATATCCCATAAATTCTTGATTTTTTGTCCTAAAGAATTCAGACTGAAATCTGGATTTCGCAAAGGTTCCCCAATACAAACGGCAGTTTTAATGGAAGAGTTTTTATAATCGATTCCGTTTTCAATAGCAAAATCGATCATTTTCAGCAGAAATGAAGGAACTGCAACCAAAAAATCAGGTTGAAATCGCTGTATAGATTCCCACTGTAAACCGGGTAAGCCGCTTCCGGTTCTTACAATCCCAGCGCCCAGTTTTCGTAATCCCAGGAAGTAAGCCATCCCGGCCATAAACCTGCGATCCAAAGTCGTAGTAAGTTGCACCACGCTAGACTTCCTGACTCCTACCATTTCAAAAGACAGTCGTTCATTTTCTGCCAGCCGATCCAAGTCGGTGTCATTTAAGGCAAAACTAACCGGATTCCCTAACGTCCCTGAAGTAGTTACATAATCTATAATTTCATCCTTTCTAACCGCAATAAATTCCTCGTTATAATTCTGCAAATCCTCTTTAGTAGTAATCGGGATCTTTCTGAATTCTTCATGAGACTGAATTGCGTCAATATCAATTTTACAATCTGCAAAACGCTTTTTATAAAATGGTGAATTCGCCAAAGCATAATTTAGCTGTTTTTTCAGCAATTCCTCATTCTTATTTATATCAAGGTAATTTGTCATTTTAGATTTTGCGGTAAGATTTTTTAATCATTTTTTCTAAGTATTGCTCGTCTGGTAAAGTGGTCACTTCCCTCCTTTTTGCCTGCTTATAATTGATCACCGCTTTTTTAAACTCTTTTTGCTGAAAATAGTAATCGCCGGCAATTTTATAAACTTCCCAGAAATAAGGATTTAAATACTTTAATCGCTTAATTTTTTCTTCTGAAACCTTCTTTTCTTTAGAAAGTGCTTCAGTAATCTCAGCACTTAATTTTCGGTAATTCTCGTAATCTTTATGAGCTTCAGTATTTACAAAAGGATCTTCAGCAATGGTTTCCTGAGCTTGCAAAACACTCCCCGAAACATTTCCGGCTTCAAACTTTTTAAATGCAGTATCCAGGTCGTAAGCTACAAAAGCACCAAGTTGATAAGGATTTGCTGACACCCAAACTTTTCTTTCTTCAGGTTTAAAAATAATGCCGTGGTGAGCAAGCAGTTGATTTATCGCCATTTCATTTCCCATCCCCAGCTTAGCACCTTTTAATCCCGCTTTGTTCCTTAATATTTCAGCAGCTTTTTTCGGATTTAATTTCTCTTTCTCAGAAAGCAATTCCTGCATTTTATCAAATCTATATTGGGTATGACTTTCCTCAATGGCCTTTAAGTTTCGGTGATCTTCCGCATAAGCTTCACTTTGAAAATGGTTGCTGCAAATTAATTTATTAGAATTTTCAACTTCAAAAACTCCAAAATTCCCGGGCGCCACTTCAATTAAGATCGCTTTGCTCTCTGAAGCGCTACCGACCATAATAGATTCCGAAACAAAAACTTCACGCTTCTTAGCGATCTCTATAGCTTCTGCAGTTGAAGAGGCATATTGCAAGATCTCACGTGCAACCAAACTAATTGGAGTTTTCGCCTGTATTGGGATTTTACTTTTTCCGGCATTTATGGTTACGCTGATGCCCTTTTCATTTAAACCGCTCACCGAACCAATCATCCCGGCCCAGGTGTACATCATAAACTTATGCCCTTTATCGGGATTTACGAAGGCTGCAATTTTTTCTTCAGCAAACTCATCGCCCGCATAAAAATCGAAGTTCCTGCCCAATAGTAATTGCCCATCTTCTGTTTTATCATCCCAGGCAGCAAAAGAAGTACAACCCACCAGCATTAGATCCTGCAAGGCGTGACCAATATCGTGTGCTCCATGAAAATAAAGCATTCTAACGTATGCCGGAGCGAATTCATTATACTTTTCTAATCCAAATAGTGAAGTGCCGTAAATTTCCTGCTTATACTCTTCCGGTACGTGCAAATACATTTTACGGTTAAACCAGGCCACGGTTTTTTTAAGAAAGTTACGGTATCCGGTGCCGGGAACGAGTTCATAGATCTTATCCATAAAAGCAGTTTCCTGCTTGTGCATCAACTCCCGGGTTAAGCTTCCGCTTATTACACCGCGCTCCAAGGCATCTCCTTCAATATATAATTCCCAAATGCCATATTTATTTTTATACAATGAATTTTTGCCAATCTTAAAATGAGTATCACTGAGCTTAGTTCTAGTAGTATCTATATCTTCTATTCCGGAAATATCGGGACGATCCTGCATAGAGCGCTTTATTCCACAGGAATTTAGGAGAAATAGGACTCCAATAAAAACTGATATTTTTATAAAAAATAATTTCACTTAATCCATTCTTTTTAAAACCAGGATATCATTTTGACGATAAGCGATTTCAAAGTTATCGTCTATTAACCACCTGCTCTCGTACTCCGAAGTTAAAATAATTACTTTATCAGCATTTTTCTTTATGGCATCTTTTAGGCTTTCAGCAATTGTTGCTTCCGGCTTTTTAGCAATTATAAGTACGGAAATATCATTAAATTCTAATGGAAATTCTTTCTGAAATTGCAAATTTTCAGAATTGGCGCTGAAAGTATTTTTTGAAATCTCTAAATTTTCTTCATTGGGATCAAAAACCGTAAAATGAGCATTTTGATTTTTCAGAAATAAGAACACCGGTAAAAGTCCTAAATAGGTGTTCTGTAAAAACACTTTTTCATTTGGTTCTATAAATCTAGAAATTACTAGAAACCGTTCCCTGTCACTGGAAAATTCCTTTTTTGCTTTTTTATAAACAGATTTATATCGATAATTTGATAAAACTTTCTGCTGGAAATATAGTTTTTCTTTTACCCCTTTTCTTTTAAAAAAAGAAATGAAACTGAAAGCTGGCTTTCCATTTCTTTTGCTATTAAAGAACAAGATCTGGAAGATTTTTGTTTGTAGTACGAATGCTACGATCATCGCTGTTAGCACCCCAATAACTGAAACTATGGAAACCGATTGTAACGCGGGATGTTTGGCGAAAACAAGCGCACCAATTCCCAGTAAAGTAGTTAAAACCGATAATAAAATAGAGGCTTGATAGGTTTTTAAAGCCGGTTTACCGATCTCGTATTCCTTAAGGCAGGCATTGGTAATAAAAATGCTGTAATCTAAGCCCAGGCCAAAAATAAAGGTGGAAATAATAATATTAAGAACATTAAATTGGATGCTGAAAATTGCCATAATCCCCAGCGCAATAATCCAGGTGATAGCAATAGGTAAAAGCGTAAGTAGACTTAGCAATAACCTACGGTAGAACAACAATAAAACAAAGAAAACCGCAAGGACTGAAAATAAGATAAGTCGGTTAAATTCGTTTTTTAAATTCCCAAGAAAGTCCTGGTTCATTTGTTTTCTATCTATTGCAATAATGTTTTTATCTTTTTCCAGCTTCTTTAATACATCAGGTTGCACTTCGTCAAAATTAACGGTACTGGTTACGGTAGCAAACCCCGGACTTCTATTTATAAAATCATCTAAATAAAGGGTATTAACATTGCGATAATCGTCAAGGAAAATTCCGCTGAAATCTTTGTTTAATTGCTCATAAAATCGGGTAAAACTTTTTTCCTTAAAACCAAGCTTAGCCGATTCCTCTAGCAGATTTTCTTTTAGAATTTCCTTTTTAGATTGGGTCCAGAAATCTTCCCAATTTTCGATTTTTTTATTCTGGGTTTGGGTAGAAAGCACTACTCCACCAATGCTACTAAAGCTTTTAACCTTATTTTCATTCTTCAATAGCCGTAATTCCTGGTATAACTCGTTGTTTTGCTCGAGGGCTTCTTCAATATCTTTTCCGTAGGAAACCACGTAAGTAGTGTTGGCGGCTTTTCCGGAGATATTCTTAATATTTTCCTCAGCTTGTTTTATATGTTCAGGTTCATAATTAAGCTGAGAAAGATCTTCATTGAATTTAACTGAATTGAAAAAGAAAATCCCGCCTATAAATAGTAAGATCACTCCACCAACAAGAATCTTATTCTGATAAAACCGTTTTGCAGCAATTTTATCTAACCAATTAGATTTTATTGTTTTGGAATCTTTTGGTGCTCTATAAAACTGCGGAATTAAAATTAGTGCAAAAACTGAAGCAGTCGTAACACTAACAGCAGCAAAAATTCCCAAATCGTTTAGAGCTTCACTTTTGAGAAATAAAAGGCATAAAAAAGCGATGGCCGTGGTAAAACTGCTCATTAAAATAGGTTTGACCACATCCTTATACAGCGATTCTACATTAGCATTATTCCTGAAATGAGTAAGAATATGCAGAGCGTAATCCAGACTAATGCCTAAGAGAATAGCACCAATTCCCAAAGAAATAGCTGAAACCGAAGATTTTGTAATATATAAAATGCTAATTGCCATTAAAGCGCCGAAAACACTTGGAATAAAAAGCAATAGAGGAACGTAGAACTTTCGGTAAAAGAAGATTAGTAAAATAAACAGAATACTAAAAGCAATACTTAAGGTTATTTGAATATCCTTTTTAATCTGATTTGCATTTGCAATTGCATATAAAACCCCGCCAAAATACTGTGCAGTAACCTTTGAATTTTGATTTAAACCCGAAACAATTTGCTCCAATTCATTGATAAAAATCTCATTGTTTTTAGTTTCTGAAGAGGAATACTTAGGCGTGATGAACAATAGTAAATGTTGTTCATCTTTAGAGATTAAATAGTTGTTATAGATCTGAAAGTTATCATCAACCTGTAATTCCCGAAGCTTCTGTAAGCCCAGATTGGTTATAGAAAGAGGATCTTTAAAAATGAATTGCTTTGTAACAAAGCCGGTGGGAGAAACCAGGTTTTTATACGATTTCTCCAGGCGATTTTGGATGCTATCAACTGTAAGCCGCTGCTCTATTTCAGTGTAATCTCTTTCATTTAGAAATAAAGGTAAGTTTTGGTACACAAAATCGTAAACTTCCAGAATTCCTTCTTCAGGTACTTTCCCCTGAATTTTAGTAAAATATTCCGGTATTTTGCTATGAAGGGAATCGGTTAATTGATTTGCATATTGGGTAAGTGCTTCGGGATCTTTTTCTTCTGAAGAAATAGCGATAATGAGTTTATCTGAAAACTCGGTATGATCCAGAACTTTCCTCAAAACATCCTGTTTCTCTCCAGTTGGAATCAGTTTGGTGACATCTTCTTCTAACTGAATTTTAGTAGCAAAATATCCACCGGTAACTACAAACAGTGCAAGCAACAAAAAACCAACTGCTTTCTGTTTTCGGAAAAAATAATAAAGCCTGAGAAAAAGAGTGTGCATTTAAGGTTTTACCACCTGTTTTTGGTTTGTCACCGAAAATAAGAAATAAAAGACAATCCACAGCAGTAGGGCTGCAATTCCTGCGAGGGCAAAACTTCCAATTATATATTGCCAAAGCCCAAGGAAAATATCGGCAGTAGAATCAAAATCTTCCGGTCTTAATTCCCAGGCTAAACCGCGACCGGTAAGCAAAGAACCCGCCTGGTAACTCGCATAAATTATAAATGGAATAAGTGGCGGAATACTAATATTACTAAAGAGAAATGCTACTACTTTGTTGAGTTTAAATAAAGCTGCAAGACTAAACACCAAAAGAGTATGCAGCCCCCAAAACGGTAAAATACCTACAAACACTCCAAGTGCGATTGCCGCCGCCTTTTTATGCGCAGGCTCCTGACTTTTAATTATATTTTCTTTCCAAAAACGTTTGTAACCCTTCTTCCTAAAATCCTGATAAGTATCGCGAGGATGGATATAGAAAAAACTTACCAAAACAAACCAAATATAAAGTATGGTTATCCTGGTAATGTCCCAAAAAGGTCTAAAATGCGTCACCCGGTTTTCTTCATAAAAAACCTTAATAGGTACGTTTCTAACCTTTACTTTTCTCCAGGCAGACTTTACAATAATTTCAATTTCCAACTCAAATTTATTGGTATAAAGTCTTATTTGATTCACCACTTTTAAGGGATAAAGCCTGTAGCCACTTTGCGTATCAGTAAGTTGGGTGCCGGTAACCACTAAAAACCAAAAATTAGAAAATTTATTTCCAGTGGTACTTTTTCCCGGAATCCCATCCTGGCCCATATTACGGTCTCCTACGAGTAAAATCTCAGAATCGTCACTTTTTTCTTCTAAATGCGTAAGAAAAATATCCAGATCATCGGGATAGTGTTGGCCATCTGAATCTATAGTAATAGCATATTCATATCCCAGGTCTTCAGCTAGCTTAAATCCATGTTTTAAAGCCTCACCCTTACCTTTATTTTCTTCGAAGTGATGAATGTCTATTTCGTGAAAATCTTTGAGAATTGTTTCGGTAGCGTCTGTAGAACCATCATTAATTACCAAAAGATTAGACGTGTATAACAGTAAATCCTGCAAAACACTGCCCAGAGTCTTTTCGTTGTTGTAGGTAGGAATGAGAATACAACAATTTAAAGCTTCAAATCTGGATTGATATATTGGTTTTTGGTTCAAATTAAAATGGCTTTAACTGCAAAAGTATAATTAAAAAGCAGAGCACAATATGTTAAACGACTAAGATTCTAATTTTTTATAAAAAGAATTGATTTTCAACGATATACCTTCCGAATTTCGTGCAATTCCTTTAAGTTTTATTTCTCCGTTTAATTCTTCAATTTCAGATTCCAGATTTAATACAGCATTTTTATTAGGGTCTACTACTGCCATAAATTTTACATTAGAACCTTTTTTGAACTGAAGTTTACAATCACACCTACGCTCCGCCTCTTCTTTAAATAAGTGCATTAAAATTACACCAGGAGTTACCGGCCTGCCGGGAAAATGCCCTTCGTAAATAGCGTGATCTTTATTAATTTGAAGTTTTGTAAAATATTTCCCCTCTTCCCTGGAAGAATTCAATACCGAATAAAAATCCTTTAATAACATATTGGTTGGTTGTTGATGTCTTACTCGATAATCGAGATTAAATGATTCGTGAGGAAGTATCGGGGTGCATCGAAATTAAACTATCTTTTCCAATAACAATGCTCCCCTAGCTTGCTCCGAAGTTTTTTACTAATTTAAACAGAAAATTCAGGATTTTTAGCCTTTAAAGTAAGTTTTAAGGCTGAAATACAGAAGACGGAATATCTTTATTCCACTGGATTTCGCTAAACTCAATAACTGTAGCATCGCCTGACTCTTCGATCAAACTTACTTTTTCCACTAAATTTTCAGTATTAAATTGCATTTGAATTTCTGAAAACATTTGACTTAAATGCTCATCCTTAGGAATAATAACCGCTATTATATTATCATTCTCTTTAAAATATGAAATATCAAAGTTCTCATTATCCTGAAGTAGTTTACCATTCACGCTTCCGATTATTAAGTTAGCGATTTTGCCAAAAAGTTTACTGGAAGCAGTATTCCTAACACTTTTATCCCCGGCGTCATTAATGTGTAATTTACCTTCTATAAAAAGTATTATATAATCTTGTGGTTCGGTATATTTCCATTTTAGCTTTCCAGGATTTTGATAGTATATTTTCCCGCGGCTCACAGTTTCGTTTGCAATCATCTCCATACTCTTGGTCTGCATAAAATTGGCTTGTAAAGTTTCAAGCTCGTTTGCTTTAGCCGTCATTTTTTCCTGGAATTGTGCAACTTCTTTTTTAGAAAGTTCTTGCTGGGCAGCCAGGTTAAGGCTAAAAAAGAAAAGTAAGAGACTAAGAATACGCATTGATTTCCAGTAATTTATCGGGTCTTACGACCTCGTAATGATTATTTTTCAAAAATAACAACAACTGTTCCAGTATGTTGACGGTTTTAGCATTATTATCGTGCAAAAGAATTACCGCACCTGGTTTTATTCTTTTCTTAATTCTATTTAAAATAATTTCTTCTGAAGAAACTACGGCATCAAAAGAACGGATGCTCCAGCCTACAGATTTTAAGCCGGTCCTTTCAAGTGCCTTTTGTGTTTTTGGACTTACTATTCCGAAAGGTGGTCTAAATAGCTTTAGCTTTATTCCTGCGGTTTCTTCGGCAATTCTATTACATTCTTCAATTTCCCAAATAATCCTGGAAACACTTAGAGCGCCCATTTTTCTGGTATGAGTGTAAGTGTGATTACCTACAAGATGATCTTTTTGAATAATTTCTTTAAAGATCTCTGGATATTTTTCAATCCTTTCTCCAATGCAAAAAAAGCCGGCCTTTGCATTATACTTATCCAAAACTTTAAGTACTTCCAATGTGTTTTCCACCGGGCCATCGTCAAAAGTTATGGCGATATGGTTTTCCTTGATCTTTCGATTTTCGCTAAAAGATTTTACGAAAAAATTAAAACGCACATTGGTAGCAACTATTAGTAGAAAAAAAATGTAAAAAACTATAAAAGCCAGCACATAAATAAACGAGGCGAGCTCAAAAAAGGCTAATACCAATCCTGCAGCCAGCAAGAGAATGATAATCGTGTTTATAATTCTAAACTGCACTTAGTAAAATTAAACTGTGATCCCTTCCAAGATACTGATTGTAAATTAAAATGTTCTTCAATTCTTTTGGGGTTGAAGTATTTAGGTTCATTATAGAAGGAATTCTGCGGTTTTTTAAAATTTTACACGCTGAGTAAAGTGCAAAGCCCGAAACCGTATCATAATCTCCTACCAAATGTTTATAAGCTAATTGGGCGGTATTTTTAAAAAGATTTTGCTGCAGATTCTTATAATAATGGTCATACCTATTATCGCCGTTATTCCCTAAAATCACTACATCTATTGCAGCAGCATTTATAGTGTTCCTATTCAGGAAAATTTCAACTTCATCATTAATTTTCTCCGGCTGAATGGAATTTTGTATAGAAACGTCTCTAAATTCAGCATATGAATTATTGTTTTTTTCTGTTGAAAGTGTGAAAAAATGTGAGCCTTCAGAAGTGATTGTACCAGGGGAATCTTCCTTCAATAAATCCAGGTTATGAATATCAATAGATTTTAATTGCCCATCCAGCGCTCTAAACTGAGTTATTTTTTCTGAAAGCTCATCTACGCCTCCAACCAAAACAGATTTCTTTTTTGAAGTTTCTAAAAGTTGCATTTCGGCATCTAACAAAGTACTTTCTAAAGAAGCTGAATTTTGTGTATAAGTGACATTGTAATTTTTACAGCCTAAATTTAAAGCAATTTGCCCTCCAATAGTGTTATGCGTAGATTGTATAAATGAAGTTGGCGATAACAATTCTTCGTCCTGGTCTATTAAATTTTCCAGAAATCTCTCGGTATCCTGTTTGCAACCTTCGCCGGTGCCGGTGATAATGGCATCTGGATTTTCAATTTTCACTTCATTTAAAGCTACTTTTGCCGAAGTAATTCCCATTTTTATAGCTTTAGACATTCGCCTTAAAGCCATTGGTTTTATAAACTCCTTATAATTTGGTGAAATTGCCGGGAAAATGGTTTTGTGATAGGAAACCGGATTCTCCTCAAAATCTAAATTTTGCGCAGAAATACTACTAATCCCGTTAATGTAAATTTTAGGCTTCATCTCTAGCGAAAATTAAGGAGGTGCAATTACCGCCGAATCCGAAGGAATTTGATAAAATAAAATTCAATTTCTTTTCTTTTAATTCGGTAACCGGCTCCAATCCTGTTTCACTCATTTCCCGGGAGAAATTGAGATTTGGAAACATTTGCTGCTTGTTTAAGCTTATCAAGCTATAAACCGCTTCTAAAGCACCTGCAGCCGCCAGGCTATGTCCGGTAAAAGCCTTCGTAGAACTAAAATGGGGAACATTCTCACCAAAAAGTCTTCGTATTGCTCTGCTTTCCGAAAGGTCATTATTTTTAGTAGCAGTACCGTGGGCGTTGATATAATCAATTTTTCCTGAATTAATTTCTGCAATTTTTAGCGCTTCCTGCATCGCTAAAAAGGCGCCTTCCCCATTTTCTGAAGAAGCAGTTTGGTGAAACGCATCATTCGCATTTCCATATCCCATAATTCTTCCTAAAACAGTTTTTCCTTTTAATTCTTCTTCGGCTTCTAAAACCAGATAAGCGGCTCCTTCTCCTAAATTTAGTCCACTGCGGTTTTCATCAAAAGACCGGCAATGTTGATCTGACAGGATCATTAATGAATTAAATCCGTTCAGCGTGAACTTGGTAAGACAGTCTGTTCCGCCAACAATAACGCGTTTTAGCTTTCCCGCTTTAATCATTCTGGCACCCATCATAATTGCGTTTGCTCCAGAGGAACAGGCGGTACTAATTGTGCTAACAAATCCCGTAATACCGAAATGTTCGGCTATTTTTTCCGTAGTAAATCCGGGATGCTGAGAACGAATAAAACGATTGTTCTTAGTTTTACCTTCTGTAAATTCTTTAAAATGATTTTCAGTCGCATCAATGCCTCCCACACTGGTTCCCGAGATAAAACCGGTTTCAGTATCAATTTTAATCTTTGACTGCTCCAGGGCTTCCTTTACTGCTATACTGCCAAGTAAAGCAGTACGGGTAAAACTATGATCTTGAGGTAGCTTTAAGGCTTCGGCAAGTGATTTGTTCGAAATTTTAATTTCCCCAACCGGGATATTTTTATGGGTGGTTTTAAGAATTTCAGGAAAACTAATTCCGCTTTCCTTAGACAAGAGCGATCTATAATTGGCCTCGGTATTTTTGCCAATAGCAGAAATAATTCCCATTCCGGTTACGGCAACACCTCTATTCATAGTTTATTTGGTACGGTTCGCTTCTATAAATTCTGCCATTTTATTTATGGAAACAAAAATTTCCCTGCTCTGGGCAGGATCAGTAAGTTTTATACCGTAATCTTTTTCTAAAAGTACAATAAGTTCCAGCGCATCTATAGAATCCAGCCCTAAACCGTCACCAAAAAGCGGTTCGTCGTTTCCTATATCAGCCGGCTCCACATCCTCCAGGTTGAGTTGCTCGATGATACTTTCTTTAAGTTCGGTTTGTAGGTTAATCATTTTCAGCAAAATATAAATTTTTAAGGCTTTCTTCGGAAAAAGAGATATTTATTTCCGGGGAAATCAGGCACAAAAATACATCATATTCGCCATTTTGCAAGTTTAACCAGCCACAAAGCACTTCTGAAGACTTTCCCGAAGTCAATAAACTTTCAGTATAATTCTTAAGTAATTCAGCATTAAAACTTTCCGCTATAAAAAAAGCATTTTCGCTTTGTAGTTTAAATTTTATACTGACCTCGCCTAAAACAATATTAGGTAGTGTATAAACAAATAACGCAGGGGAAGCAAAGGTTTTTGTACTCTCTTGAAATTGCCTGTCGGTTTCCAGGCTTGAGGCATTATTAGATAGGATTAACGCGGTATCGGTAGAAATACTATTCTTTCTAAAAAGAATTTCGGTCCCTAAAATCCCTAATTTAGATAAGCCGTCCATTTTATGAAATTTCGGGTACTTCAGTTCTAAAAAATCATAAACCGATTTAAGGAAAAAATCGAGGTTCTTTTCCGAAGAATTAAAAATCTCACTTTTTGAATTTGAGATCTTTCCATCCTTTATCTTAACCCAATCTTTTATGTAGAAATCCTGTTGCATTTATTCCTTTTTAAAAACCAAAGCGAGGTTACATCCTCCAAAACCAGAAGCGGTTTTTAGCGCATAATTAATTTGCTTTTCCCCATTTTGCTGGATTATATTCAGTGATTTAGAAACCCCTAATTCTCCGAAATTTTTGGAACTGTACAAGTGATTTTTCAGCATCGAATGTTTGGTAACAATACTTTCTATTAAAGCTGAAGCGCCCAAAGTGTGCCCAAAATAGCCTTTTAAACTGTGAAGCGGCGTATTTTGTAATCCAGACCGATGAAAAGCCATACTTTCCATTTCATCATTATATATAGTTGCCGTGCCGTGAGCCGATAAAAAATTTATTTCTGTTGTAGAAATAGAAGCTTCTTTTAGCGCTTTTTGAATGCTTTGATATAGTCCTTCTCCGGTTCTGGACGGTCCCGAAATATGGTTTGCATCATTTACTGTAGAATCTCCAATCAATGCTATATTTCCTGAACTTTCAGGTTTATCAATACTCACAAGCATAGCCGCTGCGGCTTCGCCTAAACTAATTCCGTTGCGGTCTCTAGAAAATGGTTTGCAAGCTTCCTGGCTTAAAGCCTGGAACGAGTTGAAACCTGAAACTACAAAATCGCTAACCAGGTCGCCTCCCACCACTAGTGCATTTTTAAGTTTTCCTATACTTCCTAATCTTCTCGTCACAGCAAGTCCCAGACCACCAGAAATACAGGCATTAGAAACAATAATGGGTTTTAGAATAAAGCCGAAAAAATTAGCAATCACTTTTCCGAGTTCGCTTAGTTTTAAACGGATTTCAAGAAAATTACCGGGATCTTTTAGGAGGTTAATATTGCCCTTCGTGGTAGTAATCACCAGGGCGGTTTCAGCTAAATTTAAGTTTGGGTTTTTATTTAAAATCTGCTGTACCGCCAGCAGCATCATTTTCTCAAGCTTGGTATATTTTTTAGGGTTTCGAATGGCTTTAAAAGCATCATTTAAAGGGGATTCATCAATAATTCCCGCGTAAAAAGAATTTTCGGTGATCTCAGGTTTTTGCTGAAGTTGTAAACCCGATTTCCCTTCTCGAATGGCACTGATATTTTCTTCAATAGAAAATCCAAGCGGAGAAATAATAGCATCGTCTAACAGGTAGAGCTTCTTCATTAAAGCAACTTCATTTTCTTTTTCCAATCTAAGAAAAACGGCGGATTATTTAAGACTAATTCACGGTTTTTATCCAGGAAAACCTGCGTTGTTTTCCCGGTGCAGATCAAATTGTCACCCTTATAAATTTTATAAGAAAAATTGATTTTTGCCGCATCTGAATTTTTAAAAGTAGTTTCTACCGTAAATGAATCACTGTATTTTAAAGGTAATTTATGTTCACAAACAGATTTTACAATGGGCGTGGAAAATCCTTCAGCTTTTGCATCGAGGTAAGAAATACCGTGTTCCCTTCCAAAATCTTCTCTGCCTTCCTCGAAATATTTCAGGTAATTCCCGTGCCAAACGATTTGCAACGGGTCACATTCGTGAAAACGAACCTTAAGTTTTGTAATGGTAGTTAGGGATTTCTCCAGCATAATTAATCTACAGTTACCGTTTTCATTTCAGAAGTGGCTAAAAGATTTCCTTCTTCATCAAAAGTACGTGCGCCAACAGAAGTTACGTTCAAAAACTCCTGGAGAATCTCCACATAAGTAGTCAGTTTACTTCCGGACTTTGGTAGTCTCATAATTTCTACAGCCTTAATTGCACCAATAAACCCTGTTTTTGGTTTGTCAAGTCCGCTTAAAAATCCCTGGTAACCACGCCAAAGCGACATACTTTGCGCCATATGCTCTATTACGCCGGGTTCAGAAAAGATATTGTTTTCAACTAAAATATTATCTGCGGGAATAGTAAATCCCGTGGTACCTTCCTTTTCATTATACTCCAACAAACTGTCTACCATTACAAATGGTGGCTTTTGAGGAATTAACTGAAGTATTCTATCTAATTCTAAAATTGGTTCTTTCAATAAATTTTCTTCCATAAACTGATTTTAGCTGAAATCGTTCCAATAATCGTAATAATTATACCACTGATGAGGGTATTTCTTTAGCATCATTTCAAGGTTTTCAAGATAAGCTTTTAATAAATTTTTCGCCTCATTTTTCTCAGGATTATAAGGCCTTGCATAAAAATGATAATGAAAATTCTGCTCTCTCATAATGTGAACAAACAACACTGGGATTTTATTACGTGCAGCCAGTTTAAAGGGACCCTGGGGAAATTTCACCGGTTTCCCCATAAAATCTTGAGTATAAGTTTTAGCATGTTCGGTATAACGATCGGCAGCAAAGACAAGGAGTTCGTTATTTTGAAGCGCATTGTTCATTTCAAAAATATGGGAGAGATCTTCTTTTAAAACAATGAGTTTTATAGCCGATTTTCCGGTAACCGATTCCAGGTAATTTTTGATCTCTTCGTGTTCCAGATCGGTAACTACCAGATTTACAATAGTATGATCATGTTTTTTGTCAAAGAAATGTTTAGCAAGGTTGAAATTTCCGATGTGTGCGGTAAGCAAAATCCCGCCTTTATTTTGTTTCAATAAATTTTGAATGTGCTGAATTCCGTCAAATTCGAAAGTATATTTATGTTTTAAACCCGAAGCTATGGCCACCCTATCTAATTGAATCTTTCCGAAGGTAAAATAGCTTTTATAAACGTTCAAGACAGCTTTGGTTCTAGAGTAACCAAGATGCTTTTTAAATAAGAAGTAGACACTTTCAGTTGAATTAAAAGCAAAAAAAACAAAGTAAAGCGCCACAAAAAGCAGAACAAAATAGGACGCATAAAGGCCGAAATTTTTTAGGATAAAAATATAAATCCTCATTCCTAAAACGCTGCCCCTGGATTTTCCTTTCCACTTTGCCATTTAAGAATAGAGTCCGCCGTTAATATTTATAACTTCTCCGGTAATATAGGAAGCTTTTTTAGAAGCCAAAAAACTCACTAAATCGGCTACTTCTTCTGCTTCGCCAAAACGATTTAATGGGATCATTTTCTTGAGTTCTTTTTCATCAAAATCGGCTGTCATATCTGAAGTTATAAAACCGGGTGCTACAGCATTTACAGTAACTTTTCTTTTACCAATTTCCTTTGCCAGTGCTTTGGTTGCAGAAATTAATGCCCCTTTTGCAGCCGAATAATTTACCTGCCCGGCATTTCCTTTTAAGCCCGAAAGTGAGACAATATTAATGATTCTACCATAGCGCCTTTTCAGCATATCTTTTAATAGAGGCTGTGTAACATTATAAAAACCATTTAAACTGGTGTTGATTACCGAATGCCAGTCTTCAGGCTTCATCCACATAAAAAGGCCGTCTCTGGTTATTCCTGCATTATTTACAATGATTTCAATTTCTGCATCAGGATTATTTTTGCGGAAATCTTGTAATACATTTTCGCTCATTTTGGTATCAGAAACATCAAACTGAAGCAATTCACAGTGTACATTTTCAGCCTCAACCAGTTCTTTTGTGGCATTAGCGGCATCGATGTTAGAATGGAAATTCAACAAAATATTATATTGCAATTCTTTGGCAAGTTTAACAGCAATGGCTTTTCCAATTCCGCGGGAAGCACCTGTAATGAGTGCGTATTTCATTGAGTTCTTATTTTCTGGTTAAGATTAAAAAAGCTCGCAAAAGCAATCATTTTTTATTTATAAACTTCGTTATTTTTAAGGTATTCTTTTACTTCAGCATTAGTTTTATAAAGTGGAGAATCCTCTTTTATTTCAGGAATTATCTTGTTCATTTCTTCTAAAACCTGCCTGGTTTTATTCGATAATTTATCGTCGAAATTCAAATAACGTAGAGCCTGGACAATAGTAATGAGTTCTATTGAAATCACTTCAAAAGCATTATCAATAACAGTCTTTGTAATATTTGCCGCATTGGTGCCCATACTCACAATATCCTGATTATCGTTATTATTGGGAATACTATGAATATACATAGGGTTAGACAAGGTTTGGTTTTCTGCCGTGGTAGAAACCGCGGTAAATTGGGCTCCCTGCATCCCAAAATTAAGCCCTAGTTTTCCCAAATTCACAAAAGGTGGTAAAATATCGTTGAGTTTATTATTGAGCAAATAGTTGAGTTGGCGTTCAGCAAGCATAGATAGTTTAGTAACCACGAGTTTTAATTTATCCATCTCCAGGGCTACATAATCGCCATGGAAATTTCCCCCGTGATACACGTGCTTGTTTTCCACATCTATAATAGGGTTATCGTTGGCAGAATTCACTTCTTCGATAAGGATTTTGGCGGTATGTTCTATGGTGTCGTAAACCGGTCCTAAAATTTGCGGCACACAGCGCAAACTATAATATTCCTGAACTTTTTCTTTAAAATAAGTGTTTTTATCAGCCGCATCATTATACAAATGTTCGTTACGATCGCGAGTGAGTTTACTGTCTTTTAAATGATCTCGCATTTTTTCTGCAATCTTTTGCTGCCCCTGGTGTTTCTTTGCTGCATTGAGTTCTTCAGATAAATGATCATCATAAGCCTGCACAATTTCATTAATCGCTGCAGAACAAAAAACTGACCAGTTCAACAATCGCTTGGCATAAATAATATTGACAATTCCAATGCCGGTCATTGCCGAAGTACCATTCATTAAAGCCAGTCCTTCTCTAATTTCAATTTTTATCGGACTAATATTTTCTTCGGAAAAAACTTCGCTGGTATCTCTACGTTTATCTTTATAAAAAACCTCTCCTTCACCAATTAACACTAATGCTAAATGCGCTAGCTGCACCAAATCTCCTGAAGCTCCTACTCCACCGTGTTCAAAAATTAGTGGGGTAATATCTTTATTGATAAGTTGCTGCATTACCTCGGCCACTGATCTATGTACACCAGATTTTCCAAGGGAAAGTGTATTTAAACGGGCCAACATTAAAGCTTTTACATAAAGCGGCTCCATTGCCTTTCCTGAGCCTGAAGCGTGACTTCTAATTAAGTTATACTGAAGCTGAATGCGATCTTTATCTTTGATCTTATACTGGGCCATTGGCCCAAAACCGGTATTAACGCCATAAATAACCTTATTCTTAGAAAACTCCTTTAAAAACTTAAAACTAGCATCAATTCTTTTAAGGGTTTTTGAAGTAGGCTTAATTTCAGTATTTTCAAATAAAACCTTATGAAAATCATCGAGGCTAAGGGTGTTATTGATTTGGAGCATAGACCGCGTAATTGTTAAGAATCTTAACAAATGTACTATATTTAGCCCGTATTTTAAATTGCCTATTTTAGATTTAGAACGAATATTCATAGCAAGCGTAAGTTGGCTAAGTCCAAAAAATGAAACAGCTCAACACACAGATCTTAATTATTGGCGCCGGCCCTTCTGGGATGGTCGCAGCCGGGTATTTGCAAAAACAAGGTGTAGAATGTTTGGTTGTGGAAAAAAGTTCATTTCCGCGCTTTAGTATTGGTGAGAGCCTGTTACCTAAAAGCATGGAAAACTTTAAGGAAGCAGGATTATTAGAGGCTATAAAAGCCGAAGGATTTCAAAAGAAATTCGGTGCCAGGTTTATAAAAGAAGATAAACTTGGCGAATTTGATTTTTCTGAAAAATTTGGAAAAGGCTGGGATTGGACGTGGCAGGTTCCGAGAGCTGATTTCGACCTGGTTTTAGCGAATGAAATTCAACGAAAAGGCGTAAAGATCTATTTTAATGCGGAAGTCAAAAACGTGAATTTTGAAGAAAAACAATCTTTGACCGAAGTTGTGATAAATTCTGAAGAAAAAATTGAAATACAAGCTGAATTTATAATTGATGCGAGTGGAAACGGTCGCGTATTGGCAGAACAATTAAATTTAAATGCTTCCCCAAAAATCTCCGGTAATTCTTCCATATTCACCCATATTAAAGAAACCAATCGACCAAAAGGCAAAGAAGGTGAACTTATTACCTTTGAAGTTTTAGATACTAAAACCTGGTTCTGGTATATTCCTTTTTCTAACGGAAATTCAAGCCTTGGTTTTGTAAGTGAAAATGAATGGTTTGAAGGTTTCAGTGAAAATAATTCGGTTGCCTTTAAAGAGATGTTGAAAAATCTGAAATATTATAACAACAGGTTTAACTCCTATCCTTTTTTATTTGAACCGGTTAAGTTGCCGAATATCTCCCGAAACGTAACAAAGATCTATGGCAAAGGATTTGCATTAACCGGGAACAGTGCAGAATTTCTTGATCCTATTTTCTCTTCTGGAGTTGCCTTTGCCACCGAATCTGGTTTGCGAGCCGCTAAATTGACTAAACTTGAAGTAGAAGGTAAAAAAGTTGATTGGGAGAAAGATTATGCGGAATATATGCAAGCCGGTATCTCTGTATTCAGTAGTTACGTAAAAGAATGGTACACCGGGAATCTACAGAAATTATTTTTTCACGAGAATCCCAGAACCGATATTAGAGAGCAAATTTGTGCGGTTCTGGCGGGATATGTTTGGGATAAAAATAATCCTTTTGTGAAGAATCATCAACGAATTATTGGAAATATAGCCCGTATGATAGATCGGGAAGAAATAAATATTTAGAAATTTCTAAGCTTAAATTTCTGATGTCAAAGCGATTAAAAAAAACGGCGAATTTTATTCTGTTCTTTAGCCCAAAAAAGTTTGGAAGGTAAGTAAGTAAAAGTTACATTTGCAACCGCAAAATTGTTTGCGCGTTCTTTAAAATTGGAGAGGTGGCAGAGTGGTAATGCAGCAGCCTGCTAAGCTGTCATCCTTTTTGGATGCCCGGGTTCGAATCCCGGTCTCTCCGCAAGATTTTTTAGTCTGCGGATTTTTATTCTCCTTTTCTTATGGAAAAGATAGGGATAATCTTCCTCCGTCTCCCGGACTGCTTTTTAAAGAGTGTTTTGGATCGGAAAAGGCTAAAATTTCCGTTAATAGTTTAGACTATTAATTTTGTGGTTTATTTATGGGTTTAGCTAAAATAAATCTTCCCAATTATCGCGCCGAGCGCGATTAAGAAATTACTCGGGGTGTAGCGTAGCCCGGTTATCGCGCCTGCTTTGGGAGCAGGAGGCCGCAGGTTCGAATCCTGCCACCCCGACGAACCTTCTTTAAAAGGATATAAAAACACTGTTAATCTATTGATTTTCAGTGTTTTTTGTTTTTACGATATCATTTGATATGGTTTGATATCACCCTATCCAGTGAATGATTCGGTGAATACTTTCTTTCCAGCATTTCACTATCTTAGAATGATCATTAGATTGATTTGACCTTCGTCTTTATTACGTATTGTTTAATTTAAAGACATTCGAAATGCCTGATTTTACTACATTCTCTGTACTTTTCTTTACAAGAAAACTCAACCGAAACAAAAAAGAATTATCCATTTACGCCCGTATGACGGTAAATGGAAAATGCGCTGAAATGAGCCTGAAAATGAAAACTTCAGTGAATAAATGGATAAATATGAAAACCCAACTTCAGAATTTCTATTACCGGCGTATAGCAATACAAATAGCTATTTAAAAGAAATTGTAGACCAGCTTAAAATTCCTAAAAAGCTTAGTTTTCACCTTAAACATAGAGAGTTTAAAATGTCTCTTTTAACCGGTTCCAAGATTTCCTTACCATATTTTGTATGATAGCTGTGAGATGAAAGAAAATTGACCTGTATCTTTAACCACTTTTCATCATTGATGGAAGGATCAAAATGCTTTAATTCTTTGTAAAGTTTCTTGCTAAACTGATTATAATTAGGAGTTCCCAGATAAAACAAATCAGCATCTGCGACTATCTTTTCAAAAATATTCTTTGGTCTTTGCGGAATTTTTGTTGCGGCTATCATGCCACATATCATATCAATTTCTACTGGGTCTAAAAATAATTCCTGCAGGTCTCTTGAGGCGATTAGGCATCCCAGATTCTCGTGCTCTATATGACTAAGCAAAAATCCCGTGTCATGATATAAAGCAGCAATTTTTATAAGTTCGAGTTCCCTCCCGGTTATGTTTTCACTTGCAGCAAGTTTCACTGCCTTTTCCAAGACATATTTTGTGTGATTTACGTTATGGTAGACAAGCGACCCGGGAAGTTCCTGATCTAATCTGGAAATAATTTTCTTATAAATATTTTCAAATAGAATCTTGCTCAATGCTGCATGCTATTATGTTTACCTAATCCTCCTTTAACTTCCTTTATCCTTTGTACATAAAAGAATGCGTTGGGATCCAATTCCTTTATAACCTCTTTGATCCTGTGTATTTCTATTCTCGTTACTATAGTCATCACAATATCACAATCCTGTTTTATATCATAACTGGAGGGAAGATAACCTCTTTCTCCTTTATAAACGGTTACGGCTTTACCAAAATCATTTACGATCACCGATTTTACCGTTTCAAATTCCTTTGAAATAATAGTTAAAGCCGTAAATTCTTCAAATCCATCAACTACATAATCTGAAGTTTTCATGGCTGTAAAATAAACAAGAATAGAATACATGGCTGTTTCAATTCCAAATTCAAAAGCCGCTCCAATAAAAAGCAGGGTATTAATGGTCATAATAATTTCACTGGTTGAGAAACCAATTCTTTTATTGGTATAATGGGCAATGATTTCCAACCCGTCTATAACCCCGCCGCCCCGTATAACTAAACCTATTCCCAGTCCAATAAAAAACCCTCCGAAAACCGCTATAAGCACCTTGTCGCTGGTAATTTGGGGAAAGGTGATGAACGTCATAAGTACTGCAAGAAGTATAACTGCTATTAAAGCATTTACACTGAAAGTTTTTCCGATTTTTCTAAACCCCATAAAGATAAACGGAAGGTTTAAAAGTATAAAAGGTAGGCTGAAGGGAATGTGGAAAACTTCTTCAATTAAAATGGAAATCCCTGTTATACCGCCATCCAGAAAATGGTTAGGAATCATAAACCCCTGCAACGCAATCAGGGCAGAAAACACCCCCAATATGGTATACATCATTGAAGATAGGGAAAAAATGGATTTCCAATCGATACGATCTGTACTACTCATAAATTTAATTTTAATTGGTTAATACTTTTCCTTTATTGTATTACTTAAATATCCGCCATTTACTTCTTTTATCGTGTTTACAAAGATAAATGCCTGGGGATCTATTTTCATCACTGAATTTTTAATCCGGTGGATTTCCAGGCGTGTCACCACGGTTACTATAATATCACAATCTGTTTTTTTCTTATGAAGTTTTGGGAGATAGCCACGTTCCCCTTTAAATATAGTGATCCCTTTTCCAAACTCGTTTGCAATCATATTTTGGATTTCGGCTGCATCTTTGGAAATAATATTGAGAGCTGTAAATTCCTCAAACCCTTCAACAACGTAATTGGTGGTTAGCATGGCTGTGTAATAAACAAGAATAGAATACATCCCCGTTTCGATACCAAACCGGTATGCGGCTCCCATAATAATTAGGATGTTAAGGGTCAAAATAATCTCTGCTGAAGTGAAAGCCGACTTTTTTTCGGTGTGTAGGGCGATGACCTCGAGTCCATCTATAACTCCTCCGCCCCTTAAAACAAAACCAATCCCGAGCCCTATGAAAAAACCTCCAAAAATTGCGATAAGCACTTTATCTTCAGTAAATACTTCGATTTCTAATAGATACATTCCGGCAGAAAGTAGCAAAATCGCTATACCTGCATGAATTCCAAATGTGTAGCCAATTTTCTTAAATCCTATAATCACAAAAGGCAAATTGAAGATCAGTAATAACAAACTAATATGAAGTGGACTTATTCCTAACAAAAGAATAGAGATCCCGGTCACCCCGCCGTCGAGGAAGTTGTTTGGAACAAGAAATCCCTTCAGCCCCACCACCGCAAAGAGAACTCCAAGTACTGTGAAGAGAATGGAGTGCAGTGAACATATAGAATGCCAATTTATTTTTTTAGAGCTACTCATTTAAAAATGTGGTCGCTCAATTTCTAGAATAAAATGCATGTTTTTTATTTTTTAAAGGATTATTCTTAACTCAGGACTTCATAAACAGTTAGGGGTTTTTCCTTATTTTTCATTTTTATTTCAGCTACCAGATTACAGCAAAAAGATTCCTTTACTTTTTCATAATTGGATTGACTTATAAGAATCTGGCCTTTTTTAGCTGCCTCCTGTAACCTGGCTGCTACGTTTACTGCATCCCCAATAACTGTATAATCAAGTCTTCTTAATGTAGCAGATCCTATGTTGCCCCATACCATCTCACCGCTGTTTATGCCAATGGAAACTTCTGGTTTGTAGGTTTTCGATCCAATTGAAATATCTGATTTATGAATTGCTTTTCTAATCGAGAGGCAGGCATCCATTGCCCTATCCAGATGAAATTTTCCTTTAAACGCGGCCATAACAGCATCTCCCAGGAATTTATCTACGATGCCTTCTTCTTTTATAATTTCATGAACAATGATATCAAAATAGGCATTAAGCATAGCTACTACTTTATCTGCGGGTTCATTTTCGGTAATTGCTGTGAAGCCGCAGATATCTATAAATGCGACCGATCCCTCTACAGTTTCATTATCAAAGAGCGCGCTTTCCATTTTCTTTCCTCCCATGAAATTGAGCACTGTTTCATCAACATACATCTTCAGGATGTTGTTTTCTTTTAAAGCCTGCAAAGTTTTTTTTATTCCCGTAACGTGGTTTATTGTTTTTTCAATAGTAATTTCAAGATCCTTAAAATCTATGGGTTTAGTAATAAAATCAAATGCACCACGATTCATTGCCGTACGGATATTTTCCATATCTCCATAGGCTGAAACGATAACAGATTTAATAAGGGAGTTTTGCTCTGCCAGTTTGGTAAGAAGAGTGAGACCATCCATTTCGGGCATGTTTATATCACTCAAAATAAGGTCTACATTTGGATGATCAAGCAATTGTTCAAGAGCATGCTTTCCGTTTTGAGCAAATATGAATTCATATTCATTTTGACGAATTTTTTGTCTAAAGCGCTGTTTTATTAGCACTTTTAAATCCTCTTCGTCATCTACTACCATTATCTTGTTCCTCATGGCTTATTGAATTGTTGTTCGTTAGTTTAATAAACTGGTGATTTCTTTTTTTAAGGATACAAAATCAATGGGTTTGGTAAAAAATTGTTTTGCACCAGAATCTATGGCTTTGTTATAATTCTCTGCATCACCATACGCCGAAATCATACTTATTTTTATGTTTGGAAAACGTGCTTTTACTATGTCAAGCAATTCTAATCCGGTCATACCTGGCATGTTGATATCTGAAAAAATATACATCACTTCGGGTGGATCTGTTTTTTCTAATAAATCCAATGCTTCCTGGCCCGAAAAAGCAAACACCAATTCTAAGCTTTTGTTTTTAATTTCTTTTCTAAACTTCTGACGAAATAATATTTCTACATCTCTTTCATCATCAACGACTAATATTTTCATAGCTTTATTTTATTTCTGTGGTAAATAAATATGAAAGCGTGTAAAGTTGTTTTCTTCTGAACTCACTTCAATACGTCCCTTGTGTTTCGTAATGATATCGTGAGTAATACTCAAACCCAATCCGGTGCCTTCGGTTCCTTTTTTGGTGGTGAAAAACGGCTGAAAAAGTTTTTCCTTATTACTGTCTGGAATACCCGGGCCATTGTCTTGAATTACTACATGCACTACTTGAGCTTCATCTTTATAAGTTTGAATATTAAGGACCGGTTGGTAAGTCTCGTTTTCTGATAATTGCCTTTTAGCTCGCATGGCATCAAAAGCATTTTTACATAGGTTTAAAATAACCCGACTAAAATCTTCAGTGTTTAAAGACACGTTTCCAACAGTTTCATCAAGATTCAAGTCAATGGTGACGTTAATGGCATATTTACCGGCACGCATACCGTGAAATGCCAAATTCACATATTCTTTAATTAATGCATTTAAATCTGTAGGTTCTAACTTGCCGGAACCGCCACGCGAATGCATCAACATCGATTTTACTATGTTATCGGCCCGTGTGCCGTGGTGGTGAACCTTTTTAAGGTTCTCGGATACATTATCTAGCAATTCACCCATTTCTGCCGTGGTATCATTCTTTTCGAGTTTTGCAAGGGCTTCTTTTAGTTCTTCTACATATTCTAAACTCAACTCCGAAAAATTATTGATAAAATTCATCGGATTTTTGATCTCATGGGCAATTCCGGCAGCCAATTGTCCTAACGAGGCCAGTTTTTCCGACTGAATGAGTTGGGCTTGGGTGGCTCTTAAATCTTCTAAGGCAATCTGTAATTGCTCATTTTTTTGTTCTAATTCAACCGTTCTGCGTTTAATGGCTTCTTTAAGTTGCATATTTTCCGAAGTAACTGCTTCAAAGCCGATGGTTTTTCCAGTATTTACTTTGTTGTCTGGCATCGAAAAATGTTGGTAAATAAATTTCCAACCATTCTTAGTTTTGATCATTACCGAGCTAAACCGAAACCTACCATAATATTCCCAATGACTGTTATGTAAAAAATAGGCTTCAAAAAAATGGGTGATAAAAAACACATTTGTATATTGTGAAATGGTTATTTCGTTTTTTCGTAATTCTGTTTTTCCGGCCAATTGGTGAGCCGTAGCTTCAAAGAACTTTGTGGTGTCTTTTCGATTTAAATACTCCTCATTGTTGGCAGAACCAATAAAACGATAATCGGTATCAAAGTAAGCATCGTAAGTTTTTACATCCCCATTGAGATATGCATTAAGCCAAGTATCGTAAACTTTTTTTAGTTCTATTTCGATTGCTTTATCCATACGCAATTTTTTACCTTTCTAAGATAATCATAAATTTGGTTCCCTCTCCTACACGTGATGTGACTTCCAATTTACCACCATGCGCCTTAATGATATCGTTGGTGATACTCAGTCCCAGACCAGTGCCTTCCGTTCCTTTTTTGGTAGTGAAAAAAGGCTGAAGAATTTTGTCTTTAATTGCATCCGGAATTCCGGTACCGTTATCTTCTACTTCAATTTGAATGGCATTTAGTTTTTGTTTGGTGCGCACCGTTAGTTTTAGTGGTCGTTGATCTGCTGTTTCCCACATGGCATCAAATGCGTTGTTAGTTAGGTTGAGAATAACCCGGCTGAAATCTTCTTCAATTAAGTCTAATGTTTTGATTTTTGGGTCGAGTTGCAAATCAATGTCTACATTGATTGGGTTTTTCTTGGCGCGCATACCGTGAAAGGCCAGGTTCACATATTCTTTGATGAGGGCATTTAGATCTGTGGGTTCCATTTTATCACTGCCACCACGACTGTGCTGTAACATGGAGGTCACAATACCATCAGCGCGGGTGCCGTGATGGTGTATTTTTTCAAGATTGGATTCGATATCGTCAAGGATGGCTGAAATTTCATCTAGTGAACCCGTGGGAAGAGGCCTGTCGCGGTAGGCTTTTACTGTTTCTATCTCTTCGCGTACTTCTTGCATCATTTCACGAGATACTTCCGAAAAGTTGTTCACGAAATTCAGCGGATTCTTGATCTCGTGGGCGATGCCTGCGGTGAGTTGCCCAAGGCTGGCGAGTTTCTCCTGTTGGATGAGTTGGGCTTGAGTGGTTTTTAAATCTAAATAAGCCTTTTCTATTTCCTTTGCATGCTCCAGCTCTCTTTGCTGCATTCGATCCCTTTCTTTGCGGATGGTTCTGTTTTTTTGAAATACATGAATCCTTCTAATAACCACCATAAAAAGTATCAAGTAGATCAAATAGGCCCACCAGGTTCTGTACCAAGGGGGAAGAACAGAAAATCTATAAAAAATTTCTTCAGACCATTCTTTTCCCTCCCCTTTGGCAGGCCCTTTAAATCTTGCTTTTACCTTGAACACGTAATCACCTTCACCGATATTACCAAAAGTAGCGAGGCTATTTTTTATGACAGGACTCCAACTTTTACTATAACCTTCAAGAATATATTGGTATTCAATCAAATTGGGCCTTATCAATTCATCTGTCCCAAAATCTATGGTAATTTGATTTTGAGAGTAGGGAAGTGTTAGGTTTTCAGGAAAATTCTCAAACCTCGTTATTTCGGAAAATTGGACTTTAGAGAATTCTTCTTGTTGGGCTTTTCTTTCCTCATCGGTAAGGGTTCTACCAAATACCCTGACTTCATCTGTGATATAAGCCAGAGATTTTAAAGAGTCAGAAACCCCATTTTCATCATTGAACTTTTGCAGGGAAATCCAACTAATTGGCTGTTCATTTATTCCAATGTTTTTGATTTTTAAAGATGGTCTTTTTTGATTTTTTCTCAAAGCCTGGTAATTAAATTTCACCAAACCCGTTTTATCACTTCCATTACCGGCCCATATATTTCCGGACCTGTCCAGGTACATGCCTTTGTTTACATCTTTGACCGGATAGCCATTAGCTGTGTTGTAGTATTCTAAGCTTCCACTAATTTCAGGAAAAGGAAGTGTGGCTACCTTTGCTGGAATTACGGTAAAACCGTGATTGGAGCCGATAAAAATGTTCCCTTCCTTATCTTCTAAAAGATCGTATACAGTGTCATCGCTCAGCCCCTCTTTTATGGTGAAGCTACTGAAAGATTGTCCATCAAACCTTGAAACTCCTCCCCCCTGAGTCGCAAACCACAGGTTTCCTGCTTTGTCTTCTAATATGCTCCAAACAATATTATTAGATAATCCTTGGGCAGTGGTGAAATTGATAAAGGATTTACCATCAAACTTGGAAACACCCCCACCGGCAGTACCTACCCAAAGGTTTCCTTTGCGGTCTTCAAGAATGCTATAAATGTAATTGCTGCCCAATCCATGATCTGCATTGAATGTAATAAAACCCGACTGGCCAGATGGTTCGGTATTCCAATCGAATTTTACCAAACCTGCCCCGATAGTACCTATCCAAATATTTCCCTGACTATCCTCTTTGAGTGCATAAATGATATCATTTGGTAAACCATTAGAAGTGTCAAAAACGGTAAAACTCGGTTTTTTACTCTGAATAGATTCCTTTTTGTAAAGCGCAATACCTCCACCACCGGTTCCAAACCAAAGCTGGCCTTTTTTGTCTTTGAGTGCACTGATCACCAGTGGGTTTGGCAGTCCCTGATCACTTGTAAAATTAGTAAAGGATTTGCCGTTGTATTTTGAAATGCCTCCCCCGTCTGTGCCGAACCATAGATTGCCACTATCATCCTCAAGGATGCCATAAACACTGTTGTTGGCCAGGCCAAAATCTGATGTGAAATTGTTAAAAGCAGAACCTGTGTAAAGTGAAAGGCCTCCACCCGCGGTTCCAAACCAGAGACTTCCTTTTCCATCAATCGAAATGCTATAGACAACATTTTCAGGTAATCCTTGGGCAGTAGTATAGGTTGTGAATTTTTCTCCATCAAATTTTGAAACCCCACCTCCATCTGTAGCAAACCACAAATTACCTTCCAGGTCTTCTTCAATATCCCACACATCATTATGCCCAAGTCCCTTAGAAGTAGTAAAATTCGTAAAGGTTCCTTTTTCCTCCAAATCAGGGCTTTCTTGATATTTTGAAATACCACCGCCTTTGGTACCTATCCAAATGTTACCTGAGCTATCTATCTTGATACAATTGATGGCATTTTCTGCCAATCCATCTTTTTCGGAAAAATCAAGGAAAGATTCTCCATCAAATCTTGAAATCCCGTTGCTTCCGGTCGCAAACCAGATGAAGCCATTATTATCCTCAGCGATTTTAATAATTGAATTTCCCTGGAGACCATTATTCTGATTATAAGTGGTAAAGTTCTCACCATCGTATTTGGAAGCACCTCCTTCTCCTGCAGCTATCCAGATATTTCCATTGCCGACCTGGGTGATTCCGTAGATAACGTCATTTGCCAGTCCATCAGAGGTGTTTTTAATTGTGAAAGTATATCCATCATAGATAGAAATCCCTCCTCCTTCTGTACCGATCCAAATGTTGCCTTCCTGATCTTCTGCCAGGCAGTGAATCAAATTATTGGAAAGACCATGTGCTGTAGTAAAATTGGTAAAAGAAATACCGTCAAATTTCGAAATTCCTCCTCCCCAGGTACCAAGCCATAAATTTCCTGATTGGTCTAATAAGGAGGAGGTGATATTGTCAAGGCTTAAGCCATCATCTGTAGTGAAGGTTTTGAAATGGGAAATCCCACCATCCCCCAGGTAGTAATGATTGCCTTCCTCATCTAAAATAGCCTCTCCCTTTTCATTTTTTAGGTAAGACCTTTGAATAATTTGTGGAGGCAAGATAGTTAGAGATTCATTGTGCCCATCTTGGATAGTATAGGCCTCCGTCTGTGTTCCTGGGATTGGTAAGACTTTTCGAGGAGAATTGTCTTTGATCCAGATCTTTTTTGGCTGAAGGGTGTCAGAAAGACTGTCTAAATAAATAATTTTTGGGATTGAAATATTCGCTGTATCCTTTAGACCTTGATCGAAACTCTTATTATCAATATTTTGACAGCTAAATTGCGCTAGAAGGCAGATTAAGCTTACTATTGATCCTACAAATTTTCTGCAGCCAACTAGAAAGAAAAGATCAAAGGCCTTCCTCTTAATACCACACCGATTAGAGTCAGGCTTTATCGAATTAAATTTCTTAGTTATTATTAGCATATTGAAAAGAGTCAGGTAATCAAAATTCGATACTTTGAATAATTGTCCTATTTTCTGAGAATATTTCAATGATCCATTACTGCATTAGACAGTCTTTTTGAATCTATTATCTAATGATAATTCTTGGCGGGGATTGACCACGAGCATAGGTCATGTCCTCGTGTACAAATACAGAATAGGCATATGTTCCATCAGGAGCATTTCTTGAAATTGCCATCACCAAAGGGTTTCCATCTTTTACATCTCTTGTTTCAAGTCCAAAAATCTGAATCTCAGGAAACGAAAAAGAGGCATCAGACCCCTCAACCACCCATCGAATCCGGTCGCCTCTTCTTAAAGTGACATCACTTTTAGTTTCATCATCTTCGAAAACTACCCTCCATTCATCGTCGATAATTTTTACAACTAGCCGATATTCCACTGGTTGTGGTTCAGGATCAAGCAGCTCCTCTACTGAAAAATAGCTGTTATTTTGACTTGAAAAGAAAAGTAGGGAGCTCAAAAAGGCGAAAATCTGAATGTTTCTTAAGTACATAATTTGTTTGTTTTAGTTAATGGATATTTTTTATCTATTTAAAATTTATTGCTTTGGTTACATGGTAAAAACAGATCCCTTAGCCAGGAATGTCTCTATAAGTTTGGTTATGCTTCAGCTTGATGGTTTCTACAGTTTTAAATTTGTTGAAATCTGGAGGAACCATAATATCTTCCCTATTTTATAGCCTTCTTAGGCATTTGCATCTATTGAAAATGCAAACACCATTACTAGCATCAAGACTGATGCGATTGTTATTTTAAGCATATTTTTTGGTTTCAGTTAATGATGACTTGCACTATGCCTGACACCTTCTTTTAAAAATTGTACTAAAAAATATATAATAAGTAGTGGAGTGTTACGACCATTTAAGATAAAGGATCAGGCTTTGGAGTGATATAAATATATATCTTACGATTCTAACATTCAAATATTTAGGACGAAATACAGATTTTTTTGTCCGAATCTATTGTTTATTTTATCGAAATAATTCCTTAATTTGATTTCTCGCCTTTTCAGCAGTGCAAGACTTTCTGATATTAAAGGGTTTTAACTTTTGATTGGAAGCAGGTTTGACCTCCATAAAATGTTTTTGTAGAGATCATTACTGGTTAAAAGCTAAATGGCAGTTCCAGTGTTCAAATCGTTGCTTTAGGGCCAATAGAGCCATCAGCAATGCAAAGAAGCTTTTTAAGTATCTATCACAGAATTAATGAATAATAATATATGCAAAGCTATTTTGATGAATTTTCTAAAAGCTCAATATGACACTTCAAAACAATTCCTGCAAGACCTGTGTAGTTCCAAGTTTTTATACTTACGAACAAACAAGCGCCTTTAAAAAGCTAATTAAATCATTCTAAGAGTTACCTAATCGGTCACCTTAAGGAAAGAAAAAACAAAAAATACTGAATTTACTGGTATAACGAGAATAATTATATCTAAGGAAATTCAGGAATTAGTTCCAGGAAGTTTTAATACAAAAATTAAATAAAAAGCTTTTTGTCTACCAATAATGGTTAATGACAGCGAAATTTTATAGGTATTTTAAGACAGGTTTTAGGTACTCTTTCGTAATTTAAGTATTATGAAAAATAATGGTATTACATACTTAATTCTAACCAGTATTTTATTGGTAATAATTACTATACTCGTATATTTTAATACCAATTTCCCATTGATTTTCTATCTAACCTTCTTTGGGCAATGCTTATTGATCTATAGCGTTTATAGAATTCTTACCGATAATTACAAAACAGAAAGAACCTTTGATGATTGGTACGAAGATCGCTCTCATAAGAACGAGGAAAATTAATTTTTTATAATCTTTAAGTTTTTAATTAGTCCTCCCAAAAATCAGGTTTTTCATTAGTTCCAAAAAATGTACAATCTACACAGCGCGCCGGTACCACCAGGATACCTCCTCCTGGAAGTACTCCCGCCCATCTTACAGCATTTCTTTCTATTTGTTCTATTAAATTATCGATACCGGGTAAAGTTTCTTCGCAAAGGGCGAAGGGTACAAATCGAGGTCTAATGCCCTCAGGATCATAAAAATCTTCATAATTAAAATAAATTCTCTTTTTAGTAACTGATGAAACATTAAAAAAACCGATTGTTTTTTCATTAGGATTAGTAATATTTGTAATATTTCCTTCTAAAAATCCTGGTTGAGTTTGAGAAAAAATGTTTTCAGATCCTGTAAGTTCTTCTAAAATTTTATAATAATTATAGGCATCCCTGCCTATTACATATTGCTTTATTAAAAGGCTGTACCTATTGGAAAGACTGGGATCTTTAGAGTCTATAAAGTTAATCAACAAGTCGTTTACACTATCATCAGAGAGGGAATTAGTATTGGCTAGTATAATTTTTTGCGAATTGTTCGTTTGATAACACGTATATTCTTCTTTCTGTTTCGGTACTTCCACTGGGACGCCATCAACGAGAATTATATCCTTTACCTTATCATAATTTGAATTGAATTTAAAAGTTTCAACATATTCATATTTATAATAATTAGCCCCGCCTGTAGAAGTTTGATTATTTAAGGTGATTGCAACTCCATCTTCACCTCGGTAATTTATTCTATTGGCTTCCAATTCACCAATGCTACTGGTTCCCGATAATTGTGTTGGTTCAGAGATATATTCGTTACCATTCACCAAAATGCTAAGCTGGTAATCAATTCCTGGACGGGCAGCAAAACTATCTATAGAAATATAGCGCCCAGGTTCTAATTCCTCAAAAATATTCTCTTCCTCTCCTGTTACACTAATATCTGCACCCGACACTGGTTTAGGACCGGTAGAATCTATGGCAAAGGTTTGTGATATTTTAATCTCGTGCTTTTTCAATTCATTAGTTACCAAACCTTCAATCACAATAGCTTCTTCAAAGTCTTCTGAATTTAAAGCAATTTCCTCCACGCAAGACGACATAATTATAACGAAACCGATGAATATGAAAAGCTTTTTATATTTCCGAATTGAAATCATTAAAAATAATAAGGTATAAATTAGGTTGGGTATGCCTTTGTATGATAGCCTACTAACTTTCAGTTTCAGATTTTCAACTAAAAATAAATTTCCAAAAATTGTTGAGAAATTTATACAATAAGATACGAAAAATAATGATTGCTATTCGGAACTATTCCACACTAAAAGTTTTTATTATCGATACCGGTTGACCTTGTTTGGTAAACCCCTCCAGATTAATTTCAAACTTTCCTTCAAGGTCTGAGGTATAAAAACTAATCTCATTAGCCGAATCTCCCAAATCTAAATTGGGGTTCCACCAGAGCTGCGTTCTATAATCAGGGATTCTATTTAGCTCTTCAGTCTTATAATTTGGGCTATAATATTTCTTTGGAATTTGTGCTTTGGCCACAAGTTTAGATTTAATATGATTTTCTCTAAATACTTCCGGGAAATCTCCATCTTTAGTTTCTACCACTACCACGCCCTGGTAAATTGCAGGACCAAAGAAGTACTTGCTTCTAAGAATGCCAATGCTTTCAATTCTTTCTGCATCAAAAAAAACCAGTTTATCATGATTTTGCACCACTACTCCATCTACGATCAACAAAGCAGGCAGCGTAAATTCACCATTGATATTTTGATTTCTAACCATAATACTATGAGTTCCATCTTGATTTCTTTTAACCCTTCCAGATTCAATGATTTCCACAAAAGTCTGGGTAACCTCGGGAAACCTTGTATAATCGTCTAGATTGAATTTAAAAAGCTTTTCACCAAAGAAATATCCATCATCTGCGGGAAAGACTGTTCGGTCTGCCTTTGTAGCCGAGTATGCATTTTCTATTTGATTATTTATACTTTTTTCCAGAATATAATCTTTAAAACCTGTTTGAACTACCGGTTTTTTAAAGTTTAAGGAAGAAAAATCTGGTTGAGTAGTTGGAAATAATTCAACACTATAATCATCTTGATTATAGTCTGTAAGTTGCAACAATAGCTCTTCAACTGCCAGCTCCTTATTTATTATAAAACTAAACTCCCCTTTATCGTCTATAGAAACAATGTTTACCTGACTTTCTTCACCAGGAAAGGAAACTATTAAATTCTTAGATTTTAAAACCGAATTGTCATTAGCGCTTACTCTTCCGCTAATAAGAGAACCTCTTACTTCCGGTAGAATAATATTTTCAGAAAAATTCCAGCTTTTATTTTCGTAGAGCTTGTGGAAATTAGTGCTTTTAAGTAGCGTAGGTTTATTAAAACTATCTATTCGCCTTACAGATATAGAAAAATCACCCAACATATCTGATGTGTTCCCCACAATTAAGACTACTTTTTCCCGCGTTGAGAAAGACGCTTTGTTCAATTTTAAATCCAGATCAGCTACCGATTCTCTTGCATTATTTTCTGAAGTAGATGCAGGATTTTCCTGAATTACAAGCCCTTCATTACTCTTTTGATAGGGATTTAAAATTTGAATATCCTGTTCAAAATAATTTTCTTCAGCATTTAGCATCCAGGAAGTATAGCCTAGAATCTTATATGCTCCCGACTGTAAATCAGAAGGAATAAAAAAATCGGAATATGACTGGCCTTCTTCCAGGTTTAATTTATGCTGAAAAACAATTTCTTTATCTGAATTTACTAGAACTACCCAGCCAACTTTGCTTAACTTGCTAAGCTTCTGGGTTTCCGCATTAAGGCTATAAAACTTGTAAAGTAGCTTTTCCCCACTAAATAATAAGCTACTATTTAAGTGAAGATAAACCTGTTCTTTAGGAATTTCTTTTTGAAGGAATTCTATGTTTGAGCTGCCTTGCGAATAAGACAGGTTAAGTCCCAGGCAAGCTAAAAATACTATGAAAATCTTTTTAATCATTTTCTTGTTTTCTAATTAATCTTCCCAAAATTCTGGTTTTACATTAGATCCAAAACGTGTACAATCTACACAACGCGTTGGCACTACCATAAAAGCCCCACTAGGAGTTGTTGAAGACCATCTCACAATATCTTGTTCTAATTGAGCTATTAGAGTGGCAGTGCTAGGTAGGCTTGCTTCACAGGATGCATACGGCACAAATCGAGGTCTTATACTTTCAGGATCGTAAAAATCTTCATAATCAAAATAAATTCTTTTTGTTGAAACCGAAGATATATCGAAGTATCCAATCACTTTTTCTTCTGGATTATTAATATTGGAAATATTACCTGCTAAAAACCCCGGTTGGCTTTGCGTAAACACATTATCCAGGCCAGATAACTCTTCCAAAATTTCATAATAGGTATATGCTTCCCGACTTATAACATACTGTTTTACAAGTAAACTGTATCTATTAGATAGACTTGGGCTATCTGAAGGTATAAACTTAATTAGTAGATCGTTTACACTATCTTCTGAGAGTGAGTTTGTATTTGAAAGTATTATTTCCTGTGACTTATTTGTTTGGTAACAAGTATATTCTTCTTTTTGTTTTGGTACTTCTACAGGCTCGCCATCTACAAGAATTAGATCATTTACTTTAAAATAGTTTGAGTTAAATTTAAAGGTCTCTACATATTCATACCTGTAGTAATTGGCAGACTCATTTGTACTTTGATTATTTAAAGTGATTGCAACCCCATTTTCCCCACTGTAGTCAATTCTATTGGCTTGCAATACACCTATACTGCTGCTACCGGATAATTGCATAGGAGTAGATTCATACTCTTCCCCATTTGCTGAAATTTGTAATTGATAATTAACGCCTGGTTGTGCTGCAAAACTATCTCTGGAAACATATACTCCGGGTTCGCTTTCCTGAAATATAAACTCCCTGTTTCCTATCACTCTAATATCGGCACCAGATAGAGCACTTGGTCCTGTAGAGTCTATGGCATACACTCGGGATAATTTAATTTCATGTTGTTTGAGTTCATTACTAATAGATCCCTCTATTACTATGGCTTCCTCAAAACCTTCAGATTCTAATGGAATTTCTTCCACACAGGAAGCTACTAGAATTGCAATAGCTAATAGAAAAAAGGTCTTTTTATATTTCAGAATATACTTTATTAATTTCATTACTATTAAAATCTAAAATTATAGGTGATTGTAGGAATTGGAATAGAGAAAATTGAACTTTGATAAGCCTTCACTTCTCCACTATCGGTTACGAAAAATACTGAGTAGGGGTTGTTTCTCCCTAGCACATTATAGACCGAAATATTCCAGAAACTATGCGCAAATTTTTCAATCTTATGGTTCCCTTCCACATTAAAACTCAAATCCAATCGATAATAGTCTGGAATCCTGAACTGGTTCCTGTCACTATACAATACATATTCAGAATTGTTAAAATTATATTTCCCAATTGGATAGGTTACCGGTCTCCCGGTTTGGTACACAAAATTAGCTGAAAAACTAAAACGTTGCGTAAGCTTATAATTTAATACAGAACTAAAATCGTGTGGTTTATCAAAGTTTGTAGGAAAAAATTCGCCGTTGTTAACTGTTTCTTCCTGGAAATCTCCTGCTAACTTTATAAAAGACCTGGAATATGTATAGCCTAAATATCCATTTAACCTTCCTTTGTTTTTTCTAACCAGGAATTCAACTCCGTAAGCTTCTCCCTCACCCTGTAAAACTTCGGTTTCAATATTTTCATTCAAGAATAAGTCGGCACCAATCTTATAATCTAAGAGATTATCTGAAGTTTTATAATAGCCTTCTAAACTAAGTTCGTAAATATTCTCGTCAAAATTCTTAAAGAATCCTAAACCAAATTGATTGGCTCTCTGAGGTTTTATATAAGAATCTGAAAGTTTATAAGTATCGGTTGGAGCGGCTGTAGTATTGTTAGATAAGGTATGAATGTATTGATAAGTATTGTTGTAACTCACTTTAGTTGAAAATGTTGGTGTAATAAAATACCTACCAGAAACCCTAACTTCAGGACCGCCATAAGTTTCTATTACTTCTCCACTATCATAGTTTTCTACACCTGTTGCGGTATTATCATTTCTTGGCAAACCTTCTTCGTAGGTGTTTAGCTGAGCTGGCCCAAAGGCGGTATAAAAGGAATATCGTAAACCTGCATTAATCAATAGCTTTTCGGTTACTTCAAAACTATCTTCAATATAAACAGCGGTTTCTAAAGCCCTTTCCTCGGGTATACTAACTTGTTCAATAAGAGATTCGGGACTTCCGGGATTAATCTCGCCGGGAGAAACCATATAATATTTTCCGCTTATTCCATAGTTAAAAGTATGTGCCTTGCTATGAAAGTATTTCATTTTTAATTTCACTTCAGATTCATTGATGGTGTATCCCGATTCAAAATCATTATCGAAATCACTAGCATAATCTAAATTGAAATCGTAATTACTATTGGTTAGTACCAGCTCCCCCTGATGTTTTTCATTAAAATACTTATTATAGGAAAGCGAAAACATCCTGTTGGTGTAACTAAATAAAGAGTCTGAAGTGATACTAAAAACATCACTACTATAATATCCGCTAACGTTTAACTCGTCGCTAATATCAAATTTGTGGTTGTATTTAGCCACAACATCATAAAATGAAGCCTGGCTGCCTTCTAAAGATTCATCTTCTAGAAGGTTTAATATCCAATCTGAATAAGTACCACGGCCACCTACAATTAAGCTCGATTTATCTTCAACAATTGGGATTTCCAAACTTAGGTTCCCGGTAACCGGCCCTATAGAAACTTCGCCGGTAAATTCTTCTTTATTTCCAGTTTTAGTATTAAGGTCAAAGACCGAAGATAATCTCCCTCCATATTCCGCTGGAATACTTCCTTTATAAATACTCACATCTCCCGTAGTGAAAGGGTTTAGCCCTGAAAATATTCCGAAGAAATGGGCAGGATTATAAATTACACCTTCATCAAGCAGAATTAAATTCTGGTCGGTTTTTCCACCTCTTACATTATAACCGCTTGCGCCCTCGCCGGCCGTGGAAATTCCAGGTAAGGTAGTGGCTACTTTTAAAATATCGCGTTCACCCAAAACCAGTGGAATATTCTTAATTTCGGCTACGTCTATTCTTTCTACCCCGGTAAGGGCAGTTCTAACATTATCCCTGGCGTTGGCTTCAACCAAAACTTCCCCCAATTCTTCAAAACTTTCTTTTAGTTGTAGATTTAAAACCCCGTCATTATATACTACGAGACGCTTCTTAACTTTATCAACCCCAAGTGCCTGTGTTTCAAAAATGTTTATTCCTTTGGGAAGCCTAATTTCATAATTCCCATTAATATCTGTAACCGTTCCTTTATCCTGATTAGGGATCAAAATATTTAAACCAGATATAGGTTCTCCCTTCTCGGAAACTACCCGGCCGCTAAGCTTATAAGTACTTCTGTTAGACTGTCTATTTTCCTTTCCTATTAAAACGGTTTCCACTACTTCAGCCTGCTCCTCATTATCATTATAAAAAACAGGATCAGTACTTTGATTTTCTTCTTCTGCAACTGCAGTTTCTTCCTGAGTTTTTAGAAAGCCTTCAGGTAACCGGTCATAAATTATACTACCGCTAGTTAGAATAATACGCTGTCCTTTAACAAAATAATTGATATTGGTTTCTTCCAATAAGTCTTCCAGTACTTCTGTTACTTTGGTTTGTGAATATTCGCCAGAAAATTTAGTGAGGCCAAACCAGTCTTCATCAAAAAAGAATTGATAATCGGTTTTTGCTTCAATTTCAACTAAAATATCAGGTAATTCTTTATTTTGAAAACTTATAGATATTTCTGGATCGGCTGTTTGTGCGTAAGTGAAAGGGAAATATATAAGTAAAAAAAGGAGTAAATATTTTCTCATTCTTGAATTTGATTTGTCGCAGAAGGAATAAGGTTATTTATTTCATTGGCCAGGTTTTTCATAAAAAGGTCTGGATTATTCCGTGATTGTTTCCTGTATTTGCTATAAAAACCTCTTATTTCACTTTTAAGATCTGGAAATTTAGAAAATAGATTTCTTCGGTTATCTAGCTCAAAAAAATCATCTTTAAACTGAAAAATATAATCGGGATCGGCAGGATTAAATTCACTATAAGCCACACTCCTATCCCTAATTTCCATTCTGTTTCTAAGATGTTTCTTGAAAATTTTAAAGGCTCCTTCTTCATTAATCACCTCATAAAAACCCAGGATGTCTGAGTTATTATTAGCCTTTAGATATCTAAACTTATTCTCATCTATCTGAAATTGATCAACCTGATTATCTATGAGTTGAAAAATAAAATTTCTTTGATCTTGCTTGAGATTAACCAACAATAGATCGTCGTAGATATTATATTTTAAAGGTACTTCGTAAAAAGTTTGACCGTTATAGGTAACACTTCCATTTTGAAACTCTTGCGTTTCAAAAAATTTATGTTTTTCATTAATCATCCTATCTGTTTCCACGTATTCAATTCCCTGAAAAAGTGTAGTATTCTCAATTCCAATATTTTGATCATACCAGGAAAAGATTTTTTCTTGAGAGTAATTTTGGGAGAAAGTGGAAAATGTCGTTACAACAAACGAAAAGAAAAAAAAGTAATTTTTATACATTCAACAACTAATAGATAAATAATTCACAAATATTCTGGAAAACTACAAAACAAATTAGATGTTTTTCAAGCTTTTGTCCAAAAAAAACAAAAAAATATACTAAAAACATTAATTTTTTAATCCAGAAAGCTGAGAACAATCATAAATTACATCTGTTAGAAAGTTATAAATTTGTAAATCCTAAAAATATACGATGCAACTCAACCAATTTATAGATCACACCTTATTAAAACCTACGGCAACACCTGAAGATATTGAAAGCTTATGCAAGGAGGCGATAGCGCACCAGTTTATTGCCGTTTGTATTCCTCCTTCTTATTTAAAGCACGCTAAATCGGTTTTAAAAGACTCTAATGTAAAATTAGCAACGGTAATAGGTTTCCCTTTAGGAGCTATGACCACAGAAGCTAAAGTTTTTGAGGCCAAAGATGCCCTTGCAAATGGTGCCGATGAAATTGATATGGTAATTAATATTGGGATGCTAAAAGGTGGTGAGGCCAATTACGTAGAAAATGAAATTGCTGAAATTAAAAAGGCCATAGGCTCTAAAATTCTTAAAGTGATTATTGAAACCTGCTATTTAACCGATGCTGAAAAAGAAGCTGCCTGTGAAGCTGCTCTAAATGCAAATGCCGATTTCGTAAAAACTTCTACTGGTTTTGGAACTGGCGGCGCTACATTTGAGGATGTAGACCTTATGAAAAGAATTGCAGGAGATAAAATGCAAATTAAAGCTTCAGGCGGAATTAAAGATCGAGAAACCGCTATCAAATATCTAGAATTAGGAGTTTCAAGACTGGGAACTTCCTCGGGTATAAAATTAGTAACTTCAGAAGAAAACTAGTATGAGTGTACATATACAAGCACAAAAAGGTGAAATCGCAGAAAATGTTTTACTTCCGGGTGATCCCTTAAGAGCAAAATGGATTGCCGAAAACTTCCTGGAAGATGCTGTTTGTTATAATAAAGTTCGCGGAATGCTTGGCTATACCGGAACATATAAAGGCAACAAGGTTTCTGTACAGGCCACAGGTATGGGGATTCCTTCGGCCTTGATCTATGCTACAGAATTAATTACAGAATTCGGAGCTAAAAAGCTTATTCGAGTTGGTTCTGCGGGTTCCTATCAAAAAGATTTAAAAGTTAACGATGTGGTTCTGGCTATGGCTGCATCTTCAAATTCAGGCTTTAATAAAGCCAAATTTCAACACGCCGACTTCGCTCCTACCGTAGATTTCGAATTATTTATGAATGCGGTAAAATTTGCCAAAACTAACGATATTCCGTTCAGAGCAGGTAATGTGCTTTCGTCCGATATATTTTACGAGGAAAACGATCTCGGTTATAAAAAATGGGCCGATTATGGGGTGTTGTGTGTAGAAATGGAAACCGCAGGACTCTATACGGTTGCTGCCAAATATAACGTACAGGCACTTTCTGTACTTACAGTTTCAGATTCTTTGGTTACCGGTGAACACTTACCTGCAAAAGAAAGGGAACAAAGTTTTAGCCGAATGGTAGAAATAGCATTAGGCAGTATTTAAGCTGGTTTGGGGAAATTTCATTAAATTCGGGAAAGAATAAAAATCACTTCGGGTAAGCCATTAAATCTATTTTTTTCAATTTAGCGGTAAGCCTAAAAGCAATTAATCTCGATTATCGAGTAAATCCTGAATAAAATGAAGTTTCTCCCAGCTGTCTTTTTTATATTTTTTGGTTTCCTAGCCAATGCACAAAATTCTACAAAAGAGCTTCAAAATAAAATAGCTTCTATTTTTGAAGAAAATCAGGGAGAATTCGCTATTGCTTTTAAGAATATTTCCGAAGAAAAAGATAGTATTTTAATAAATGCTCACGAAAATTTCCACGCTGCAAGTACAATGAAAACCCCGGTAATGATCGAGGTTTTTAAACAAGCTTCTGAAGGAAAATTTTCGCTTCAGGATTCCCTGGTAATAAAGAATGAATTTAAAAGTATTTTAGACGGAAGTTCTTATTCTATGGAACTTGGTCGGGATAGCGGGGAACATCTCTACGAACAAATAGGTCAAAAAAGAAGTATTGAAGACCTGGTAACCGATATGATTATTTACAGCAGCAACCTGGCTACCAATATCATCATTGAGCTGGTTGATGCTAAAAATGTAAATCAAACCATGCGCGAAATGGGCGCAATGGATATCAATGTACTTCGCGGTGTTGAAGATATGAAAGCTTATGAAGCTGGTTTGAGCAACTCCACTACTGCTTATGATCTGATGTTAATTTTTGAAGCTCTTGCCAAAGGAAAAGCAGTAAATGCCGAAGCAGATAAGGAAATGCTCCACATCTTACAGCAACAAAAACACACCGATCTTATTCCTGCTTTACTTCCAGAAAATTTAAAAATTGCTAATAAAACCGGCTGGATAACGGGTGTACACCACGATTCAGCTCTAATTGAATTACCCGATGGCAAGAAATATGTTTTGGTGCTGCTTTCAAAAAATATGAAAGATATGGAGGCGGGCACCAAAATGTTATCAGAAGTTTCTAAGCTAATCTACGATCACGTAAACAATAACTAATTTTTTCAACTAAAAATTTTAAAATGAACATATCATTAAAATCAGGTTTATTGGCAGGTACATTTGTATTCGCCTCAATCACTGCGATTGCCCAGGAAAAAAATATCGAATTACCACCGGAAGCTACGGAATTCTATGAACCGGTTCCTCAAAAAATTGAAGCAGGCGAATCTACAAATACACCAGCATCTGATGCTAAAATCTTATTTGATGGCTCAGATCTTTCGGCTTTTTTAAATGAGAAAGATGGTTCTGAACCCACCTGGAATATAGAAGGAGATGTTTTGACGGTAAATCCTGGTACCGGTGGTATAGTAACCAAAGAGAATTTTGGGGATATGCAATTGCATTTAGAATGGCGCTCACCCTCAGAAATTAAGGGCGAAGGCCAGGGACGAGGCAATAGCGGGGTGATAATTATGGGGAAATATGAAGTGCAAATCCTGGATTCTTATGAGAACGATACTTACACAAATGGACAGGCTGCCAGTATTTATAAGCAATCTCCGCCTTTAGTTAACGCAACAAAAGCTCCGGGCGAATGGAATACTTACGATATTATTTTCACCGCTCCCAGGTTCAATGAAGACGGAATGTTACTAAGTCCGGCTAAATTAACGGTACTCCATAACGGTGTGGTAGTTCAAAACAATTATGAGTTACGAGGCCCAACAGAATATATAGGAATACCCAATTACACCAAACATGAAGAAAAGCTTCCGATTCATTTCCAGGATCACGGGAATCCTGTGAGTTTCAGAAATATTTGGGTAAGGGAACTTGAATAATTTTGAATCACTAATTATTTAAATTAAATAGAACTAGACTTTATGCATAACTATAAAGCTTCAGAAGATCGTTACGAGAAAATGCAATACCGCCGCTGTGGAAAAAGTGGGATTAAACTTCCATTACTATCCCTGGGATTATGGCATAATTTCGGCGATAAGGATGATTTTGAAAATTCCAGAAATCTATTAAGAACTGCTTTTAATAATGGGATTACACACTTTGATCTTGCCAATAATTACGGCCCACCTTATGGTTCTGCCGAAAAGAATTTCGGGAAGATCTTTGCTGAAGATTTTAAACAATATCGCGATGAATTAATTATTTCTACAAAAGCCGGATGGGATATGTGGCCCGGACCTTATGGAAATTTTGGCTCCAGGAAATACCTTATTGCCAGTTTAGACCAATCGCTGCAAAGAATGGGGTTAGATTATGTAGATATATTTTATCACCACCGTCCAGACCCTGAAACGCCTTTAGAAGAGACAATGGGGGCATTAGATCAAATTGTAAGACAGGGAAAAGCGCTTTATGTGGGGATTTCTCAATACTCTGCAGAAGATACGGCTAAAGCGGCTAAAATCCTTAAAGCTCAAAATACTCCATTTCTAATACACCAACCCAGGTATAATATGATGGACCGCTGGGTAGAAGACGGTTTGTTAAATACCCTGGAACGCGAAGGAATTGGCAGCATTGTATTCTCTCCTTTAGAACAGGGAATTTTAACCGATAAATATCTAAACGGAATTCCAAAAGATAGCCGTGCGGCAACCCAGGGTAGTTATTTAGATGAATCGCAAATCACTCCTGAAGTAGTAACTAAAGTGCAAAAACTAAATGAAATCGCTCAATCTAGAAACCAAAGCTTAGCACAAATGGCTGTGGCCTGGTTGCTAAAGGATAACCGGGTGACTTCGGTATTGGTTGGAGCGAGTAAGGTTTCCCAATTAGAAGAGAATATAAATACTTTAGAAAACCTCGAATTTAGTAAAACTGAATTGAATGAAATAGAAAAAATCCTGCAGAATACATAGCAGGATTTTATTGAATAGAAGCTGTTTGAAAATAATTCAAACAGCTTTCTTTTATTTGATATAAACTTCTAAGAGTTCACAATTTTTAGTTGAAAGCTGAACGTTTTTATTTTCCGCAGGAATAAGTAAGGTTTCTCCCTGCCTGATCTTTTCTGAATTACCATTTACTGAAACATGGCCTTCCCCACCAACACACATATAGATTACAAAAGAATCCAAATTGCTATAATCTTTCTCTATTTTCCCTTTCACAGGTAAATAATTGGTGGTGAAATATTTACAACTGGCTACTTCAGAAGAAGTATTTACTTCCTTTTTGTAGTTCAGTTTAAAATCATCTTTCTTTTCGAAATCTATAGCATCAATGGCTAAGGCTGTATGGAGTTCTCTGGAATTTCCTTCATCATCGGTACGATCCCAATCGTAGATTCTATAAGTTACATCAGAGGTTTGCTGAATTTCAGCTAAAAGCACCCCTGCTCCTATTGCGTGTACTTTGCCGGTATTTATAAAAAAACTATCTCCCTTCTTTACTTTTTCAAAATTAAGAAGCTCTACAATTTTTCCTTCTTCTAATCTGGCTATATAATCTTCTTTCGAAACACTTTCTTTAAACCCGATATTGATTTTCGCTCCTTTATCGGCCTGCATAATATACCACATTTCGGTTTTTCCAAAAGAATTATGGCGTTGCTGTGCAAGTTCATCGTTAGGATGCAATTGAACAGAAAGCTCTGTGTTGGCATCTATAAATTTAATGAGCAAAGGGAAGTCGGCGTCAAACTCTCTGTAAATCTTTTCACCTAAGATTCTATCTTTGTATTCCTCCAAAAGATCTTTTAAAGAAAAACCTTTAAATTCACCGTTAGCAACTACAGAAATATCTCCAGCTACGCCAGAAATTTCCCAGCTTTCGCCAAGATCGTCACGGTTGGTTTGTTTATTTAAAATATTTTTGAGTTTTTCACCACCCCAGATCTTTTCCTTTAAAATGGGATTGAATTTAATCGGATAATCAAGCATTTGTTGGTTAGTTTAAAATCGTCTCAATATAATCAAATATTGCCGTGTTAGAAAATGGATGATTTACTGGTTTTCTGTCTTTTCAAGTAAATAGAGCTCGCGATATAACCTTCGTTTATGTTTAGTACTTACCGGGTTCATATCTACACTATCTATTTTTGTTGTTTTATAATTACTAAAAATCTGTTTCAAGCTGTCACTAAGATAAGCTCCGGTTAGAATTAAAAACCTATTTGAGCTTGTTGCTTTTTCCTTATTTTTCTGGGTTAAAACCGGAATAGGCTTCCCATATTCCCAGATAATTTCAGGAGTAAAGGTCTTAAACTCATAGACCTTTGTATCGTACTTCTGTAGATGCTTATCTATATTAACTATGCTATTGTAATCTTTATTTACATTGATCTTATCAGCCATCGGCAAGCCGAACCATACTACACTTATCAGAAAAAAGATACTTAAATAAAATACTGGTTTAATTTTCTTCAGCATTAAAAACCTAAACATTAAAATGCCAATGAAAAATAAGAAAATTGAGCTTAAAATATACCATAGCAGTATGTCCTGCAACATACGTTCAAAATAAAAATATGCAGCAATTGGGAAGATACAGCCTACTAAAGCAAATATTCCAAAATGAAAATACGCTACTGCAGCCTCTTTTATTTTTATACTTCTAAAATGATTAAAAAGATATTCTATATAGAAAGAAGTGTTCATTGCCATTGGAATAAGCACCGGCAACAGATAACGCGATTTTTTCTCTGGAATTATTGATAATAAAAATACCGAAGCCAAAGTCCAGAAAAGCGTGAATTTATAAGCTTTTTTGTTGCTAACCCTGTCTTTTAAATATGGATAAAGCAGTGCTACAAAAGAAGGAATGGTCCATAATCCACTTTGTATAAAAAAGCTCCAGTAATAATAAAATGGTCTAACATTATAATTTAACCACCTTCCGGTTTCCTGGGTTGTGATCTCAGCCACGGCACGGGTATCAAATAAATAAACATAAAGATTCCACCAACCCCCGGATATTAAAGCTACTACAACCAAAAGCACTATCGCTTTCGAACGTTCTTTAGTTCCTTTGAATTTATAAATAAACCCATACGCAATTAAGAATGGAAGAAATAATGCATAGAGAGAAACCGGGCCTTTACTCAAAATAGAGCAACCAATAAAGAGACCGCTGATTGTGGCAAAGAGGTACCAGTTTTTTGTCGTGTTATATAGTTTATAGAGAAAAAATATAGCAAGCATCATAAAGCTATGGGTATAAATATCCCATTGCCCGTCTCTACTGGAAAAAACGATATAAAATGAGGTTGTAGCAATAATACCGGCCAAAAAAGACAGTTCAATATTTCTGGTAATCTTAAGCAGAAATTTATAAATAAACACCACCAGGATCAATCCCATAATCGCAGAAGGAAGTCTCAAACCAAAAAGGCTCTCCATGCCAAAAACAGACATAGAAATAGCGGTTAGCCAGGTTGGTAATGGAGGTTTTTCATAACGCGGCTCGGCATTCATGGTAGTGAAGATCCAGTTATTATCGTTCAACATTTCCCTGGCGGTAATAAAGTTACGCGCCTCCATGATGTTGATATAAATAGCATCAAGATTCACAAAAAACACAGCAATTCCCACAAGAACTAGCAGGACCAGGTATTTATTCTCTAATTTCATTATGATGAATTATAATATTTCTAATGTACATTAATGCGCCAAATAAATGCCCAATAAGTAAAACCGGGTCTTTTCTCAAAATAGCATAAATTAGAATCAAAGAAGAACCGGCAAGGCTTAGCCACCAAAATCCCAGCGGTAAAGAAGATTTTTTCTGTTTCTCAGAATATATCCATTGATATAAAAAGCGTAGGGTAAAAATTATTTGAGCAACAATCCCTAATATCAGTAACCATAAAGGGATAGCTTCATTCTGAAATAGTTTTTGAAGGTCGTATTCATTATTAAAAAAACTGTAAACCACTACTATAACCGGGAAAACAAAGATCAAAAATCTAATAATAAAAGGAAGTTTACTCCATTGTCCCTGGAATTGTAAATTTCTAATATAAATGAAGTAAGTAAGACTCTGCCCCAGCATAATGGCAAAATCGTCCCTGGCATAACCGTAAATAAATAATAAGAAAGAAGCCATTAAGCTTAATTCCCAAAAAAGAATTGGTGTGAGGACCTTCTTCTGTTTTTCAGAAAGTATCCATTGCATAATCATTCTGGAAGAAAACAGAATTTGAGCAGTAAATCCTATTACATAAATTATTAGCGAACTATCCATGTTTCGCTTTTAAACTGTAATCTATATAAGATTTTTTTATCCAGACGTAGGCAAAACAATCTAGCAGTGGGCCAAGAAACCTATTTTTAAAATTGTATTTTGATTGGCCTTCAATTCTGGGATAATGATTTATTACCACCTCTTTAATTTCCTTTTGCTGCAGCAATATCATTGCCGGTAAGAACCGCTGCAAACCTTTAAACATCGGGATTTTTTTAGCGTATGCGGTATGCATAATTTTAAGCGGACAACCGGTGTCGTGTATATTGTCTTTGGTGAAAAATATTCTTACTGCATTTCCTGTTTTAGAGGAAATACGCTTTACCAAAGTATCCTTTCTGTTTTTACGCCAGCCGGTAACTAAACCGTAATCTTCAATATAAGGGAATAGCAATTCAAAATCCTCAGGATGTGTTTGTAGATCAGCATCCAAATAGCCAAGTAAAGGGGTTTTAGTATAATCGAAAGCGGCTTTTAAAGCGGCTCCTTTTCCATAATTCTTATCAAATAACAGGCAATTAAAATCATCGTGATCCAGACAAAATTTTTCTATTGCAGAAGCACTACCATCACTAGAACCATCATCCACCAGTAATACGCAAGATCTAAGCGATGCAGACTTTAGATATTTCTGCAAATATTCAAAAAGCCTGGGTAGACTTTCTATTTCATTATAAACCGGAACAATAATCGTAAACTGAAACTCCATACACAATTATAGACTGTAATTAAGATTTGGTAATAAAGACCGTAATTTTAAAACCTGGTATAGTGAACCAACATAGAGTAACAAGAAGCAGGTTTAATTTAGTAATGGGGGTATTAAAAAATTACCGCAGCAAAATTAAGGATATAATTTAGAAAAACTTTCAAAATAAAAATTAAGTTAAAAAGAGATTAAAAGGGATCTAAAACGGGGCCGAATAAAAAAATACATTTTTTATTAAAAAAAGGTTGTTTTATTTCGAAAGAGGCTTATATTTGCAACCGCAAAAACGGTCGCGTAGCTCAGCTGGATAGAGCACCTGCCTTCTAAGCAGGCGGTCCCAGGTTCGAATCCTGGCGCGATCACAAAAAGTCTTCCAATTTTGGAAGACTTTTTTGTTTTATATACATTTTCAATGAATATAATCTAATCTTAAATGCTTGTTTTTAATCTGGTTAACTCTGGAGAACAGCCTGGCATAAGCTTACTCAAATCATTTAAGTTGCCTTACTCTTCCCTTCTTAATCTTAAAAATATCCATTCAACACTTTGAATCTTAAAATGATACCTAAGCTAGAAAGGTGTCAGAAATTTACCAATGTATGATCGGGCTCATATATTAGGTGTTTAAAGTTGAACACCTTTACCAACTTAATTTTAACAATGGAAATATTCCCGGTTCTTAGGTTTTAAAGTTTCATTGTATGGCCCGGATATTGTAAATATGTCTTTTAAAACCAATCAGAACTATTACTAAAACCCTCTATTTGAAATTAAATTTTAAAGAAATGAAGGATTTAATACAAAAGTCTCTAGCAAAAGCAATAAGCTACGAGGAATACAATGTACTTTTTAAGAAATTGGTAGCAGAAGGAAGAACAACCGGAGAAGCTACCAGCGAAAAAATAAACTATACTAAACTTAATTTTAGCCGTAGTAAACGTCTGGATAAAACCATAAAGCTCTCAGAAGAGCAAAATAAATACTTCCAGGCTATAAACGTAAAACAAACCTGGCTGGTAATTACCGAGCCCTGGTGCGGGGATGCTGCCCAAAGTCTTCCGTTCTTCAATAAAATTGCTGAAAACTCAGAAAATATTGAGTTAAAGATCGTTCTACGTGATGAGAATCCAGAGCTAATGGATTCTTTTTTAACCTATGGCTCCCGTTCTATCCCAAAACTTATTGTTCTAGACAAAAACCTGGAGGTAGTTAATCATTGGGGACCTCGCTCTAAAGCAGCAACCAAAGTAGTAGACGACTATGTTCAGAAACATGCCAAGATTGATGAGCAACTTAAAACAGATCTACAATTATGGTATAACAAAAATAAAGGTGAAGCTATAATAGCAGAAATGCAAGACCTGGCGCTTTGCGAAAAGAATTCAGAAGTTATGTAAGGAAATTTTATTCCTCCATTTAAAGCAAAAAAGTCTCCCGATATTGCAAGACTTTTTTGTTTTATATAATCAAGAACCTCGGGCCAAGCCCATAAGGTATGAATTGCAAAAAATTTTTAAAATTTCGAGGCAAGCCTCGGGGAATTAAACCCTCTGGAGGGATTAAATTTTATTTTAATCTTTCTTTATCGGCACCATAAAAACCGGTACTTCGGTTTTTTCCAGGACATTTGAAGCTACGGTTCCCATTAAGAGTTTTTCAAAAACTGAATGACTATGAGTTCCCATTACGAGCAGATCTGCGTTCCAGGTTTTAGAATATTCAAGAATCGCCACAGCTGCGTCTCCTTCGGCTAAATGTGTCTCTACTTTTTCATCATCCAAATGTTTTGCAGCAGTTTCCAGAAAATCTTCTACTACACCTCGCATTTCCTGGGCAATATCCAGGTTTACAGCAATTTCATCATAACCCGAGTAGCCCATAAAAGTAGGGTAATCAATTCCGTAGTAACTTACATTGGCCATTACGTGAAGTAAACAAACCTTAGCATCCAGCTGTTTAGCAAGTTTATAACCGGCTTCCGCTACCTTTTCAGAGACCGGATGATAATCTATAGCAATTAATATACGCTTCATAAGATTGGATTTCTTATAAAGTTATTAAATGAAATTTAAAATGTTGAAATTTAAAGATGAATAATTCTATGCAGACTGCATTTTAAAATAGATCACTCTTTAACCACAATTAAACTGGCTTTAGCGCCGGTTAGCAAGTTCCATTCTTTAGAAGCTACCAGGTTACCGTTTTCTTCCAGTACTTTTAACTGAGCAGTATTAGGGCCCGATGACCCCTGGTTTAAAGCCTGAAATTCTATATTATTAAATCCGCTTTCTAATGTAACTAAAACTGGACGATAACCACCTCCAAGAACTACGCGTTGAATAAATTTCCCGTTTACATATATATTCACCTGGTCTCCATCTACAAACTGATGATCACGGCAATAAAGCTCTACAAACTTCCCGGTAGTTTTAAAATCGCCTAAATATTGATCTTCTCTATATTTTTCAAGCGCTTCTTTATCTTCTGTCCATCTTTCTTTAACAGCATCTCCAGCGGTCTTCAAATTATTCGGTTTTTCTCTGAAATCTATCTCCTTTGGTTTTTCCCTAAGATATTTACTTTCTTCATTAGATTCTTCAGCACGAAGTATAGGAAAACCAGAGGATCTTTTTTCTGGTTCTGCCTTTAAAATCCCTCCTGTGTTGCTTGTAGCCGGAAGATCTATTTGCCCATAGCTTAGCGCTGAAAAGAAAAGGAATGAAATAGTATATATAAACTTCATAAGATGAATTCTTTAAGCTTGTATTATCAAAAATACGACCAAATTACTTTAAAGTAAAATCTTTTAAAACTAATTGTCAAATGGCAATTTATCTGGTTACGCATTCGCAAAACATTTACTTACCTTTACACTTCTAAGCGAGTTTAAAATATTCGACCCTGGTTCGTAATATTCAAGCAAAAATTAAAAACTACTATGCAGGTAAATCATCTTCTGGAAGAAAATTCAATAGCCGGTAAATTTGTGGCACAACTTAGAGATGTAGAAATTCAAAAAGACAGAATGCGCTTTCGCAGAAATATTGAGCGCTTAGGTGAGATTCTAGGATACGAACTAAGTAAACAATTAAAATTTTCTGCTAAAAATATCAAAACTCCTCTAGGAAATTCTGAAGTTCAATTACCGGAAAGTGAAATTGTGGTCTGCTCAATTTTACGTGCAGGTCTTCCTCTACACAACGGTTTATTGAATTATTTTGATGATGCCGAAAACTCTTTTATTTCAGCCTATCGCCATCATCCAAATAATGATGAGCATTTTGAAATCGTAGTAGAATACCTGGCCTCCCCTTCCCTGGAAGGAAAAACCCTTATTCTTGCTGATCCTATGCTGGCCACCGGTGGATCTTTCGTAAATGTTATGAAGGCTCTAAAGCAAATGGGGACACCAAAGGAAATTCATTTAGTTGCCGTAATTGGTGCCGAAGAAGGTATTTCACACCTGGAGAAAGAATTCCCTGAAGATTCGAAACTATGGATCGCTACCATTGATAAAGAATTAAACGATCGAGGTTATATTATACCCGGTCTTGGTGACGCCGGAGACCTTTGCTATGGTGGCAAACTTCAACATTAAACATCTAAAATCTCTTATAGTTTTCTTAAGTGCTGGGCGCTGGTTTTTATATTTCTTACATTGAAATTGAATTAAAGTAGAAATTAAAAATTAGCATATGAAAGCCGTAGGAATAAGAAAATCACACCCCATAGATCATCCTGATAGTTTTATTGAATTTAATACCGAAGAACCCAAACCGGGCGAGTCAGATCTTTTAGTAAGAATCAAAGCCGTTTCGGTTAATCCTGTAGATTTTAAAGTGAGGCAGAATGCTGCTAAAGATAAGGAACTGGAAGAGCCAAAAATCGTTGGATGGGATGCTGCCGGAATTGTAGAACGGGTTGGTAATAAAGTCACCAAATTCAAACAAGGAGACGAAGTTTATTATGCAGGGGAAATAGACAGGCCCGGATGTAATGCCGAATTTCAGCTGGTCAATGAAAATATAGCCGGGCATAAACCTAAAAATATTTCTTTTGAAGAAGCCGCTGCTATGCCCCTAACCTCACTCACAGCCTGGGAATGCATTTTTGAACGCTTGAATATTGAAGAAAATTCAGGAGAAAACCAGGATATTCTTGTTCTTGGTGGCGCCGGCGGCGTTGGTTCTATTGCTATTCAACTTTTAAAGAAACTCACTAAATTTAATGTGATCGCTACCGCTTCTAGAAATGAAACAGAAGCCTGGTGTAGAAATATGGGTGCTGATGTGATTGTAAATCATAAAAATCTGGAGGAAGAAATGAAGGCAAAAGGATATGAAAATGTAGATTATATCCTGAATTTTTCTGATACCGATATGCACTGGGATGCTATGGCAAGCCTCATAAAACCACAGGGAAATATTTGCTCTATTGTGGAAACTAAAAACACGGTAGATCTAAATAAACTGAAAAATAAAAGTGTGGCTTTTCATTGGGAATTGATGTTTACCCGGGCAAAATTTCAAACTCCAGATATGCATAAGCAACACGAAATCCTGGAAAGAATTTCAAAGCTTTTAGAAGAAGAAACCATTGAAACTACGCTTAATAAAACTTTTCTAGGTTTAGATCCCGAATCTTTTAAAGAAGTTCATAGCCTGCAGGAATCAGGGAAATCTATTGGGAAGAATGTGATTTCATTTTAAGAAAAAGAGGTTGTTTGGAAAGTTTAAACCGTCACCCTGACTTGGTTTCCGAGCCTGCCCCGATTTTCATCGGGGGTCTAATATGATTAATCATCAAAAATATTAGATTCTGAAATAATTCAGAATGACGAATTAACTTAAATCCAAACAACCTCTTTAATAATCAATAATTGCAATTAAATAGAAATTTAAACTTCTTGCTTTCTGGCTTTAGATTCATAATCTATATATCCCTTTGCTCCCGGAACATAAAAAGTATCTGTATCCCAATCTGAAAGCGGAATGTTTTCAGCGAAACGCTCAACTAAATCTGGGTTTGAAATATAAGGTTTACCAAAAGCAACCAGATCTGCGTTACCTTCTTCAATAACCCTATTACCAGATTCCTGATCAAAGTCGGCATTAATCATCAAAGTTCCATCATACATTGGTCGGTATCTTTTCGCGATCTCTGTTACCGCGTATGGTACCTCAGAAACATCATTAAAAGGTTCTGATAAATGTAAATAGGCAAGATCATAATCGTTAAGCTTCTTGATAATATAATCGAAAGTAGGAATGGTTTCTTCATCCATCGTCATCCCAAAAATTCCGTGCAGAGAAGGATTCAGTCTTAAACCAATTTTATTTTCAGGCATTACTTCTTTAATCGCATCTATTGTCTCAAAAAGTATTTTTGCCCGGTTTTCTATACTTCCGCCGTATTCATCATTTCTTTTATTAGAAGTCCCATTGAAAAACTGGTGAAATAAATAGCCATTTGAAGAGTGAATTTCAATTCCGTCAAAATCTGCTTCCATAGCATTTTTGGCAGCATTTTTAAAATCCTGAACAGTTCTTTTAATATCTTCAATACTCATTTCTTTTGGCGTAACCGTATCCTTAAAGCCTTCATAGGTATAAGATTGTGACTCAGGATTTATTGCTGAAGCAGATAATGGCAAATCTCCATTATGAAAATCCGGATGAGACATTCTGCCTACGTGCCAAAGCTGAATGAACATTCGGCCTTTAGCCTCGTGCACCTTTTTATTTACCATTTTCCAGCCTTGCACCTGTTCTTTACTGTAAATACCTGCCGTATTCACATAACCTACAGCTTCTTTAGATACCTGAGAACCTTCGGTAATTATTAGGCCGGCAGAAGCTCTTTGGGTATAATAAACATCATGCAGGCCTTCAATAGGTGCATTTTCAGGATTATCGGCTCTACTTCTCGTCATTGGAGCCATTACCACTCTATTCGGAAGTTCTAATCCGTTTAAATTATATGATTGTAATAAAGCTTGTTCTTTACTCATAGTTTTATAAAATTAAATTTATTAATCTTTTTCTTAGCAATTTTTTCAGCGCTAAAGTAAATTAAAGGAGGGAGAAATTTGTTGATATATGTTAGTAGCAGCTGTTAAGATATGTTAAGCTAAGTTCTTGCTAAGCTTTATAGTTTAAAGACCTGTTTTTTTAGTCGTGAGAAATCGGGAGATTCGAACTGATGCGCTTTTCCTAGACCGATTATATTATTAAACTAAAAAAGCTCCTTTCTAAGTCGGCTTAAACTTTCAGGTTTTATACCCAAGTAATTTGCTATTTGGTAATTAGGTACCCGAGTCTCGATCTCTGGGTATTTTTGACAAAATTCAAGGTAACGCTCTTTGTTATTTTTTTGAAGAGAAGATAAAATTCTACTTCTTAAAGCTACAAAGGCATTAGTAGTTTTTATTCTGAAAAAACGTTCAAATTTTGGAATCCTTTTATATAAGGTTTCAAGCGTATCGCGATGAAGCCCCAAAAGCACCGAATCTTCTATGGCTTCCACATATAACTGTGCGGGGTAATTTCCGAAGAAAGCTTCAAAATCGCTTATCCACCAATCTTCTAAAGCAAATTGAATAATATGCTTATTACCATTTTTGTCGAGATAGTAAGCCTTTAAACACCCCTTAACCACGTAATATTCGCAATCTACGGCCTGCCCGGGTGCAATTAAGATTTCTTTTTTAGCAATATTCTTTTCGGTGAGAATTCCTACAAATTCACGCTGTTCCTCCTTAGAAAGTTCAATTTTTGAAGTAACGTGTTTTAGTATTTCCTGGTGCATTTTTCAACAATAAATTAAGAATTTAGGGGGTAACCCAGAGCTATAATTAGGTAAAAGATTTGCAAAGTTTCGAGGAAACCTCGTACTACTAAACCCTTTGGAGGGATTAAAAAGGATATCCAATAGCAAAATTCAACACGGGATTTGCATAATCAAACTCCCAACGCTCACCTTCAGCTAAAGCAGGATCGTGTAGCGGTGCTGCAAGATCTACCCGAATCACAAAACTTTGAATATCTACCCTTAAGCCAAACCCGGTACCAATACCTAATTCATTCATAAAATCTTTACTGAATTCGCCACCATCTAACGTACTATTTTCTCCTGTGTACCAAACATTTCCGGCATCGGCAAAAACAGCACCGTATAAATATGGAAAAAGTGGAAAGCGATATTCAAGATTTGCTTCTAACCTTATATTCCCGGCTTGGTCAAAAAAAGCACCATCTTCACCTTCCGGTTCGTAAGTTCCGGGACCTAAAGAGCGGATATTAAAAGCTCTAACACTATATGGTCCTCCGGCAAAATACTGTTTGGTAAATGGTAAAACATCAGAATTCCCATAAGGTAAACCATAACCGGCGAATAGCCTTGAAGCTATTTTTGAATCCTTTCCTGTTTTTAAGTGATACCTCAAATCTATATCGGCTTTTGCATATTGGGCATATCTCAATCCTAAAAATGTTTGCGGATCTTCTTCGCTATGACCGCTAATAGCGTCCACTAAATTTCCGGCTACATCTAAGGTTGAATTCAGAAAAAACTGATGCGTTTTATTTTCATCAATAAGTCCGTTATAAGTGAAAGAATAAGTTAAACCTGAAATAAACTCCTGGTTAAAACTGTTCTGTAAAAATGGATTATCTCTAAGGATTTGCTCAAATTCCTGACTGGTTTGTCCCAGGTTTACATAATTTACCGAAACAGGATTAAACTCGTGGGTAACGTAGCGATTAGCATTCCAGATATAACCAAATTTAGCCGATACCGAACCGAGGCTAAATAATTGACTCCGGCTAAGGTAATCTAAGCCTAAACTGGTCTTAGTTTTAGGGATAGAGTACGAAAACCAGTTTTCGTTGATATCGATAGGAAATAACATCCTGGGAAAAATTAGATCACCTTCCAGCCCTAGTTGAATACTGTTTAAACCGGCCTGGGTACCGCCACCAACCTGGAACTCATAGCCAAAATCTCCGGTAATATTTAAAATTTCACCACCTTTAAAAAGGTTCCTGTTAGTGTAACCTAAGGCCAAACTTGGTCCTGTAAAACCATTAGATTTAGTTACTGCCCGTACTTCTGCTCTTAACGAGCGCTTCTTTAAAGGAGATAAATAAATATTAGTTTCTAAAACCCCGAGACTGTCGGTAGAAAGACTATCTATTTCCTGGTAATTGATATTTACAAATTTATAGGCGCCAATATTTCCCAACCTTCTGGCGGTATTCCGGGAAGTTTCAGGATCATAAAGCTGCCCTTCTTCAATAAGTAGGTAAGGATCTAAATGTTTAGGTTTAAAGAAAAGTTCCTTTTGGAAAAAATTCTTTTCCGCATAACGTGTTTTGGTTGTAGAACTATCGGTTCCTACCTCGTAATTCGGGTAAACGTTAACACTCTTAATTTTATAAGGAATAATACTTGGCGTAGGAACATCTTTTTTTAACCTTAAAAAAAGATCAAACTTTTTTTGTGCATATTGATTGGTATCAGCTTCAAAAATTAGAAAGCCAGAATTAAAATTATAATATCCTTTAGCCTTTAAATCTCTATCAATTCTTTCCCTTTCTAGTTTCATTGTCGAAAGATCAAACCGCATTCCTTCCTCCAGGGGCGAATTTTCTATACTCTTACTTATCTCCTTATAAATTTGAAGACTGTCTGAATCTAATTTATATTTTTCGAGCAAATAAGGTGTGGGCACATCTACCGAATAAGCCACACTCATTTTCTTCATTTCTTCTTTCCTATTAACCGTAGAAATAACATTACTGTAAAAGAAACCTCGATTTTGCAGCCTGTTTTTAAGTAAGTCTTCTGTTCTTACAGGATCTACATCGCTAGCATAAACCGGCTCCTCACCTATCTTTTTATTTAAAAACTTATTTATAAAACCCGGCTTCTCGCGCTGGGCTTTATAATGAAAATATAATCCTGGCTGCATTCCTAAAAATGAGCTATTAGGCTCCGGACTTAGAACAGATTCTAAGTCGGTCTTTAATTGGGAACGTTGTTTTATAGTTGTATCACTTTTTATAGAAATTGTTGCCCCGGTGTATAGCATTTTACCCTCTGGCACAAATTTCTTTACATTACAAGCCTGAAATAGTACAAGAACTAAACAAGCAAGCATAATATATTTTAAGTATATTTTCATCTATTTATAACTTCAATCTTAAGCTTTGATTTTTTCCAGAGTTTATAATTCTTCCAATTATTAAAGACACTTTTTAGCCAGTACCTTTCTGGTTTTATTCATTATTTTCCCTCTCGTTATTTTCGGTTGAATTTTCTTCTTCCTCTTCTTTTAAAAAGAAATTATCCCATAATTCTTGAAATTCATTGAATTCGCGGGTAAAAATAAAGGCTATTCCGCTAACAATGAGCTGCCCATCTATAACATTTTCAAATTCATTTCTTCTAAAACCTTTTAATCTAAAACGGCCATTTTCGGTAAGTAAATATTCAATACTTACATTTCCTATTAACGGGCTGGCTTCTTCTCCCGGCCTATTGCCCCTCTGGACGCCTACCTCGCTACCTACACTCACAATTAAACGATCGTCAAGTAAAGACTTTTGGGCTTCTATATCAACCTGGGTGCGCTGCGTTGCAGTACTTCCCTGGTAATCGGTATAGCTATCTACGCCAAAATTAAGTTGTATACCGGTGTCTCCCAATAATTTATCGGAAAACATATTTAATTGATCGACCAAAGCCTGGTTTAGATTGTCTCGGGCAATCGATAAATTTCCACCGCTGTCTCCCGCATTATTGGAGGATGGATAGAAGCGATTCAAAACCAATAAGGAAAAGACCTGTTTATTTAACTCGGCTTCCTGAGAATTAAGCTGTTGCAATCTTCCATAAACAGCTCCCCCACCTGCACCTCTTTCATCATCGGGCATTTGGAGGCCAAAAGATAATTTAGGTTGCATTAATTCACCATCTACATTTAGATAGACTAAAAATGGTAATTCCCGTCTAAACTGGTTGCCTTCACCGGTAGCCATAAGGGATGCAGGTGAAGTTTCTACCCGGTAAATAGCGCTCACATCTAAAGTAGCATCAAAAGGATCTCCTGCCCAGGTAATACGGCTACCTTCGGCAATTTCAAATCTTCTTTTTACTAAATTATAAAGACTCATTTCATAATGACCACCGCTCATCGTATAACGGCCTGCCAGCGTCATTCTTCCGTTAGGAGAAATATTAAAATCTAATTCTCCATCCCCTTTAACTCTGAAAGTATCACCGGTTTGCTCGTCTATTATAATATTAAAAGCAGCTTCTTCATTGATATTGATTAGTGCGTTAATGTTATACCCCGTAAGCGTAGCCGATTCTTCTTCCTCATTTCCGGTTAAAATATCATCTGGATCTTCCCTGTTTGTAAAGATCACGATACCATCCCTTTCCTGCATTGCCAGTTCCTCTTCCGGCATTACATAGGTAAAGTCGGTATTAGAACCTATGGTAATATCCATATCTAGGTTTGGGACATTAAGATCTCCGGTAAGTGTGGCATCGGCATCAAAGGTGGCGGTTCCGTAGAAGAGCTCATTGTCTTCTTTTGTAGAATTTAGTACCTGAAAGTTTCTAGCTCTTAGATCAAGATCGAATACAGGATTAAGCAGGTTATCTATAAGCACTTCGCCATTTACTACAAACGAATTGGAATCTTTATCCTCCACCCTAAATTCATTAAAATAAACTCCCTTGTTATCAAATTCTAATGTTTCTGACGGAAATGTGAACGGAGCATTTAATAAAGCTACTCTAAATTTAGCCTGGTCAAATTTAAGCTCCCCATTGTATTCTGGTTCTGTGGTTGTACCCCCAAGAGTTAAATTACCCGAAAGGCTACCTTCTCCATTGGTTATGGCACCCATAGAAAATCCTTCCAGGGTTTTCATACTAATCTTATTAATATCCATATTCATATCTACCACAGTGGTAGAATCCAAGGCCTGGATATCACCGTCCATATCCAAATCTACATTTTCTCCTTTTATCGCAAGACCAACATTATATTGAAAATCGGCTTTTGGGGTAGAATTTAAGCTTAGCTGGCCTAAAGGAACCTCCATTACGTTTAGTTGATTTATTTCCAGGCCTGCTAAAATCCCAATTTTCTGTAAAGGATCTTCAAAAACCAGGTGTCCGTTTAATTGGCCTGTGGCAAGTTTTTCTTCAGGATTAATGTAATTAAGCAAAACTCCCAAATTGAAATTATTAAATTGTAACCCAATATGATTTTTATCTGAATACGAAAGTTCATCGCTTAAAATCATTTCCTGATCATTACGATTTAACCTAAAATTGTTAGCACTAATTTCCTGATCGTAAACCAGCATTTCATTGTTTTCAGCGATGTTCCACTCTTTTTTGTTTAAAATCAAATCTTCAGGATTTATATGAAACCTAAGATTGTTTCCGGGTTTTGTGATTTCTGAAGCTACGTGAAATAAGCGCTCTTCCCCCTGAATAGAGGTAAAATCAAGGCTAAGTTTATTTTCCGTAAGACTTCCGCTAAAATCGGTTTCTTGAATAGCGATTGGACCCGAATTAATGGCTTTAAACCCAAGATTAAAATCAAAGTTATCAGGATCTGAATTTAACCTGAATTCAAGACTGTCAATTTCACTGCTGTAATAATTTATATATGGCAAGCTCACCAAAGCATCCAGCTTTCGCTCTTTTTCATTAAAGTCTGCTTCAATATTTATGGTATCCAATTGTTCTAAATTAGATAGAAAAACTTCATTTAAAACAGGCGCATCCTTAATTATACCTCGTAGTTTTAAACTTACCGGATGCACGGTATCTAAAGGATCTACCTCGGTAAAATAAGACTCATAATGTCTATTTAATGCCGCTGTAAAATCTGCAGGATCAGCATTCGATTTCAGATCCAGGTCTAGAATTTTATTGCTAATCTGTACCGAAGTGGAATCTGGCCGTACAAAAGCATGCGCATTTAGATCTCCCGGGAGATAGGTGCTATTATCATAAACCACCACCGCTTCAGTAAAATCGGCATAGGTTTCATATTCTTCAGCATTTCCTTCAAACTCTGCATTCAATTTAAAACCTAGTCTAATATCCCGGGAAGCAAGTCCTAATTCCTGCAGCCTTGCGCCTTTAAGGTTTAAATTTAGATTAGCCTTTGGTTTCACTGAATCCAGTTCTACCTGGGAAGTAAGCTCCAATTCTAAATTTTCGCCTTTATAGCTGGAGGCTATATCGCCCTTACCATTTTCGATCTCGCCGGTAATATTAAGATCATTTATCTCGTAGTTGTTATATGAAAATGAAGTGATAGTAGCGTCTAAAGTGGCATCGAGGGTATTTACGGTACTTCCACTTCCGGTGGTTTCCAATTCCAGGTTTAAAGCACCCAGACTTTCATTTTGTAAAAGATTTCCGAGCTGAAGTTCTTCAGAAGACATTTTTCCTTTAAAAGCGATCTCTTCTTTATTGGTAAAATTCCCGTCAATACGAATATCTCCTTCAGAAGTTTGTAAAAAGGCTTTAGCAGAAAGGTCTTCCGGACTTCCTCTGAAGTTTCCACTTAGCTGAATATTTTTCGGGATGCTTATGCCAAGGTCTTTTTTGCTTACAAAACCGGTAAGATCTGATTTTCTAGATTTTGCGCTAAAACGAGGAATATCAAAGCTTATGTTATCTGGATTGGTAGCATTATAAATATTTCCGTTAGCGGAAAATGAAGTGTTTTTCCAATTAAAATTAGCTCTTGAAATTCCAATAGAAGATAATTTACCCGAAGCTTTAAGGTTCCCTGAAACTTTATTGCTAGCCAATTCCTTCATATAAGGGTTAGACTTTAAATCTGGCTGAAACCTAAAAGCCTCCTTCACATCTACCAGAATTGTTGGTAAATTGACTGAAAGTTCTGCCGTTTCGTAATTGTCTATCAATTCCTGAACAGAATTATAATTTAAACTCGCCTCCCCTTTTAATTGATTTCCATTTAAAGCCAATACAAGCTCTGAAAGGCTTGATTGCGTATCTTTAAAATTTAGATTAAAATGAAGTTCATTTAGATTAAGTCCTGAAGCTTCCTTGAAATTTAAAGCAGCAACTTCTGCTTCTGCACTTTTATCTTTAAAAAATAAATTATTTGCTCTAAAATTTAGAGAATCTAAAAACAATGCATTAGCATTAAATTCCCCTTTTTTGGGTTCTGCCCCGTCTACCATATAACTTAAGTGATTTTCAGAAAAGTCTATTTTATCTACGGAAACTTTCCACTCGGGCCAGGTAAAAGGAACAGGTTCAGTCACCGTGCTATCCTGCGACTTCTCTAGAGTTTGCATTTCTAGTTTTATATCTGAATTTTGGAGTGCAATTTCAGCGACTTCAATCTCCTGGGTTTTGAGATCCATTAAAGGAACTTCCGCTAAAAATTCATTTATATCAATATTGGCATTTATTCCATCGGGAACAGAATTATAGTTTAATTGTACATTTTCCAAATTAAAATTATCTACCACTAAATAAGGCATTGGCGCAGGCTCCTCATTCTCGGGAACGGGAAACGGCTTGTTCTGCAAATAAGTCACTTTTGTATTCTTGAGACTGGCATTTTCTGCTCGAAAATCCATTTTTTCCAGATCGGTTTTCTCGAATTCCAGGATAAGCTCACCCAGAGAAATTTGGGTATCGATACCCATCACATCATCTTTAAAAGTAATATTGAAATCTTTAAAATTAATATTACCTATATTAATTTCTTGAGTAGCTGTAGTGTCTTGTTGAGTTGATTGCTGGGTGGTTTGAGTAGAATCTGTTGCGAAAGCTTCCATTAAAAACTCATAATTGAAACCGTCAATAGAATCTTTTCTAACAATATTGGCCTTTAAGCCTTCCCAGTCTAAATTGTCTACACTTATAGCATTCCCCTGAATAATTGGCCAAATGGGAATATCGGCTTCTAGTGAACGTGAGTAAACCAGGGTATCTCCCTTTTTATCCTCCAGGTAGAGACCATCTAATTGAATATTTCCGGAGAAAGTAATAAAAAGTTTATCCAGCGCGATCTCAGTATTGGTTTTACTGGAAATATTCTTTACCACCTGATTCTTTATTATATCCTGTCCCCAGGGACTTCTAATAAAAAGTAACAATAGTATTATAAAAATAAAGAGCCCCGCAAAGAATTTTGCGAGGACCTTTAATATTCTATATCTTTTTTTCTTCTTCTTTTTTTCGTTTTCCAAATCCTATAATCGCTAGAACTTCAAATTTATCGTATTCCGGGAGTAATTTAAAGTTTTTAAACCTAAGATTTAGTTAATTAAGCTCTATTCTAACGGGTTCAATTCCATATTCGGAATTGTTGTAGATTTAGCGGTGTCCTCTGGTCCTGAAGAAGATTCGAGAGGGGTTTATTGCAAAAAAATACAGTTCTAATGCTTCAGCTGCAATAAAGCTTAAAATTCCAATATTCACTATAGCAAGATGAGAGTCTGAATCACTATTTTAAATTATCACTGCGGAAAATCAGGAAAAAATATAAAACGCTGAAATTTAGTTGTGTAACAACACATGAGTTTCTTTTTCTTTTAGCATTCCCCAACTAAAAGTGTGCAATTTCACCACAGTTTTTAGTGGAAATCCACAATTTTAGACTTATGCTAAATCACAAATAAATTATTCCCTTAATTTAATTTCGGTAGCTGGAAGCCCCGTAAATCACATAGAATGAGAAGTTCAGAAATTAATAAATATTGGCTCCTGGTAAAATGTTGATTATTATGCTCAACTGGTATGGTTCTCGCCTAAAATGTATCAGCCTTTAAATAACCAAATCTAAAACTAAGGCCTAACTTAAAAAAATCCGAAATATGAAGAGAGCAATCACAGTTACAGTTTTAGCAGCAACAATGCTAAGCTCGTGTGTATCAAAGAAAAAATACGTTGCACTGGAAAGTGAACTTGATGATACCAGAAGTACACTGCAAAAAACGCAAGTAGAAAAAGAAGAAATTGAAGAAAAATACGCTCGAATAGAAGAACGTGTTGCAGATTATAACTCAAAGATCAATTCTTTACGTGAGGAGAACGATAGTAAGATGGAAATGAACGATCTTACCGTGATGTCTAATAACAATAAGGATAAAATGCGAGCTACCATCGCAAAAATGAATCCTGAGAAAGTTGCAGAGGCTAAAACCTTAGAGGATTCTATTAACCTTGCGGTTTCTCATAACTTAAAGAGTAATATTTCTGAAGGATCTGACGATGAGGATATTGATATCACCGTTGATGAAACTGTAGTGATGATCAACGTTTCAGATAAATTATTATTTGGAAGCGGAAGCTACAGAGTTTCTAATAATGCTCAACCTTTGTTGAAAAAGCTTGCCGAGGTGATCAATTCTGAGCCTGCAATGGAAGTTATGATTGAAGGACATACAGATGACCGTACAATGGTTGAAGGTTCTTATATCCAGGATAACTGGGACCTTAGTGTAAGAAGAGCAACTTCAATTGTACGTTTACTTCAGGACAAGTATGATGTTGCACCAGAGAAACTTATTGCAGCAGGAAGAAGTAGTTACCAACCTTTAGTAGACAATACTAATAACGAGAACAGAGCAAAAAACAGAAGAACCAGAATTGTAATTATACCTAACCTGGATAAATTCTTCGCAATGTTGGAGTCTGAGTAAAACTCATTTTCCCATTAAAAATATAGATGGCCTAAAAAGATTGATTTTCTTTTTAGGCCATTTTTATTTAACCAGATTTTAACCTCGTATTTTCTTTAAGTTTCCTCCTATTTGTTAATTTCAAGAAAAGAAAAATTATGAGTAAAGAAGAAAATAAGAAAAAGTATAATTCTGATATCACTGCGGAAGACAAACAAGCCTTGAATGAAAAAGGTCGCAGTATGAATAAAGGTCAGGATAAAGATTTGGATCGTGAACAACCGGTAGATTTTACAGCTGATAATTTGGATATCCCGGGAAGTAATCAAAACAATAAAAAGGACAAAGAGGAACTGGTAGACGAGGAAAACTATCGTTTTAATAAAAAAGGAACTTCTGATAAAAAGAAAGGTCTGGACGATTTACCAGATCCTGATACAAAATAAGATAACTAACTTAATTTAAAGAATATCTTTAAAAAACCTCCTGTAATAAAATATAGTAGCAGGAGGTTTTTTTATCCAATTTCCTGATTCATTTCAGAAAAACGCTCTTTAGCTTTTTTGATTAATTCGTCAGAATTAATTCCGGTAAGCTTTCCTTTATATTTTAAAACTTTTCCTTTAGCCATAACCATATTTATATTGCTGGGTAATGCTGCTTCAATTACCAAGTGATAAGCTTTATTTCCGGTAGAGAAATTAAGATCATCTTTTTTTAGTAGGACCAAATCTGCGGTTTTACCTGGAGTTATAGAGCCGGTTTCATTATCAATACCGAGATTTTTTGCTCCTTGAATGGTAGCCATTTTCAGAAGCTTTTTCGGATTAATATAGAATTCGTTTTTAGCATTTGCGTTTGCTAAATTTTGAAGCAATTTTAATGTATCCAATAAATGTGCATTACCGGTTAAAGCAGTAGTATCAATACCAACGCAACAATTAATTTGCGACTCGTTTAACTGATTAATTTTAGGCAGGCCGTAACCAATACGCATTTCGGAATATGGGGTCATGGTAATACTCGCAGCAGTTTTTTCTACAAATTCAATTTCCCTGGGAGTAATAGCGTTACCGTGAATAATATTGACATCTTCAGCTAAAAGGTTTTTGTTATAAAGTGAGGCTATTTGCCCTTTCTGACTTTCGTTAGAACTTGCGTGAATAGTAATTCTTAAGCCTAAATCCCGGGCACGTTTCCAATCTAACATAATATCCTGATAATTAGCATAACGGGACCCCAGACCTAACTTGATATCATTATATTTTGAATCTGATTCTATCAGCTCTTTTAAGGTTTTTATTCCCCTAAAATCTGTAGAATCACTTTCTTTCATATTTCGATAAGTTCCATAACTCACGTGACCACGAAGGCCCATTTCGGCCATAGCATCAAAACTAGCTTTTACATATTTCCAACTTCTTGCATTATGATTGTAATCGCTAATACAGGTTATCCCCGAATGAATTGCTTCTGCAATGGCGTATTTTGCCGCAAGTTTCATGTCCTCCGGTGAATATAGTTCGGAATACCTTGCGGTCATTTTAAAATACCCTTCCTGCAGGGAATTTCCTGACATACTTCTTAACAAGGAAGTCCATAAATGCCAATGACAATCTATAAGCCCCGGAATTAGAATTCCGCCTTCAGCATCAATAATTTCAATTCCCTGCGGAATCTCGATATTCTTTGAAACTTCGGAAATTTTTCCGTTTTCAACTAAAACCATTCCCAAAAAATCGCCCACAGAATCGTCCATGCTTAAAATTTCAGTGTTTTTTATCAGGTAGGAATTCTGCTGAAAATTCAGGAAATCATGATCTTCAGAAAACACAGAAAACGGACCAATAAGTCCACTTAAGCCCAAGACTCCACTATTCTTTAAGAATTCCCTGCGATCTTTTGCCATTATTTTTTCTTTAAAAGATAGTAATCCAGTGAAAATTTTCCTGCGCCTGTAAAGAAAAGTAAAAGAAAGCCACCCATATATAATAAAGGTAATTCCTGCCTACCAAAACCATCTGTCCAGTGAACAATAATTGCGGCCACAGCCATCGTAATTATTAAAGGTATCGAAGCAAAGCGCGTAACCCAGCCTAGAATAATAAGCATAGCGCAAACAAATTCTGCAAAAACTGCAAATGTAAAGGTGACAGTCTCTCCTAATCCAATAGGATCTGCAAAAACAATCTCCTCACTTCCGAAAAATGTAAGCAGTTTTGGAATTCCGTGCGTAAGCATTAGACCTCCAATAATTAGTCTAAATAGTAAAAGTCCAAAATCGGTGTTTTGAAGATTAAGACTTGTAGAGTAAGAGTTTTTCATAAATAAGCAAATTAAGTTGATTAGTTAAGACCCCTAATTTACTCATATTCTTCTCACAACCTAAAATTTTAAAGTTAAGCTGTATAGGCTATAAGCAATTATTAGTACAGCAAAAACCAAATAAAATATTAGCCATTTTCAACTAGCTAACTTAAATAAATCATAAAAAAGATGCATTTCGTCGATTTTTCATGCATTTCAACGATTTTAACTGGAATTATTTTATATCTTTAAAATACGAAAATCTATTTAAGCAGTTTGAAGATGTTACGAATAACAACACTAATCTTATTTTTATCAATTATAACAGTAAATAGCTTGTTTTCTCAGGCTTCTGCCACGGCTAATTTTACAGCTTCAGCTACCATTATTCAACCTATTGGAATTACCACCACTAATAATATGCAATTTGCCAATATTGATGCTAGAAATGGTGGTGCTGTAATTTTAACTCCTGAAAATACCAGAATAACCAATGGAGACATTGAACTTGCTGAAGGTGGAACTGTTTCTGCCGCGACTTTCGAGGTTACCGGCCAAACGGGTTTTGCGTTTGGTATTAGTTTACCAAAAGGAAGTCATAGGTTAAGTAGCGGTAGTGAAAGTATGCTTCTTCAGGATTTTACAACTAATTATGATGGTTCTTCAATAGCCGGTGACGGTAAAACTATTAAAGTTGGAGCAAGTTTAATTGTAAATCCTAATCAGCAACCCGGCAATTACAAAACCAATGGTGATTTACAAGTTACCGTGAATTACAATTGAAAATTCTTCAATAAAAACTACTATATCGTTGTAGTTTTATCATAATTTTATCTAAAGGTGCATTTCAACGAGTATTTTATCTTGATTATCGAATAAGTTTCATTCGTGTGAGGGTTTACCCCCATATTTGCAGTGTTAAACATTTGAACCCAAATCAAAATAAATACAATTAAAATGAAAAAAATTACTTTTATCCTACTAGCCCTTATTTCTGGAACTGCTTTTGCGCAAGAGAAAGCTACTGGCACTGCTCAAGCATCCGCTGATATTGTTAGCCCAATTACAATTGAAGGACAGGAAGATTTAAATTTTGGAAAAGTTGCAAATAATACAGCTGGTACCGTAGTCGTAGCTACGGATGGAAGCGCTTCAGGCCTATCACAAATAGGAACAACTACACCTAAAGCTGCTACTTTTGATGTTACTGCTGCAAATGGCTACGCATACTCTGTGACTCTACCAACTACTGTTACGCTAAAAAGTGGCGATGATGAAATTAGTGTAGATTCATTTACAGATAACGCTGGAGCAAACCCAACTGGATCAGGGGGAATTCAAACAATTGGAGTTGGTGCTACTTTAACAGTTGCTAACGGACAAGCTACTGGAAATTATACAGGTGAATTTCAGGTAACTGTTTCTTACGAATAAATCATATTAACTTATATAGAAAACGCCGCCCCTGTGGCGGCGTTTTTTAGTTTAAACTAATTTTTATCTAATCGTTTTTACAAAAATCACAATGAAAAATTATCTTTTCATTTTATTTTTTAGCTTATTCGGATTTAGCGTATATGCGCAAAATTCAGCTTCCGCTACGGTAAATAGTAGGGCAACGGTTATAGATCCTATTAAAATTGATAAAACAGTAGACCTTGATTTTGGAAATGTAATTAGTGCTTATAACCCCGGCCAGGTGATTTTATCGCCAGATGGTTCACGGGTTGCTTACGGAGTGCAGATTTCCAACTCTATTCCTGGAACGGTAAATCCTGCAGAAGCAGTGGTAACCCACGGTAATAACAATTACTCCATTACGCTGCCCGAACAATTCACTTTATACAACCAGGAAAATCCTAACCAAATTCTTACAATAGATCAATTTACGGTTGCTCCCCAGCAAGGCAATGTAACCGATATTATTAAAATTGGTGGTACTTTAAACCTGGAAGCTAATCAGACTTCCGGCTTTTATACGAATTCCTCCGGTTTTAACGTGACGGTTTCTTATAATTAAATTTAGATTTCCTTAACAGGCAAATTCTTATTTATTATCTTTGAAACCAACATTATAACATAAAAATCCCGCCCCACGGATATGATTAAAAAACTACTTAGCCCCCTACTCTTATTATTCATTTTTATTTTTTCAGGATTGGGCACTTACGCGCAAGGCGATCTTATGATTATGCCTAAACGTTTGGTCTTTGACGGTTCCGAACGTTCCCAGGAAATAAACCTTGCCAATACCGGTAGCGATACGGCTGTATATGCCATTTCTTTTGTGAATTATAAAATGACCGAAAAAGGAAATTTTGAACAGGTAGAAGAGCAAGAAGATGGTCAGCGTTTTGCCGAAGATTTTCTAAGGTATTTCCCACGTCGTGTTAGTTTAGCGCCGAATGAGGCCCAAACCATCCGTGTTCAATTAACCAGAACCGGAAACTTAGAACAGGGCGAATACCGTTCGCATATGTATTTTCGAGCTGTGGAGGAGCAAACTGCCCTTGGCGCTGAAGAAACAGAAGAAAGCGAAGGAATCTCCATCAATATCAAAACCGTATTTGGGATTAGTATTCCAATTATTATACGTGAAGGAGAATCTACTACCCAAATTGATCTAAATGAGCTTTCCTTAAATACCGAAGGAGAGAATCCAAAACTATCTTTAGTTATTAATCGCTCCGGAAACATGTCAGTTTACGGGAATCTTACCGCTACTCATATTGCCCCCGATGGTACCGAAACCGAAGTTGGGATGGTAAAGGGAGTTTCAGTTTACACCCCAAACAGCAAGAGGTATTTCAGTTTTGAACTTAGAAACGCTGCCGAAGTAGATTTGACTGGCGGAGTTCTAAAAGTAAGCTATTCTGAAGATAAAGGAGACACTTTAGCTACTAGAGAAATAGAACTTTAGGGTTTTAAGGCGTATGAAAAAAAACTACCCTCAACTTTCCTCTTATTTTAAGCCGGGATTTTTTCTGGTGGTTTTTTTGTTTTTTTCATTATTTAGTTTCGCACAGAATAATCTAAATGTAAATAATTCTTACACTATTAATGGTTTTGAGAGATATGATAATGTGTCTTTACCCTCAAACAATTCAGTTTTAACTGTGAATGGAACCCTGGTAGTTGATGGAGATTTTATAATGGGAGGAAACAAATCCCAATTTAAAATGGGTTCTAATGCCAGAGTTATCATTTTTGGCGATTTAGATGCTTCCAATCAGGTTGAATTATCAGTATCCAGTTATTTAATTATCCACGGTAACTTTATAAAAGGAGGTTCTTCTAATCAGGGAGAATTAAATGTAGACGATGGAAATATTTATATTTATGGTGAAGTGGATAATTGGGGTAGTGATTTTACTACCTGCGGAGACTATTTAGGAAATACTAACGAAATTAATGAGCAGGAGTGCGAGTACGGGACTGAGGATGATTTTATAAATAATCCTGATATTCCTGATGATATACTTGAACTTAGTAATTGTTATGATCTAAAGGTAAATGATCAAAATATTTTTTTAGGGAGTAATGCAATTTTTACTGCTTCCGAAGCTAATCTTCAAAATGTTGAATCCTTCCAATGGCAAACAAAAAATAATGAAGGTAATTGGATTAATCTTCCTGGGGAAAATCAATTTGAATTCCAAATTAATAATCCAGAATTAGAAGATTCGGGAAAACAATATCGAGTTATCGTTCAGGGAAGTAATGATCATTGTAAAATTTCTATTTCAAATTCTGCTGTTTTAAGGGTTGTAAAACCGATTGAAATAGTTGACCAACCTAAAAATGTAATCATCTGCCAAAATAATGAGGTTAATTTTAATGTAAAAGCTGAAGGTAAAATTATCTCTTATCAATGGCAGCGAAACGATGGAGGAAATTCTGAGAATTTCTTCGATATCAGTAATAATACGTATTTTCAAAATACGCAAACTGCTAATTTGATAGTGAATGCTAGTGAAACCTGGTTAGATAGCAAAAGATTTAGAGTAAAAATCACTGCTGAAAATGGTTATACCCTTACTTCGAATTCTGCTCTTTTAACAGTGAATAAAGCTCCACAAGGTATTTATACTCAGCCTAAAAATGAGGTAGTTTGTGAAGGCAATGATATATCCTTTCAAACTTATACATCAAACAACCAACGCCAGTGGCAGGTTAGTGAAGATAATGGAAATACCTGGAGCTATATCTCTAATAGCGAGTATTATCAAAATGTGAATGGAGAAAGACTGGATATTGTAAAAACCCCTGTAAATTTTGATCAGAATCTATACCGGTTAGAAGTTTCTAATCAAAACTGTAGTGTCTATTCCAATCCTGCAAGTTTAAGTGTTTATAACAATCCTATAATTACTAGGCAACCTCAGGATATCACTACCCCATTCGGTGAAAATGCTATTTTTGAAACTCAAGTTTCTGGTAACAATATAACTTATCAATGGCAAACTTATAGTTCAAATTGGTACGATATCAATGATAGTGAGAATTACAGCGGCACCAAAACCGAAAAACTGGAACTTATCACTGTAGGATATTGGCCTGAAGATGGTTCACGTTACAGACTTTTAGCAACTAATGAAAATGGTTGTATTTCTATCTCAGAGGTGGCAGTTTTGAATGTTGGACAAAATCTATGTGAAACTGAAAACACCTGGACCGGCACCGAGAACACCAACTGGAACAATACCAATAACTGGAGTTGCAATAGCCTACCAACTTTAGAAACCAATGTCTTAATTCCCGAAAATTTAGCTTCAGGAAATTATCCCAAAATTTCTGCCGGAACTAATGCCCTATCTAAAGATTTAACGATTGAAAATAATGCGAGTGTAGAAGTAACTGATAACTGGTTACGTATTTCAGGGAATTTGACTAATAATGGAATTCTAAATACCGAAACCGGAAGCGTTTCTTTTGAAGGAACTTCAGCGCAGATCATTCCAAATTCAGCTTTTGAAAATAATCTAATACAAAATCTACAAATCGACAATCCTTTGGGAGTAACTTCCCAGGCGATTATTGAAATTACAGGAACTTTAAAAGTTGAGGATGGAAATTTAGATACCGGAAATGAATTGACCTTAATTTCAAATGAAAACCAAACTGCATTTATAGACGGTAGCGGAAATGGAGAAGTAATTGGCCTGGTGAGTATGCAGCGTTACCTGGACAAAGCCTTTGGCTATAAATATTTTAGTTCGCCATTTCAAAATTCGGTTGTAGGCGATTTTGCTCCTTTTATGGATTTCTCAGATCCTGAAAGTGGTTTTCCACATTTTTATAGATATGAAGAAAACCGAAGAGTAGACAGTCTGGACCTTGATGCCACGGGATGGGAAGCTTACATCGAGCCTACTAACACCTTGAATATTTCTGAAGGATATGCACTAAACTTCGGTACTTTTTCTGCTCCACAAACCATAGAATTGATTGGAGAAGTTAATAATGGACCAATTTCTTCCGGACAATTAGAAAACAATCATCGCAAATATACCAAAGGTTTTCATTTAGTAGGGAACCCCTACCCTTCACCAATAGATTGGAATGCCACCAATGGATGGACTCGAGATAATATTGATAATGGAATTTATTTCTTTACCGCAAGTGATGATAACCAATACACCGGTACATATACTGCATTTGTTAACGATATTTCCACTGGTTATTCAAATGTAGATGGCAGTTCAGAGAATATTATTCCTTCTATGCAGGGCTTTTTTATTAAGGTTAGCGATTCTGATACTCAGGATTTGATAACCGGTAGTTTTGGAATGGATAACAGGGTGCGTACAAACAATTTTAATCAGGAATTCTATAGGGCGCAAATTACCGAGCAAAAATCACTTCTTCGTTTAGAAGCAGGTTTTAAAGGAGCTAACCGAAAAGATGCTATGGTAATCTATTTTTCCTCGTATGCCACTCCTAATTTTGAAAAAGAAATGGATGCTCATAAATTAATGAATACAGATCCTGCAGTACCCAGTTTTTATAATATTACCACAGATAAAAAAGAACTCGCGATTAATGCAATTCCATTTCCGGAAAGCAGGAGTTATAAAAAAATTCCACTGGGAATAAAAGCTGATCAAAATGGCCCGATGCAAATCAACTTAGCCTCCATAGAAAATTTAAATCCGAATTTTAATGTTTATTTAATCGATCACGTAAAAAGTATCGGTCAGAATTTAAATAGAGATCCTGAATACACTTTTAATATTAAAGCAGGAACCCATAATTCCAGGTTCGAATTAATGTTTTCTGAAGAAGAAGTTCCAAGTCCGGCAATTGCGTTTAATGAACCTTTTGATGTTAAAGTTGAAAATGATAATGTAGTGATAGAGCTAAATTTAGAAGAAAGCCAGCAAGGAATTTTAAGAGCGAGTACTATTACCGGGCAAATACTCCAAATTAAACAAGGGCGTGGAAAAGACCGGGTGATTTTTGATGGTATTACCAGTGACGGAGTATATATTATTAACCTTCAGGTAGGTAAAGAAAGACACGCCAAAAAAGTAGTCATAAAAAAGTAGAGAAAACAATATGTATAACTTCAGTTTTAATAAAACCTATTTTTGGCTCTTGCTATTTACGTTTTCAGTAATGGAAGTTAGCGCTCAGGAGAATCCTCCTATTCCCATTGAAGTTGAAGTAAGAACTTCCAGAAACCTTAATTTTGGTTCATTTACGGCTGGAAATAGTGGCGGAAATGTTACGGTAAGCTATGACGATCAGCGCAGCGTAGATGGGGATATTTTTGAACTGAATTTCGGTCAACCCGTATCTGCAGCTTTATTCGATGTTTATGCCAATCCGGGTACAATCATTCAAATTGAAGATATGGGACCCTTCACTTTAGAGAACCAGGAGACCGGGCTCCAAATTCAACTTTTTATCAATAGTTTTAGCACCGGTCAAAGAACATTTGTAACCCAGGCTCCCAATGCTCAAACTCCTAACGAAATTTTTGTAGGTGGAACTTTAAGAATTCCATCCGATAATTCAGGTAACCTGCCGGGCACATATTTTGGAAATTTTACGCTTAATTTTATTCACCAATAGCAAGAACGCTTCGCTTGATGCAAACACTACCCTGCGCTTTTACTGTTGAGTTTTACATAAAACTTTCACTATTCATATTCTTAGTATTCTTTACTCTTCCGGGAACGGCCCAGGAAGATTTTCCTGAATACGATGAGTTAAGCGTAGAAATGAATGTACCCGATCTTGGTGTGATAGAAATTCCAATCGCTATTAAAGGTCAGGATGCCTATATTCCTGTTAAAGAGCTTTTTGATTATCTCAAGATCAAGAACGAAGAAACCGAGAATGGTGTAGAAGGCTTTATTATTAATCCCGATTCTTCTTACGTTATAAACCCTTCAGAGAATAGAATTCTTTATAAAGACCGGGAATTTGGTCTTAGTGATGAGCAATACATAAAAACACCGCTAAACCTCTATTTGAAATCAAATCTTTTTGGGCAAATTTTCGGCTTAAACACAAACTTTTCATTTAGAAGTCTCTCAGTAACTATGAAGACTGAAAAAGACCTGCCTGTTATAAAAGAAATGCGACTTAAAAAAGTAAGGGAGAATCTTAATCGCGTAAAAGGTATTATAGAGCCCGATACTACCATGGCCAGGCGCTATCCTTTTTTTAAGGGAGGTGCTCTAGATTGGGGTGTAGTCACTACACAGCAAAGTGAATTTGAAGATGATAATCGTCTATCTCTAGGGCTTGGTACGATGTTTTTAGGTGGGGAAACCAACCTCATGCTTAACTATTCTACTCGGGTTCCTTTTGATTCCAGAAACCAATTTTACCAATGGCGTTATATAAATAATGAAAGTAAAATTTTTAAACAGGTAACAGCAGGTAGAATTTTTACTCGTGCTACCTCTTCTCTATTTGCGCCGGTTAGTGGTGTACAAATTAGCAATAGCCCATTTCAAAACCGCAGGTCTTTTGGAATCTATGTGCTTAACGATTATACCGAACCTCGATGGACGGTAGAATTGTATGTGAATAATGTTTTAGTTGAATTTACCCAGGCAGATGCCTCGGGTTTCTATACTTTTGATGTTCCGCTAATGTATGGAAACACCGCGGTGAGCCTCCGATTTTACGGCCCATACGGGGAAGAACGAATTCAGGAAAGAGTAATTAATATTCCGTATAATTTTGTTCCTAAAAATGAACTGGAATATACGCTTAGCGCAGGAATCGTTGAAAATGATGATTTAAATCGCTTTTCTCGCGTAAATTTTAATTACGGATTAAGTAATGCTGTAACTATAGGTGGTGGAGCAGAATATCTTACCGGTGTTACCAGTGGGGAAGTGATGCCTTTTGTAAATTCTTCCATTCGTTTTGCTTCAAATTTTCTCTTTACGGGTGAATACATGCATGGCGTTAAAGGAGAAGGGATTTTGAGTTATAGAACCCCGGGGAATCTTCAGGTAGACCTTAATTATATAAAATATGATGAAGATCAAACCGCAATTAATTTTAATTACCTGGAAGAAAGAAAAATAAGCTTTTCGGCACCTATTCGAGCTAAAAATTTCTCGATGTTTAGTCGGTTTAGTGTAAACCAGATCATTATGCCTACTACCGAGTTTACCACAGCTCAATTATTACTTTCTGGTGCAATAATGGGTATTAGCACAAACCTAACTACTTACGGGATTTATAATGATCGGGTAAAGGAGCCCACAATTTATACCTCACTTTCTCAGAATTACAGGCTTCCGAATAAATTCCTTTTTTCACCACAAGTACAATATGATTTTAGTCGAAATCAATTTAATAATATAATTCTTGAAATAGAACGCCCGGTTTTTGAGCAGGGTTTTGTCAATTTTGCTTACGAAAACAATCTTTTGCGAAACGCTCATATTTTTGAAGTCGGTTTAAGGTATGCTTTCAATTTTGCCGAAACCTCGGTAACTTCAAGGCTTGGGAATAGAAATAATTCTTTTGTACAATCTGCTCGCGGAAGTTTACTGTTAGACGACAATACAGGCTATATAATGGCGAATAATCGTACTGCTATGTCTAAAGCCGCATTAAGTATTATTCCGTTCTTAGACTATAATACCAATGGAAAAAGAGATCCTATGGAGCCTGCGGTAAGTGGAATGGAAATTAAAAACATGTCTGGCAGGCTTTCCTATAATGAAGACGAAACGGTACTTAGAATTACCGAACTTCAACCCTATATTGATCTCATCCTGGAAGTTGATCCAAACAGCCTGGATAATATTGCGTGGAAGGTTAAGAATGAAAAGATAAAAGTGCATACCATTCCAAACCAGTTCCAGGAAATTGAAGTTCCTGTAGAAGTTTTAGGTGAAGTTGCAGGGATGGTTTATTTTAAAGAAGGTAACAGCCTTCGTGGCCAGGGTAGAATTACAGTGAATATTATAGATGAAGACGGAAGCATTGTAAAAGAAATTTTAACTGAAGGAGACGGTTACTTTACTTACCTGGGATTAAAACCAGGGAATTATACCGCTGAAATTGATCCTGTTCAAATGCAGAAACTTGGTTACAAAGCCATGAACGCCATAGATTTCGAAATTCAGGTAGATGAATACGGTGATATTGTAGATACGCTTGAATTTACTATCGAAGAAAAATAATTAGATCAAAAACCATAGAATTAGGGAAACTAAAAGACCTACAACCGCAATCAAGGTGGTCATTACCGTCCAGGTTTTAAAAGTTTGTTTTTCGGTGAGTCCCAAGTATTGTCCCACCAACCAAAATCCACTATCATTTACGTGAGATAATATTGAAGCTCCTGAGGCAATCGCAATAACAATTAGTGAAGTTTGGGCCATAGAATACTCACCACCTGTTAGAACGGGTGCGGTAATACCTGCAGCGGTGATCATAGCTACGGTAGAAGATCCCTGTAAAACCCGCACCAGCGCTGCTACAATAAATCCAAAAAGCAAAGGATTAAACCAGGCATTGTTTAATGCATCAGCAATCATTTCACCAGCACCGGTATTGATCAGGATTTGTTTAAAAGCACCGCCGGCGCCGGTAAGTAAGATTATTATTCCTGCTGCCTGAAAAGATTTTGTAGCCACTTTCTTTAAAAATTCCTTTTGCATTCCTCGTTTAACACCTAAAAAATACCAGGCAATAAGATTCGCAATAATTAAAGCTGAAAAAGGATGTCCTACTAATTCTATGGTATATAAAATACTTCCCGGAATTGAAACTCCATCAAATAAAGGACTTTGCACTAAAGTATTTGCCACAATTAGGAAAATAGGAATTAGAATTATAGAAATAATAAGTCCCGGGGATGGTGCTTTTTCTTCATCGTATTCAATCTCTTCAGAAAATGTTTTTGGTTCAATTTTTATTCTTTTTGAAATAAAACGAGCAAAAATAGGTCCGCTGATAATTGCGGCGGGAATTCCTGCCAGGAAACCAAAAACGATTACCCAGCCCAAATCGGCTCCCAGAATATCGGCAACCGCAATTGGTCCCGGAGTTGGCGGAATAAAAGCGTGAGTAATTGCCAAACCGGCCAATAAAGGCAATGCATATAGCAAAAGCGATTTTCCTGTTCTCTTGCTCAGGGCATAAGTTACGGGTACCAAAATAATAAAAGCAACATCAAAGAAAACGGGAATGGCCACTGCAAAACCGGTAACCATCATTGCCCAGGGTGCTCTTTTATCACCGGTTTTCTTTAGTAAGAAGGAAGCCAAACGTTGTGCACCACCAGATTGTTCTAAAACTCCACCAAATAAAGCCCCCAAGCCAACTACCGTCGCTACAAAGCCAAGTGTGCTTCCCATCCCGTCTTTCATAGTCTCCAGGATTTCGGTAGCGGGCATTCCTGCAAAAATTCCAACGGCTATACAAACAATTAAAAGAGATAAAAATGCCTGTATTTTTAATTTTAAAATAAGGAATAGCAAAAGAGCGATTCCGGCAAAAACAGCAAAGAGTAATTGTAGTTCCATTAATTATTGCTTTTCCATTGGGTATGAAAAAATTCACCTCGCGGTTTATCGTTTCGCTCATAAGTATGAGCTCCAAAATAATCTCGTTGCGCCTGTATCATATTTGCTGCATTTTGTGCTGAAGTAAAATTTAATAGGTAGTTCGCGGCAGCTGATAAGAACGGAACGCTATAACCCGCCTGCAATGAGGTAGCAACTATATTGGTTAATGAAGCCTGATACTGTTTTATTGCTGATATCATATTTTTATCCAGTAATAAATGGGCATCTGAATCTTTAAAAACTTCTACCAGATCTTCCATTAAGCCAGATCTTATGATGCAGCCATTGGTCCAAACCCTGGAAATTTCTGATAAATTGAGCTTCCAGTTGTATTCTGAAGACGCAACTCGAAGAAGATCATAACCTATTGCATGATTAATAATACTCGCTGATTTATAGGCGCGAAATAATTCTTCTTTAATCTCATCTAATTTCCCTTCTTGATTATTTGAGGGGTTATATAATTTCGAAGCTTCTATTCGAATTTCCTTCATTCCTGAAATATTCCTGGCCAAAACCGCTGCCGTAATTGTATCTAAAGGCACTCCAAGCTCTAAAGCTGCGTTAGTAGACCAACCACCTGTCCCCTTTTGCTTCGCAGCATCCAGGACTTTATCTATAAGAAAACCTTCATTTTCTTTTTTCCGAAGAATATCCACCGAAATTTCTAACAAATAGCTTTTCATTTCTCTGTTCCAGACTTCAAAAAGATCGGCTATCGCTTCAGGATTAATTTGGGTATAAAAGCGCAAAAGATGATAAATTTCAGCAATAAGTTGCATTTCGCCATACTCAATTCCATTGTGCAGCATTTTTACAAAATGCCCGGCGCCGTCTGGTCCTATATGGGTACAGCATGGATTTCCATTCTTATCTTTGGCCGCTATTTTTTCCAGAAATGGCCCCAATTGCTTATAGGCTTCCACAGAACCACCAGGCATCACAGAGGGGCCTTTTAAAGCTCCTTCTTCGCCGCCAGATATACCGCAGCCCATTAAATGAACTCCCTGCTCCTGTAAAGCCTGTTCCCTCCGCAAAGTATCTTTATAATGAGAATTACCGCCATCGGTAATGATATCTCCTTTATCTAAACAAGGAAGCAGGTTTTCTATTACTGTATCAACGGCAGCGCCGGCATTTACCATTAATATTATCTTCCTGGGGCGTTGTAGTGATTTCACAAAATCCTGTAAATCGTCAAAACCTTTAAAGATGAATTTTTCAGCGTTTTCCTGCACAAAATCTTTAGCGATACCTTCTTCTTTACCGGGAACGTGCCGATTAAAAACCGATACCTTAAAACCTTTTGAAAGCAGGTTTAGAGCAAGACTCTTTCCCATTACTCCAAGACCAATAAGCCCGATTTCTGCTTCGGGAAGATTTAAATTCGCCATAATTTCTTTTAAAATATTTTCTTCAGAAGTATTTACGTTAATTCTTAATCCATAAGTTGGTTCTTCCAGGGTTTCAAATTGAGAGTTGAGCATTTCAGGCTTAAAATAATGTCCTTTTCTGGATTTTAACCTGTTTAAGATCACCTGAAATTCCGCCTGAAGAAAAATCCAGTACAATTCCTTTTCAGGAATTGATGTTAATTGTTTTCGGTACTTCTCTTTTAAAGCTGAGCAAGCCAATACCGCTCCACCATTTTTGTTCCACCTTATAATGTTTTGAGCCAAAACCTTTAACCAACCTTTTCTATCCTTATCCTCCAGTGGAATCCCGTTTTTCATCTTTTCCACATTTTCCGGAGGATGAAAATCATCGGCATCGTAAAAGGGCAGATCTAGTTTCTCTGCAAGCAATTTTCCGATGGTAGTTTTACCAGATCCAGAAACGCCCATCATAACATATACCGCCATTAGTAGGTTATTTTTAGAATTTCTAGCTTTCGAATTTCTTCCCCCAGTTTAAAGTCTACTTTATCGCCAACCTTCTTTCCCGTAACGGCTTTAGCAATAGGTGCCACAAAAGCGATCTTTTGCTTTTTTACATTGGCTTCATCTACACCTACAATTTGAAACTCCTGTTTATTTCCATTCTGTAATAATTCTACTAATGCACCAAAACGAACCTCGTCTGCAGGCTGGTCTTCCGGTTTTAATAATCTTGCAGTACTAATTCTTTCCCGCAAAAGTTTTAGTTTTCCGTCTATAACTGCCTGTGCCCTTCTTCTTTCGGTATCATTTTGTTTATCAAGATTGGCTCTTTCCTCAATAAGCGCTTCTTCTTCATTTTTTAATTCTTTTAAACCGTTTGGCGTAACATAATTTGTTTCTCCCGCCGGTAACGCCGCTCTGGGCGGAATTATTGGAGCTTCTTCCTGGTCGTCTTCTTTAACAAATCCTCTACTCATCTTTCTGTTTTAAGCTTCAAAATAGCAATTATAAAGGCTCGATGAAAAATTATCTGCATTTAATAAATCATAAATATTTCAGAAGAAGCTTTTAAACGTTGGCTATTCGCTTATTTTTATTTCATAAATTTAAATAATGAGCCTCGAGATAGCCATATTGTTTTTGATTATAATTGTGGTGATCATTCTATTTGCCCTGGAAGTCTTTCCTGTAGATAAAATTGCTTTTTTTATTCTAGCAGCGCTTTTACTCACAAATTTGGTAAGTCCCGAAGAAGCTATTTCAGGATTTTCAAGTCCTGCAACTATCACCGTGCTGGCTTTAATGATTATCGCCATTGGGCTGGAAACCAACGGAGTTATAGACTGGTTGGCTAGCGGCCTCAAAAATTTACGAGTGCTCCCCGTTTTTCTAATGGTTCCTGTTTTTATGTTTATTGCAGGAAGCATTTCAGCTTTTATCAATACTACGGCCGTGGTGATTGTTTTTATTAAAATTATTACAGAGTTATCTGCCCGGTACGATATCCCAAATTCAAAATTACTCTTACCTATTTCTTTTGCCGGAATTATTGGAGGAAGCTGCACGCTTATGGGTACTTCTACCAACCTTATTGTGAATGCTGTAGCAATAGATCGCGGTGTAGAACGCTTTGGCTTTTTTGAATTTACCTGGTATGGTGTAATTTTTATGGTAATTACCATAGTTGTAGTGAGCTCTATGATCAAATTCCTGCCCAGAAGCAAAAAAACAAAAATTAGTGAAGACTATAATCTGGATGAATATATCACCAAAGTAATTATTAAAAGTAACTCCAGCGCGATTGGAAAGAGTATTGGAGAAAGCTTTTTGTCTGATGAAGACGATATTGAAGTTTTGAGACTTAAGAGAAATGGAATTATTAATGACTGGCCAGGAAAATTTACCACGCTTAAAGACGGAGATCAACTTTTATTGCGTTGCAACCTTGAAAATTTATTAAAATTAAAAGATGCAGAAGGTTTTACCGTAATTAAAGAAGAAGACAATAAGAAACTGGCAGATCCTATTATCGATTCTGAAGAGTTGGAGGAAAACGTACAGGTAGTAGAAATTCTAATGTTACCAAACTCTCCCCTCATTGGTAAAAGTATTAAAACAGTGGGGTGGTACGATCTTCACGGGGCTGTTCCTCTAGCCATTAGAAAACGTAGAAACTTTAGAAACCCGAGGAGAAGAATTTTTAACCGTGGAAAGGATGAAATTGAATTAAGGGTTGGAGATCGTTTACTGGTAGAAGTTAGCGAAAGCGCTTTGGAAGAGTTGCAAAAAATTGAAAACGTCACTATCCTGCAACAGCATAAAAATATTGAAGTTACCACAGTCACAAAAAGATATCTTTCTTTAGGAATTTTATTAGTGGTTATTGGACTCTCTGCATTTTCTATTTTCCCAATATTAAAAAGCGCAATTATTGGTTGCTTTCTTATGATTTTCACTAAATGTATAGACCTTGGTAAGATCTATGAGCAGGTAAACTGGCAAATTATTTTCCTGCTGGCAGGGATGATTCCCCTGGGTGTGGCTATGAATAATACCGGTGCAGACCAATGGATCTCAGATCAATTACTGCTGGTTTTTGAAAATCAAACCGATACTATTATTATTGGAATTTTATTTCTGGTAACCATGATCTTAAGCGGATTTATCTCTAACAATGCCACGGCAATTATAATCACACCTATCGCAATAAGTATTGCTGCTAGTATGCAAATGGATCCTAAGCCTTTTATACTTTCGGTTCTATTTGCTTCCAATTTTAGCTTTTTTACGCCGGTTGGCTACCAAACAAATACCATAATTTACGGAATGGGTATTTATCGCTTTAGGCATTTCTTTATTATTGGTGGCCTTGTATCTCTGGTACTTTGGGTAACAGCCTCCCTCCTGCTTTCTGCTAGTTTTTAATTAGGAATCTGGTACAATTTCAGGTATTTTTGAAAAAAAATTATGCAGTGTCTTCTTGTTATTGGTTGTGTTTGGCCCGAACCTAATTCTTCTGCCGCCGGTAGCCGTATGCTTCAATTACTGGAATTTTTTCTTGCTGAAAATTATAAGATCACCTTTGTAACTACCGCGGCCAGAAGTGAATTTGCTGTAGATCTGGAAAAAATGAATATTGCTTCTGAAGTGATTAAAATGAATCATCCTTCATTTGATGAATTATTAAAAAATGTTCAACCAGATCTAGTGCTTTTTGATCGATTTATGACCGAAGAGCAATTTGGCTGGAGAGTAGATGAAAATTGTCCGGAAGCCATTAAAATTCTGGATACGGAAGATCTTCATTTCTTACGAAAAACAAGAATAGAAGCTTTTAAGAAGAATAAAAACTCAAAAGATCTTTATTTTGATGCCGAAATCACAAAAAGGGAGATCGCGAGCATTTATCGTTGTGATCTTAGTCTCATAATTTCGGAAGCTGAAATAAAATTACTGCAAGAGGAATTTAGAATAAGTTCTAAACTTCTGTACTATCTTCCTTTCCAGCTGGAACCCATTTCCGAAGAAGAGAAAATTAACCTGCCTGGATTCGAACAGCGTAATAATTTTATAAGTATTGGTAATTTTCTTCACGAACCCAACTGGAATGCCATTCTATATCTAAAAGAGGAAATTTGGCCATTGATAAGAAAGGAAGTACCCGGGGCGAAACTTTATATTTACGGCGCTTATCCCTCCCAGAAAGTCTGGAATTTGCATAATGAGAAAGAAGGATTTATCGTAAAAGGCCGGGCTGAAAATGCTGAAGCTATAATGCGAAATGCAAAAGTTTGTCTCGCACCAATAAGATTTGGCGCCGGTTTAAAAGGAAAACTCATTCAGGCAATGCAATGCGGCACACCTGCTGTAACTACCTCAATTGGAGCTGAAGGAATTCCAGGAGATTTAGCCTGGAATGGATATATCACCAACGATCAGCAAGAATTTGCAAAAAAAGCCGTGTGTTTATATACCGAGGAAAATCTTTGGAAAGATGCAATAGAAAATGGATTTAGAATTATTAATTCAAGATTTAACAAAATAGAACATCAACAGGAATTTTCTAAAAAATTAGCTGAGCTTATTCAGAATATAAGTGTTTACAGAAGAGAGAATTTTGTGGGTAGAATGCTACAACATCATCAGCATAGAAGCACTTATTTTATGGCTAAATTCATAGAAGAAAAGGAGAAAAGTAAACTACTTTAAAGCAAGCTCATTAAGCATTAGAATTGAAAAATATAATTTGATTTCGAGGCATCCCGACTTGGGACGGAGCATTCAATCTCGAATATCAAGAAATAAAAAAACCGCCGGTTAAAATTAGCCTACCGGCGGTTTTCACTACACAAAAGGAACAGTCTCCTGTTCACAAACAGAAAATCAAACAAATTGAGGCATTATTCGCTCCTCAAACAATTTTCGGTTTAGACCCTTTAAGGTCTGCACCTTGTTTTTTGTATCTACCAACAGAGAAATGTTGTTATTGCTACCACCGTAAGAAATCATTCTCACAGAAATATCATTTAGTAATTCAAATAAGCGACTGGTGCTTTTATCTTCAATAAGGCCTTCGCCCACAATACAAATAATACTATGATCTTTCTCTACGGTAATCTCACCATAGTCGTTTAATTCTTCCAGGATCTCATTTAAATTCCTGTCGTCGTCTATGGTTAGGGAAATCGCAATTTCTGAAGTGGTAATCATATCAATTGCGGTTTCATACTTATCAAAGACTTCAAATATTTTTTTAAGAAAACCGTGTGCCATCAACATTCTATTCGATTTGATCTTAATGGCGGTAATTCCGTCCTTTGCCGAAATCGCTTTAAGCCCCCGGGAGTGGATCTCTGCGGAAATTCTTGTTCCCGGAAGATCAGGTGTAAATGTATTTTTTAAGAATAACGGAATTTGCTTTTTTATAACCGGAGAAATAGTTTGTGGATGCAGAATCTTAGCTCCAAAATAAGCCAGCTCTGATGCTTCTTCAAAACTTAACTCGGCTATCGCGTGCGTATTTTCAACATATCTTGGATCGTTATTATGAAAACCATCAATATCAGTCCAGATCTGGACTTCTTCAGCCTCTACCGCTGCAGCCAGAATAGTTGCGCTATAATCGCTACCACCTCTTTTTAATGTGCTAATTGAGTTCTGTGCATCTAATCTAACAAAACCCTGAGTAATATAAATGTCTGATGCTTCAAGGTTTTCTATGCTCTTTTGAAAAAGCTTTCCTACTAAATTAGTATCGGGATTTTCAAGGTTTGAGACTTGCATAAATTCCTTAGCATTCAGAAAATTATTCTGAATTCCTGAATTAGTTAAAAATGTAGAGAAAATGTAAGTGAGCATGGTTTCGCCCGTGGTAACCACTTCAGCATAAACTCTTTCTGAATAATTACTTTTACAAACCTCCTTTAAATTGTTAAGTACTTTACTTACAAAGTTCTTCGCCTGGATGTTTAGCTCAGGTTCATTTATAAGTGAATCAATGGTATTTTCGTGCTTTTCTTTTAATTCAGCAATAATATTAGCAATTGCTAAATTATCTTCAGATTTAATAAGTTCAGTGATCTCCACCAATTTATTTGTCACCCCCGCCATAGCAGAAAGAACAAGAACCTTCTTCCCTTCCCTGGATGCTAAAATATTTTTTACATTCCTGATGCTCTCTACAGAGCCTACAGATGTTCCACCAAACTTTAATACTTTCATCGCTAAGTCTTTTATTATACTTCAGTTTTTAACTTAGTTGGTTACTAAAATAACTGAATGCATAATTAGAATTTAAGCTTCCTGCGACAAAAAATATCTCTCAATTTATATACATTTGCACAAAATGTACAATATTTAACAATGAAGACGATAACTACTTGTGTTCACGATATTATAAGGCACCAACCATTCCTGGATGATGCTATTGCACGTGATATTATAAATTTTAGTGGACTCGCAGAAGATATCCAGCCCCAGGTAGAAAAAGAAATGCGGAAACCTGTAAAACAGGGTTCTATTATTATGGCTTTACGCCGTTACGCGCCGCATAGGACGAAAATAAATATGCAACATTTAAGGGAGTTGGGAGATATTGTAGTTAGATCTGGAATTACAGAATACACTTTTTTAAATTCCAACACAATTATCGCTAATAAAGCCCGATTACTGGATGCAGTAAAGGATCAAACCGGAGTTTACCTTAATTATTTCAGTAATTACCAGGAAAGTAATATCCTGGTATCTTCCAGTCTTACTAACCTGGTTGAAGATTGTTTTAGAAGCGAGAGACGCGTCTCTATTAAAGAAGAACTTTCTTCGATAACCATTGCTCTACCTAAAAACAGTTCGCAGTTTGTAGGGCTTTATTTTTATTTATTTAAATTGTTGGCTTACGAAGGGATTCCAATTTTCGAAATGATCTCTACTTCGAATTATTTCGCGCTCTTTTTAGAAGAAGAATATGTAAACCAGGCATTTTTGCTGATTAACGAAATAAAAAAGTAATAGTAAGCCATTAAAAAATTATAAAACGAAACCTTTAACTAAGTCTGAAATAACCAACTCTAACTGATCTAATCTTTAATTTGCATAGAAATGAATAAAAATTCATTCGATAATTTAATGATTCTTGCTGTAGCGGTAATACTTCTTTTTGTTAGTTTTCTTGAAAAAGAAGAATATGCTTCCATTGGTTTGATCCCGCTAGCCTTTTTATTTCTAAGTGGGAAGTTATTTTATAAAAAGTCCTAGGAACAAGAGCTTCTGATACAACAACCTTATTGTCAAGCTTTAATTAAAACTGATAAAATTGATTAATAAACAAGTTTCAGGACTGTGATTAGAATGTTGCCAGTTAGTTACCACAATTCGAAGTAGAATCCTGAAATCGCTACACCAATAATCAAAATAATAAGTACAGTGATGATAAAGCCAATTCCAAAATTGGTTTTCTTATTTTCTTTAAGGATATAATCTTCAGACCCTTTATCGTTTTTATCTTTCTTTAGTTGCATTTGATTGGTTTATATCAAAAATAAAATTTCAGAAATATGAAATTGATAACAATATCATAAATTATTGCAACTGGTACCACCAAACAGCGTTTTGATGATTCATTGGTAGTAATAATTGATCTTTTTCAACATCAAAAAAGATGTCTCCTGCGCTTTTTTCAGAGGTTAAGACTTCAACTATTTCACCATCTTTTTTTATAAGATGAATTTTTCCTGTACCCCAGTCTGAAATATAAAATGCATCTTCACCAACCGGTTGTACTCCATCCAGATTTCCAATTCCTTCTTTTGATATTTTCTCGATTTCACGAGTATCCATATCCACTTTCAGAAAATTACCATCGTTATTTTCTCCCCAGGCAGCTGCGTAAAGATGATCTTTCTGTGCAAAAAGTCCGTTTACATATTCTAATCTCGTGCTATCTAAATATTCAATTATTTCGCCATTTTTATCTTCAGGGATCATCATATTTGCTGAATCGCCAGGCATTAAATAAATAGCACTCTTCCCTGAATCTGAAATGAAAATATTTCCAACAGCATCAACAGTGATATCGTTTAATGATTTTGAGCCTTCTACCTGGATTCTACGAAGTATTTTTGAATCTTCAATACTAATCTCAATAAGTTCATTATTATTGGTTACATAAACTTTATCGTCTTTTATCAGCAAACCTTTTGGATCTTTTAAGCCATCTATCCATTTTAGCTCTATAATTTCACCTTCAGCAGAAACCCTGGAGATAAATCCATCGCCTTCTTCCCTATCGGCCATATTCGAAATATAATATTCGTTTTTATCTTGATTAAAAACCACCGATTCCGGATGACTGAAACCTTCAACTTTCTTAATCAGTTTAGCCGACGTGCTTTGCGCATAAAGTCCGCTGCATATCATTAAGCTTAGTAAAAGCAATTTGAATGTATGTATTTTCATCATATTAAGTTTTGATTTTCATAAAGATACAAAATTGGAAGTTTTAGAGAATTTAAGGTTTACCCGCCCATGCTGCTAAATATTTGCTAATTCTAAAATTCAAAATGCCTTTTCAACTAAATTAGTATTGACTTAACCTAAAAACATCCTTATTATGAAAAGTATTTTAAGGGCTATTTTAGCCGGCTGGGGCGCCAAAAAACTAGGCGGTGGTTGTGGTTGTTTTGGAATAATCGTGGTATTTATAATCCTCTGGATAATTCTTGGTTACCTGGGATTGGGTTAATTATTCGTATTTACTCATTATACTATTCCACTCCATAGTTTTTAAAACCCCGATAAGTACAGGATTAATCTCGTCTACTAAAACAGAATTCTTAGGAAAACTATAGCCGTAATAATCTTTTTTAAGGGTTTTGGGAAGAACTTCTATTTCATCTTCCAGACCCCTTCTCTTAATTTCATAGCGTAAAATGGGTTCATCGTATACAAAAAGTTTGGTTTCTTCGTTTTCCAGCAATGCTATACCTTCCTTTTCGTCTATCACTTCATTATGTTCTATATTGTAAAGGTTTAGTAGCTCTTGCGCACTACTACTTTCTACACTAGTCACTTCAAATTTAGAGAGATCCTGTACAGAATTTATCTCATCGTTCATAGTTTGCACGGTTAAGGATGAAGCGATTCCTGCTGTTAAACTGGAAATAATTATTATAGCCATAAACATCCAAATAAGCGCTATTACACGTCCACCGGTTGTTCTGGGTGATTTATCTCCATAGCCAACAGTGGTCATAGTTACAGCGCTCCACCAAAATCCCTGAAGAATCCCACGAGAACCATTTCCAAATTCTTCGGCATTCTTTTTTCTTTCAAAAACCCATACCAGAAATCCGAAAATAAAGATTACCGCCAATAAAATTAAAATTGCCGAAATAAAATTCCAGCTAAACAGATTTCCTAAATAACTAAAGATTTGGGACTCACTTCTTTTGGCCACGCCTGTATGCGAAATAAAATATGGCTGGGAAAAATCCATTCGCTTCATTCTATTATCGGTAACGGTTACCGGGTTAATACTAAAGTCTACCTCGTTGTTTTCTATTCCGTTTAAAAGCTCGGCCAGAGAGCCATATTCCTTAAATTCATAATCTAAATTCATTTTTTCATTGATCAATTCCCAGGAATCAATGCTCAAACCGGCATATTCGCCATTTTCCTCCATCACAAATGGTGGAGTTGGCGTAACTCCAATTATCATTTTTTTGGAAAGATCCAGGCTATCTGGCGATTGCTGTGCATTAAAACTTAAACTGGAAATTAGAAGGGTAAATAGAAAAAAGTATTTTTTAATCATTAAGAATTTTCGTTTTGCGTTTTGTTATTATTTGAAATTGAATCTCGTGGAACCTCATAATAGATCTTTAATTTTTTACGGCCAAACTTTCTGGCCTTTTTGACGTCCTCACCCATATAGATATCTATTTTATTTTTCCATCTATAATGCATTTTATCTTTTACTCGAAAAACCCCTTCAAAACCTTCTATTTTAACCGGCGTATTGTGATCTAAACCTTTTTTTATAAGATCCCGGGAAACTGCAATAGCTTTTAGTCCGGGTTTTAGAGTATCTCCCCAGGCAGTTATATTTGCACCGCCGGCTCCCGTTTGCCAACTCACCGAATTATATGCTGAAACCGAAACTTCTAAAGTATCCCAAACAGTAGGTGTTTCATCAGAATTTTTATTATTAAAGTTACAAGCTGAAAAGCTGAAGTAAAAAATTACCAGGTATACAATTACTCCAACTTTCATACGATATATTCTTTGGATTATTATTTTAGCTCAGCTTCCAACCTTCGCGGTATTCTCTGCGCACAAATTGATTGGCTTCATCGAAATTAGTTACCCGCATATTTTCTGAATCCCAAAGCATTTTAATATCGCGCCCGGGATAATTATAAAAAACATCTCCATTAGCGCGCTTTTGTTCATTCCTTACATCGTAACCTCTGATGGCCAGGTTAGCAATTAAAAGCGTTTCAGTTAAAGGTCCGGCAATTTCAAAAGGAGAACTCAACTCTTTTTTCCCGTAACCGGCAATTGCTCCTTCTACCCATTGTGCATAATGCCCTTCTTCTCCTCCGGGAACGCGATCATATTTTTCGGCTACATTAACTTCATCGGTTTTTGAAGTTGGCAATAAACGTGGATTTCTTCCATAAGTACCACACATCATTTTTCCTTTATCACCAATAAATAAAACGCCATTTCCACCATCGCCAAAGGTTTCATTTGGACCAAGTTCTTCCGGTCTCTTTGGTTTAATTCCACCGTCCATCCAATGCAAAGTTACATCTTCATTGGTTTTTTCGGTTTTAGGGAATGTCATTACCGCATGACTTGATGGCGGACAACTTTCAGGGAAATACCCTCTCTTAAACTCATCTATATAAACACTTCCAACACTACACTGAACATCTTTTGGATGGCCCAGACCTAAAACACGATAAGGTGCCTCAATTAAATGACATCCCATATCACCAAGTGCGCCGGTACCATAATCCCACCAGCCTCGCCAGTTAAAAGGAACAAGTCCTTCTATATAATTTTTATAGGGAGCAGTATTCAACCATAAATCCCAGTCTAAACCTTCAGGAACCGCAGTGGTTTTTCCTTTTGGCCAGGGAATTCCCTGTGGCCAAACCGGGCGATCTGTCCAAACATAAACGGTATGCACTTTTCCTATTAGATTTGTATCATACCATTCTCGCATTTTTCTAACTCCGTCACCAGAAGCTCCCTGGTTTCCCATTTGGGTAACAACCTGGTATTTTTCTGCAGCTTCGGTAAGTTGCCTGGCTTCATAAATATCGTGTGTTAAAGGCTTTTGAACGTAAACCGGTTTACCTAGCTCCATGGCGGCCAATGCCTGTACAGCGTGACCATGATCTGGAGTTGAAATAGAAACAGCATCTATGTTTTTTGCTTCTTTTTCTAACATTTCTCGGTAATCGGTATAAAACTTAGCCTTTGGAAATCGAGCTATAGAATTTGCCGCTCTTCTTTTATCTACATCACATAAAAAACCAATATCGGCCTTTCCAGATTGATAAAAACTATTGATATCACTCTCTCCTTTTCCTCCTACTCCTATTCCTGCGACCACCAATTTATCACTCGGTGCTAAAAACCCGGGACCACCCATAACGTGCCTGGGAATAATACTAATTCCGGCAGTAGCCAATGCTGTGGTTTTCAAAAAACTTCTTCTGGAATTTGTTTTTGGGGTGTGCTTTTCTTTCATCTTTTCGGAGTATTTAATTGTAGTTGATTGGTTTTACGCTATAATTTTCTAAAAGTTAAGTTAATAAATGTATTTACTTATTACCAAAATTCCAATTTTAATATTAAGCCATTGTCTTTCAATACCTAACATTCGAGAATATATGCATATTGAAATGTTAATGTTTTTTAAAGATTTTGGGATTATAACTGCCACAATTTGGAAGCGCATTTAATAACTGTACCTTTGCATTCTTTAACGGGCAGCATGTTAATAAAGCCCATTATAATTTTTGAAAAACAACATTATGAGTCAAGTAAAAGCAAATGACACGGTAAAGGTACATTACACAGGTAAACTAGCTGACGGGCAGGTTTTTGATAGCTCCGTAGAAAGAGGTGAGCCTATAGAATTTACTATGGGACAGGGACAGTTAATTCCTGGTTTCGAAAAAGGCCTTATCGATATGGAAGTGAACGAAAAGAAAACCATAAATATTCCTAAAGAAGAAGCTTACGGAGAGCCAAGAGAAGAGCTTGTACAAGAAGTACAAAAGAGCCAGCTTCCGGAAGAAATTAAGCCAGAAGTAGGAATGGGACTTGTTTCTAAAAGCCCTGACGGTCAGGAAATGAATCTTGTGGTTAAAGATGTAAAAGAAGACACTATTGTGGTAGATGGAAATCACCCACTAGCAGGTAAAGACCTGGTATTTGATCTTGAAGTAGTAGAGATCAAGTAAGTTTCTAAAACTTATATATAAAAGCCCGAAGCCTCCTGGTTTCGGGCTTTTTTGTTTTATAAATGCAAAAAATTAAAATAGGTTAATCGCAATTGTTCCTTTCGAGGCAATTTTAGAATTTCTAAATAATCCATAAATAGTAAAATCTAGACTATCGAGTGAGATTTGGGTTAAGGTTTTGATAATAATTTTAGATTGCCTTTAATGATTCCTATCTTAGAACTAAATCAAAAAAAATAATATTATGAAAAGAAATGGAACCGCAATTTGGAAAGGTAGTCTTAAAGAAGGTAAAGGAACAATTAGTACCCAAAGTGGTATTTTGGATAAAACGCAGTACTCTTTTAAAACCAGGTTTGAAGATGGTAAAGGCACCAATCCTGAAGAACTTATAGGTGCTGCACATTCCGGGTGTTTTACCATGCAGCTTTCGGCTAATCTTACTGAAGAAGGTTTTGAGCCTGATGAATTAGAAACTAAATCTGAAATCACTTTTGAAGATGGAGCGGTGAAAAAGTCACACTTAATTTTAAAAGCAAAAGTAAAAGGAATTGAGAAAGAGCAGTTCGAGAAAATAGCCAACGATGCTAAAGAAAATTGCCCTATTTCTAAATTACTGGATACAGAAATAACATTAGAATCTGAATTGATTCAATAAACTTTTGAGGAGCTTATCCTAAAGAATATAAGCCACGAATTCACCAATATAAATTAGTGAATTCGTGGCTTTCTTTATTTTAATGAAGCTTTTAAAGCTATAAAAGTTTGCTGTTTAAAGGCTGATTTCATTTTGTTATTATTCACAAATTTCTGGTTCATTTCAAGTTCTATTCCAATATAATTTTCAGGAAATCTCTTTCGTAAATAAGTAGTAAATCCATCTGCTTTTCCCAAATAAGGGTAATTAAACCTAATTTTTAATTCAGGATTCTGATCTTTCAAATTTCGCTTGAAATTTATACAGAATTCTTTTTCTGCACTCCTCGCTGGATCATAAAGTAATCCAATATCTGTATTTCTAATCTCTTCGTTTAAATTTGGAGTAAAAGTGTGTACCGAAAAATGTAGTACTGTCTCCCCTTTTCCTATTAAGTTTGAAATTTGCTTTTCTAACGAATCTCGATATGGAAAATAGTATTGATCTAAAAGCTTAGTTTTCGATGTTTCGGAAAGCTTTTTAGTGAATTCAGAAAATAAATTAGAATGTCCTTTAGACCTATTTACTTCAACTAACAAACGTCCTGTTTCGTAGAAAAATGAAAAATAGGCTAAGTCCTTCAGCTCATTAAAGAGATCGAAAGCACCGGGATCATAACCACGATGAGATTCCAGAATTTCCTGGGCATTAATAAATAAAGCCTGATATTCCTGCGGAATAGTATTGAATGCGTGCTCGCAGGTTAGAATCAGTTTCACGGAATAAATAATTTATTTTCTTCCAGGCAATCTGCTAACTCAAAATAGTTTTTTTTGATATTTTCTTCTGAAAAATCATTCCCTACTGCTTTTAAAATGCGGGTAGAAAGACTCCCATTGCTAAATAAAAACTTGATGCTTTCCTGGTGTTTCTCCGCAATATTTCTTTTTACTTTTGAAAATAAAATACGCCAAATTTCCTTCACTTCTATCGCTTGTGAAAGTCCGAAAATCTTGAGGTAGTCTTTATTACTGATTTTGGTATTTTCAGCATCTTTAATTACCACGTCAAAAATCTCAAAGAGCTCATTTTCGTGCCACTTTTTCTGATCTTCAATAGAAATCAATTCTTCACTAACCAGCAGTTTTAAACATTCAATAATAAAAATAGCAATCGCTAAATCTGCTTTAGGACATTCCTGAACATCTATTACGCGAATTTCAATGGCGTTTCTATCAAAACGAGCAATGGCACCACGAGAATTCAAAAAGTGATGATCCAGGATATTTTCGGTATCGTGCGGTTTTATTGCTTTATTGATGGGTTCAAAAATAGTTTTGTAATAATCGTCTTTAGAAAAAACCTGCTCCGGAATTACCTTTCCCGTCATTTGTGGAATTTCTTTTTGGTTGGTTTTATAAACCTGCATCCTGGCATCTTTAAAACCGGTATATTTTCCTTCAAAAATAGGAGAACTGGCGCTTAACGCAGGGATTATAGGTAAAAGTAAACGCACCGCAGCGTGCAGTTTTTCAAATTCTCCATCATCAAAAAACGGAAGGTTAATATGCATACTTTGCACATTGCTCCAGCCGTGGCCACTGCAATCAAAAATTCTGTTATAAAGCGCGTAAATCTTGCTGGAACTGTGTTTCCATAATTGGGTTTCGGTTTCAGGATGCATTAAAGGATGTGCCGCCGAAGGTAAAAGCCTGGTATTTTTTTTCTTCAGCAATAGATTTACTTCCTTTATATTTTCAGCAAAAAGTAGATCTAGATTTTCTATATCTCCGGTTGGACCATTGGTTTTAAGTTCTACTACATGCCCTACCAGCTCGTTGCTCCATTCAATTTCACCGTTTTCAATATCTGAAGTGATTTCGCCATGTTTGCTAATAAAAAGTTGATCTACGATTGGATTCACTTCAAAACTGGACTCATTGATAAGCATATATTCCAGTTCAATTCCAAAAACTTCAAAAAGATGATATTTCATAATTACTTCTTTTCTAATCTTTCTTTTAACGCCGAAATAATGTCGATATAAACCTGATCGCCATAGTAGCCATCTTCCACACCAAAGTCGATGTTCGGATTATCGTTAATTTCAATAACGAACGGCTTTCCTCCTACTTCTTTGATATCTATGCCGTATAGTCCTTTTCCCATTAGTTTAGCCGATTTTAATGCGGCTTCCAATATTTTCTTCGGAACCTTTTCTATAGGTAAGCAATCAGCATTTCCATCCTGGTCATCTTTCGCTTTTGCGTCCCAGTTGTAAATCTGCCAGTGGCCTTTGGCCATATAATATCGGCAGGCATAAAAAGGTTTATTGTCTAATATTCCTATTCTCCAGTCATATTCAGAAGGAGAAAATTCCTGGGCAATAACAAGTTCAGATTTTTTAAGCATCGTGCTAACCAACTCCTGATATTCCGCAGGGGTGGTCGCTTTCTTTACTCCGAAGGAAAAAGTAGAATCGGGAGATTTTAAAACCACCGGCAGTCCTGTAATTTCCAAAACCTTATCTATATTTTCTTTATGAACTATAAGTGTTTTTGGTGTAGGAATATTGGCGTTTTCCAATGCTTCGGCCATAAAAACCTTGTTACAACATTTAAGAATGGCATCGGGATAATCTACAATGGCGATGCCTTCCTGCTGGGCTTTCCTGGCAAATGCATAGGCTTCATTATTAACTTCGGTACTTTGGCGAATAAATAAGGCATCAAAAGCAGATAAACGCGAGAGATCTTTAGGAGAAATTATTTCTACATAGAAATTCATCTTTTCAGCAATCTCCACAAATTTCTTTAATGCTTTAGCATTACTTGGTGGCGCCGGATCTTCGGGTTGCACTAGAATAGCCAGGTCAAAATCAGCAGTACTGGCTCGCGGTGTATCGTAGCGCTTTTTAGCAAAATACTGAGCTGCAAACGCATACATACTTTCCAAATGTTCTTGCGGAATTTCAGCTTCAGAAATCGCTTTTATACTTTTAATATTCCATTTCGTGGTGAAATTGAATTTTACTCTTAAAAACGGAATTTGGAAATGTCTATGAAACATCGCGCTTAGCTCTTTATATTTTTGAGCCACATTTTGTCCAAAATAAATACTCAGCGTAAATTCCTGCGATTTGATTCCTTTTAAGCTGGTTTGCATTAGATCGTCAAACTCTTCAGAAACTATTTTCACCAACTTTGGTTCCCTAAGATCCACAATGTTTTTTACCGTTGGAATCGCCAAATGTCCTCGTGCTTCGGCTAAAAGAGAAACGTAATAACCTTTAGACTGGTAAGAATAATCTTTGCAAAGATTGAATATTCTGGCGTTTTTAAGCCGGGAAAATTCTGGATTGGTAAGATAGGATTGAGCTGAAACAATCTCTATATGATCCAGTTTTAACTTCCACTTTTCAGGGTGGTTTACAATAATATATTTTTTCATTTAAAAATTGAAAATTCTATCAAATGTAGTCGAAAATCAAATACGCTATAAATAAATCTTGACTTCAATGTTGGATTAATATTCACCAAAACGGTCTATTCAATTTATTCCTTAAATTTTTATTAGTAATTTCAGGGCTTCACTAAATTGAAATACACTTTATATGAAATTAAACCTTTTTAGGCTGGCCCTTTTATTTACGGGTAGTCTGGCGTTTGCTCAAGAAAATAACGATCAAGCTCTGTTGGAAAAAGCCCAAGAAATTCACGAGAATGTAATTACCATAGATACGCACGCCGATATCAATATCAATAATTTCAAGAAAGAGAGGAATTATACCATGGACCTGGGAAACCAGGTTACCCTTCCTAAAATGGAAGCCGGCGGACTTGATGTTGCCTGGTTTATTGTGTATACCGGACAGGATGAACTTACCGAGGAAGGCTTCAAAAATGCTTACGAAAATGCGATGAGTAAGTTTGATGCGATCCATAAACTGGTAGAAGACTTTGCCCCGAATCAAATAGGATTGGCCACCAACTCTCAGGAGGTGCGCAAATTGGTTTCTGAAGGTAAAAAAGTTGCAATGATTGGTGTTGAAAATGGCTATTCAGTAGGACTTGATGTGGAAAATGTTGAAAAATTCTATGATCTTGGCGCCAGATATATGTCCCTCGCACACCAGGGCCATAGCCAGTTAAGCGATTCTAATACCGGCGAAGAAAACGACGAATGGATGCATAACGGACTTAGCGATCTCGGAAAAGAAGTAATTGCAGAAATGAATCGCCTGGGAATGATGATAGATGTTTCACATCCCTCTAAAGAAGCTATCAAACAAATGTTTGAACTTTCTAAAGCCCCGCTTATTGCTTCCCACTCTTCTGCACGCGAGCTTTGTAATCACAGCCGTAATTTAGATGATGAACTTTTAATGTTATTTAAAAAACACGGTGGGGTTGTACAAACGGTTGCCTTTAGCGCATATGTAAATACTGAAAAAGATAAAGCATTCTCTGAGGCAAGTGAAAAAGTTTATGAGGAAAAAGCTGCCGAAATGAATTTTGAAATTCTACCGCGAGATACCGTTAGAGCTTTAAGTAATACCGAAAGAAATGCTTATTATGCAGATTACCAAAAAGTGAGAAATGCAGCGTCTCCAGACATTGAGTTGCTAAAAGAAGAAATTGAACCTGTAGGAGTTTCAGACTTTGTAGACCATATAGATTATATGGTAGATCTAATAGGAATTGAACACGTAGGTATAAGTTCAGATTTTGATGGCGGTGGCGGCATTGATGGCTGGGAAGATGCTTCAGAAACTTTAAATATTACCAAAGAACTGGTGAAAAGAGGTTATACCGAAGAGGAAATAGCCAAACTTTGGGGTGAGAATTTACTTAGAGTCATGGATGAAGTTGATGCAGTAGCTGCCGAACTTCAGAAAGCATAATTTTAAAATTTGAATATTAAAAAAAGCCTGTCTGGTAAATTTACCAGACAGGCTTATTAATTCTAATATCTTAAATTTAGATTATGCGTGTTGCAGATCGTGTTTTCCTTCTTTAATCTCTTCGATCATCTTAGCATTAAAAGCCGGAAGATCGTCAGGATTTCTTGAAGTTACAAAAGCTTCATCTACAACCACTTCTTTATCTACCCAAAGAGCTCCTGCATTTTCCAGGTCTTTTTTGATAGAGTTAAAAGATGTCATTGTTCTACCTTCTACAACTTCTGCATTAATTAAAGTCCAGGCTGCGTGACATATAGCGCCTACAGGTTTACTTTGCTTAAAGAAGTCACGTACAAATACAAGTACATCTTCGTTTCTTCTTAGTTGATCTGGGTTAATTACCCCACCTGGAAGTACTAAAGCATTATATTCTTTAGCGCTTACCTCATTAATGGTGCGATCAACATCTATTTCTCCAGACCAGTTAGTACCTTCCCAGCCTTTAATTTTTCCTTTTTCCAAGCTTATAACGTCAACTTTAAAGCCTTCATTTTCTAAAGCCTCTTTCGGAGAAAATAATTCACTTTTTTCAAATCCGTTTGTGGCTAAAATTGCAATTCTCTTTTCCATAATTCTATCTTCGTTTTTTGGTTTATACAAAGATAAAATACGTTTAGAGGATAGTGTGCTAAGGACATTATAAAAGAAAAGCTGGCTAAAGTTAAACTTTATTAATTCTCTTAAAAGGTTCTAAAATGAAGTTATTTCTCCTTTTTAGATTTCCCTTTCTTCCCTCTATTCTTCTCCCAGTCCATATTATTCTTAAGCGTATCTATTATTTCCTTTTCTTCCTCTAGTTGTGTACGCTTTTCCTGCAGTTTTTCCAATTCCTGGTAAATTGCAGGTTCACCATATTTATTGGGTACTACCCTTTCATTTTTAAGCAAGGCGTACTGTACAGTAAATTCGGCTCCAAAAAATAAAATTAAACAGGTATAGTAAACCCACAGCAAGATAAGGACCACCGAAGAAGCACCACCATAAACCGAAGCAGGTTCACTTTGGCCAAAATAAAAACTTATAAGAGCTTCTCCCAGCAAAAATAGGATGGTAGTAACTGCAGCTCCCAAATAGGTTATTTTCCAGCGCAATTTAATATCGGGTAGTAATTTAAAAATAGCCGCAAATAAAGTTGTGATCACCAGAAATGAAATACTAAAATTAGCTACCTCTACCATAAATTCGGTAATGTTTGGCGCATATTGTTCTATTTCATCTTTTAATACTCGAATTAAAGCAGAAATAACAAGAGATAACAAAAGCAAAAGCCCTATTACCATCACCATTCCAAACGAGATCAATCTATCAAGCAGCATTCTTAAAAAATCGGTTCGTTTTTCGGCAACATTCCAAATATTATTCATCGCCATTTTAAGCTGAAAAAACACTCCGGTAGCACCAAAAAGCAAAGTTCCTATACCAAATATAATGGCCCAGGTAGACTCTGTGGCCAGGGCGGCGCTGGCAATCATATTTTCTATAGCATTTGCAGGCTCCTCCCCCACAAAACCGCTAATTTCTGAAGTTAATCTTCCCTGAACAGCCTCCTGTTCAAAGAAATATCCTGCAAGGGTCACTACAATTATCAGCAAAGACGGTAGAGAGAACAACGCGTAATACGCAATAGTAGCGCTTCGGGCGTATGGTTCATTCTTTATCCAGCTCAAATAGGCCTGTTTAAACAGCGACCATGCAGTTTTAAAAAACTTCATATAATATTATAATTCTCTTTAAAGAGTTCAATATGATGTTTGGTATGCCCTGCGGAAATAAAACCTAAGGCACGGCAACTTGTAGCGCTGCCACTTACAAATCCTTTTCGTACCAACATTTCTTCTGAAAAACTCTGATAAAGCGATATTCCCGAGTCTCTAACTGCTTTAAATTCCTTTTTAAAAGATTTCAAAGTTCTATTTTGGGCAGAACTCATAGGAACATATGCATCGTGATCAAAACCGGGCAATTTAATTCCGGGCTCTCTAGCCAGGGTAAGTGATCTATATTGAAAAATTCTTTCCACATCTATAAGATGCTGAATAACTTCTGCTACGCTCCATTTACCTTCGGCATAGCTATAAGTTAGGTCTTCAGGCTTTATCTTATCCAGTAAACGAAGAAATTCTTCCTTATTTTCCAGAAGTAAAATCCCCAGCTCTAAATTGCCGGGGATTTTTTGTAAATACCTGTCGTAGTACGCATTGTACTCATCAGAATTTAAGCTGTTTGCTATCATATTAAGCTGAATTTCTACTTGCATTGATATTTCCGTAAAGGGAACGAGTAACCATTTTTTCGTAAACTTCCAGCATTTTCTCTGCACTTTTACCTTGATCCTGCAATTCCTGCACTTTTCTAAGCGCGTGCTGCTGTATGGTTAACAATGGTAATACAATGCGCTCTCGCGCCTGAATTGAAGCTTTACCGGCAGGCTGATTTTCCATAAGCTCAGCATAACCCGTTACTTTAAGTAACATGGCATGGGTACGCTTATATTCAGCATAAATGATCTTCCAAAATTCACCAAATTCTTTATCCTTCTCCATATAATTGGTTAGTGCAAAGAAAGATTTCGTAAGACTCATCATAGAATTCTCCAGTAAAGTTTTAAAGAAAACCGAATTATTATAAAGATGCTTTACTTTTTCAAATTCGCCTGCTTCTTCGTACTTTTCCAAAGCGGTTCCTACTCCAAAAAATCCTGGAACGTTTTGTTTTAACTGGCTCCAGCTTCCAACAAATGGAATTGCCCTAAGATCGTCTAGATTAAGTTTAGCCGATTTATTTCTTTTAGAAGGGCGACTACCAATATTGGTTTTAGAATAATATTTAAGCGTACTCATTTTTTCCAAATAAGGAATAAACTTTTCGTGCTGTTTAAAGTCTGTATATGTTTTATAACTTATTTCAGCCAGGTTCGTCATTGTTTCCCGGTCTTCATCGGTTAACTGGTTTTTATCCTGACTAAAAATTTCATTAGAAACCCCCGAACTTAACAATTGCTCCAGGTTATATCTACAAGAATCCCGCGTTCCAAAATTAGAACTAATGGTTTGCCCCTGTACGGTTAATTGAATTTCTTCATTTTCAATACCAGACCCTAAAGATGCGTAGAACTGGTGAGTTTTACCACCACCACGTGCCGGTGGTCCTCCTCTACCATCAAAGAATACGACTTTAATACCGTGTTTCCTGGAAACCTCTGTAAGCATTTCTTTAGCTTTATAGATACTCCAGTTGGCCATTAAATATCCACCATCTTTAGTACCATCGCTAAAACCAAGCATAATTGTTTGCTTATCTCCTCTTCTTTTTAAATGTTCACGGTAAACAGGATTGTTATATAAAGTCTCCATCACATCTGGAGAAGCCTTTAAATCGGGAACAGTTTCAAAAAGAGGAATAATATCTACTGTTGGTTTCTTCCATCCACATAGTTTTAAGAAGGCAAAAGGTTCTAAAATACTTTGTGGCACTTCACTATGGCTAATTATATATCTATTGGCTCCATTCTCTCCATTTTTCTTCTGAATTTCCTGCATCGCATAAATAGAAGAAAGTGTAGATTTTGTTATTCCATCTTCATACTTATCAGGATCTATCTTTCCTTCAGCTTTTGTTAGGATTTCAATTTGTTCTTCATTAGAAAGTGAAGCATAGTTTTTTGGAAATATTTCTGGATGACTTTTTATTACTTCCTCTAAAACTTCAGCGTGTTTTCCGGAATCCTGACGTATGTCCAGGGTTGCGAAATGGTATCCGAAAATATTTACTTTATTGATTAAATCGTTAATCTCTTCAATAAATAAACCCTGGTGTTTCTTCTCTACTATATCTTTGATCTGGTAGAGTTTAGATCTAAAGTCTTCAAGTGACATTTTAATCTTTCCAGTCTTGGAAATTGCACTTTGATAAAGCGGTGTTTCCATTTCGGAAATAATCACATCTACTTCGTTAAAAGTCACTCTTCTTTTAAGAGCTCGAAGATCCCTGTAATAATTCAGTAAAATTGTACTTCTTAATCTTTGGGCTACTTTTAAAGTGATTTCGGTAGTTACGAACGGGTTTCCATCACGGTCTCCCCCTGGCCAGAATCCTAAATTAATAACCTGGTTGCCTATATCTTCGCCATCAAAAATATTCTGCTGAATATAATTATAAATCTTACTTACACTCTGGTAAAATACATTTTCAAAATACCAGATAAGGCTTACGGCTTCATCGTAAGGGGTTGGTTTTTCTTTTTTGAAAAATGGTGTTTTTCCAAGTTGCGCTAAAAGCTTTTTGATAAGGGTAATATCATTTTTCTGAACCGCCTTATCTAAATCGGTTATAATTCCTAAAACTGCACCCGGATAGAATTGTGTAGGGTGAGCAGTTAAAGTTGGCCTCACATTAAAACGTTTAAGATATTCACGAAGCTGTGGTACTTTGTCTTTAGCTTCGGCTTCTTCCTTAACGTTTCTAAGGGTACCACGACCATCCATATTATTCACCGTAGTAAAAGAGGCATCTTCAATAGCATCAAAAAGCACTACCTGTCTTTCTATATACTGAATGAATCTAAAAAGTAAACTGATCTGGTCTTCTTCTGAAGGATCATCCTGATATTTACTGAAGAAATTTTCAATAATTTCTGAAGGGTTTTTGTTGTCTTTAAAGCCCGCTTCGCAAATTTCCTGAAAAAGAGGCAGCAGCGATCCTGTTTTACTAATATCGTCAAAAGGCAGCGTTAAAAATATACTGTTATAAACCTGATATTTTGAAAGTACGCTCTCATTAAAACGTTCTAGTTTTGGTTCTCTGTGCATAATAAATTTTAGTTGATTAAGATTAAATTTAAAGTTATAAAAAAACCCTTTAAACACGTAAGCCTAAAGGGTTTTTATAATAAGTTTAGGATTGCTTACATATCCTGAAAGATAGAATGCATTAAGCGTTTTTTATCGTTTAAGCTCTCTTCTAAAGAAATCATAGTTTCTGTTCTGTAAACTCCTTCAATATCGTCTAACTGAAAGATCACTTCTTTAGCGTGTTGTGTATTGCGCGCTCTAATCTTACAGAATACATTAAATTTACCTGTAGTAACGTGGGCTACAGTTACAAACGGAATTTCGTTAATACGCTCTAGTACAAATTTTGTTTGCGAGGTATTCTTTAGGAATACGCCTACGTAGGCGATAAACGCATAACCTAATTTTTTATAATCAAGGGTTAGTGAAGAACCTTTAATGATTCCTGCTTCCTCCATTTTCTTTACACGCACGTGCACGGTTCCAGCTGATATTAATAGCTTTTTCGCGATATCGGTAAATGGGGTCCTCGTATTCTCAATTAACATATCGAGAATCTGGTGATCTGTTTCGTCTAATTTAAACTTGGCCATTTTTTAAACTTCTTTATTTATATGAAATTCAAAATTAATACAAAATCCTTGAATTATTGCTAAGGTTTTTGAGAATTATTCACATTTAAGAGGTAATTCCACACCATTTAAGACTATTTTATTAACTATAACGTTTTCGGTGAGCGTATTTTCATCGTTAATTTCAATTTTTTTATTCTCACAAAATATTTCTTTATGTGCGAACTTCTTAATTTTAGGTGCTATTTTTTCAATTTCCGGGAAAAAGGACAATTTTCGATCTTTTATTATTTCTTTATATTGAATAGCAATATCCACTACTCCATTTTCTGAGTTAGCGTCCCTCAAAATAATATCGTTAAACAATTTTTCATTTTCAGGAATTTCCTGGTATTTCTGATAATCTATCTGCTGGAAATTATTTTCACTAATAGAGTTTAAAACCGAAACCAGCGCTAAAAAGACGTATTTCCTGGTTTCTTCCCGCTTGTAATCCCCCGGAAAATGCCCTGCTTCAAAAAGAATGGTAGGAGTTTTTGTACTTTGAAAAGTATCTCCGGTACAATTTATATTAAACCCATCATCATACCTTCCTATTCTTCCCGGCAACAATTCAGAAAGATCCTGCGCTATTTTAGCGATAAGCTGCATGCTCTTAATCCGCGAAGGGAAGATTTGCCGGTCTTTATCCATTGAAGGCGTTAAAAACGACAATACAGCCGGTTCAGGATTATTACCTGCACTAAATATAGTGCGTTGATCGTGTAGGTTAAGGCAGAAATCAGGATTGAAATTCTTAAAAACCTGGCTAAGAATTCTGCTTTCTGGCTGACTCAAATCCTGCGCATCCCTATTTAAGTCTATTCTATTAGCATTTACGCGAGTGTAAGCTTCCGCTCCATCTGGATTCAACATCGGGATAATACAAAGACTGCAATTATTCAAAATAGACCGCACTAAAGGTTCTTGTTTATGTATACTTATATAATTAAGCAGATCAAAAACGGCCTTGGTGGTGGTAGATTCATTTCCATGCATTTGTGACCAGGCAAGAATTTTAATCGGTCCATTACCAAATTGAATACTATGAATAGGTTTTCCTAAAACCGATGTTCCAATTTCTTTTAGCGAAAATTCCTCTCCCAAATTATCCAGCAAAACTTGAATGTCTTTTTGCTGGATATACCGCCCTGAAATTTTATGGTTTTTAAATGAATTATAATCTTCAAAAAGCGCTTTAATAAATCCTGTTTCTTCCATGTTTACAAAAGTAAACAATACAAATTTCACAATTGTAAACAGTTAAATTTACTTTTGTTAGTTACAAGTGTAAACACTGCGGCATTCTCACCAACCTCCAAATTGGAATAAATCCTATCCCTTTATTTTAAATATCTAAATTGTTTATTTTTAGTTAATTAAATATAAACAAGTAAAGTTAAACTTTATGCATTTTTAATTAATTACAATTGTAATTTGGTAGCTATTCAGGGTTTGATTACATTTGTAAATAGCAATTTGGCTTTATATAATTTACAATGGTAAACACGGAAGATTTCTCTAAAAGGTTGCATAGAATACTGGAATTTTATGAATTATCGGCCGCTGGTTTTGCCGATAAAATTGAGGTAGGCCGCTCTTCTATTTCGCATATTTTATCGGGTAGAAATAAACCGAGTTTAGATTTTGTAATGAAGATCGTAAAGTCTTTTCCAGAGGTAGAATTATACTGGCTGTTAAATGGAAAAGGAAGTTTTCCTCCTTCAGAAAAACCCACACCTCCACCTGTGGCCAAACCGGAAATTAGTACAACGCAACCACCACGCGAACAAAATATCCAGGAGAAAAGTGAAATGCCTTTTCCTTTTCCGCAGCAAGGAAAAAGCAAACCCATTAGAAAGATTGTTATTTTTTATGAAGATGGCACTTTTGAGGCCTTTGAAAATTGACAGTCCGGTGAAAATAGGTTTATTTTGCAGTTCAAAAGGAATTGCAATAATGAAGAAGCTTTTACTAATATTAAGCCTGGTTTTTATTTTTACAGGCTGTTTTGAACCGGAAAGAAACTGCACCGATTTTAAAACCGGCACATTTGAGTATAAAACCTATTTAAATGGCGAATTAGCCACTTCTACCTTTATAAGGAACGATTCTATAGAAATTGATAAATTCCAGGGGAAATCAGACACCTCATCGGTTAGATGGATCAACGACTGCGAGTATATTCTTAAAAATCTAAATCCAAAGAGTATGGCTGAAGAAAAACCCATTCATATGAAGATCTTAACCACCAATAAAGATGGTTATACTTTTGAATATGGGATTGTAGGCCAGGATAAAAAACAACGCGGCCAGGTAGACCGCGTTAAATAGATTAATCTTTATTCGAAAAATTCTTTTTAAGCAACTGGTTTTGCTCCTCCATTAAATGGTTCATCTTCGATAAAAGCTCAATATCTTTTGGAGTCACTTCCCGCTTGTCTTCAGGGTTCTCGGCTTTAGTTCTAAAACGATTCATCACTTTTATGACCAGAAAAATAGTAAAACCAATAATAATAAAATCCAGGAAAGCTTCTATTAAAGCACCGTAGCCTATCGCCACTTCCTCAATAGCGGTAATACCTTCTGTTTCTGCAACAGCATCGCGTAACACCCATTTCTTATCGGCAAATTCAATACCGTTAGTCATAAGGCTTAAAGGTGGCATCACCACTTCTTTAACCAGGGTGTTGACAACAGAATTAAAAGCGGTACCTATTATAATACCTACCGCCATATCTACCATATTCCCTTTTATGGCAAACTCTTTAAATTCTTTTATAATTCCCATTTACTCATCAAATAATGTCCCCTGGCTTTCAGAAGAGTCAGCTTTATCTTCCTTTTTACCAACGATATTTAACTTATTCTTTTCATCCGAAACCGCTTCATCATCTACCACCTCAATATCTTCTGCAGGTGTTTCGTCTTCCTCTTCGTAGGGTAAAGGTTCTAACGGATTTATCTGTTTAACCTTATCTGTAGTTAATTGGTTTCCAAGAGCCTTAATACCTTTTACCGAAATGAATTCTTCAATATTAACTTCTTCGTTAGGACGCTGTTCTTTACCACGTTGTTTTGAGAATACAATTTCCGCTTGCGGGTAATAATCGGTAGAAACCAGTTCTAAATAGGAGTTTTCATGTTCGCTGATAAATTTTTCCTCCTTATCCGGATTTTCTATTAAAAAACGTTTTACATAAAAACGCTCTTTTTCTGGCTCCCAGTAAATTGCTGAAATTGGTTTTTTCGGCACCCATTTTTCCAATACTACCATTTCTTCATCAAAACGGGTAGTAAGTTCAGGGATTATGGTTTTTGCAGTTCCGTCCTGGGTAACGATCAAAATGCGATCTTCTCCCCTAAATTCTCCAAGAAGTTCTCCGCGTTCATCAACATTCAATCTTTTTACCGTTTCATCAAACCAGATTCTTCTTGGCTTTAAGGTAGAAACACCTTCTTCTTTTAGCTCTACGCGTTTTACAGCGTATTTAGTAACAATATTTCCTTTTACATTTCTGCCCTTAATAAGCATATCGGCAAAGTCAACATCAAATTTTAGTTTTTTAATGCTCCCAACCTGTCTTAGGAAAATAGTCACTACTTCAGCTTCCCCATTAGGATTTGCTGTAAAGTAATGCACTTTTGAATCTTTTTTACCCTGGGTTAAATCGTATTCCCTATCGCGGGTTACCGAGGTCACCGAAAATCTTTTTATATACGATGCTCCGCCTTTACCATCGCGATAAATCATATTATAAATGGTTCGTTTATCTTTTTTCTTAAAGATAGCGACGTGAATAATATCTTTTCCAATAAAGGTTTTAGTATCTACCTTGGTGACCATCATTTTACCATCTGCAGTAAAGCAAATAATATCGTCTATATCACTACAATCGGTGACATACTCGTCTTTCTTAAGTGCAGTACCAATAAAACCTTCTTTACGGTTTACATAAAGTTTTGAGTTTCTAATTACGACCTTGGTTGCTTCTATATCATCAAAAATACGAAGCTCGGTTTTTCGATCTTTCTCCTGCCCGTAATCTTTCTTCAGTTTAGTAAAATAGGCAACGGCATAATCTACCAAATGATCTAAATGATGCTTCACATTGGCGATCTCATCTTCTAAAGACTCAATTTTTTGTTGCGCCTTATCTAAATCGAATTTCGAAATTCTTTTGATCCTAATTTCGGTAAGCCTGGTAATATCTTCGCGGGTTACGGCACGCTTCAGGTGTTTTATATGTGGTTTTAAACCTTCATCTATGGCATTGATCACGCCATCCCAGGTTTCTTCCTCTTCTATCTCACGGTAGATTCGTTTTTCAATAAAAATTCGCTCTAAAGATGAAAAATGCCATTGCTCTTCCAATTCGTCAAGCGTGATCTCCAATTCCCTTTTCAGCAAATGAAGGGTATGATCTGTAGAGCTTCTTAATATTTCTGAAACACCAAGGAAAATAGGCTTATTATCAATAATTACACAGCCTAGCGGTGCGATAGAATTCTCGCAATAGGTAAATGCGTACAGCGCATCTATAGTTCTATCTGGAGAAATATTATTTGGCAAATGAATAAGTATCTCAACTTCGGCAGCGGTATTATCCTCAATCTTCTTGACCTTAATCTTGCCCTTATCGTTCGCTTTTAGAATAGAATCTATTAGCGAGGTAGTTGTGGTTCCATAGGGGATTTCGGTAATTGCCAGGGTATTTTTATCATACTGGCTAATTTTAGCCCGCACTCTTACACGACCTCCCCGCATTCCATCATTATAATTTGAAATATCAGCAATTCCACCCGTAGGAAAATCGGGGAATAAAGTGAATTTTTTTCCTTTTAAATGTTTTATAGAAGCATCTATAAGTTCATTAAAATTATGTGGAAGTACACGAGTACTCAAACCTACAGCAATACCTTCGGCTCCCTGAGCAAGCAACATAGGAAATTTAACCGGTAAGTTTACAGGCTCTTTTTTTCTCCCATCATAAGAAAGTTGCCACTCAGTTAATTTCGGATTAAATAAGACTTCCAGCGCGAATTTAGATAAACGGGCTTCAATATATCTTGGCGCGGCAGATCGGTCTCCGGTTAAAATATTTCCCCAGTTTCCCTGGGTATCGATGAGAATATCTTTCTGGCCCATTTGTACCATTGCATCACCAATACTGGCATCGCCGTGTGGGTGATACTGCATGGTATGCCCTACGATATTTGCTACTTTATTGTAACGGCCATCGTCCAGATCTTTCATAGAATGCATGATACGGCGCTGCACCGGTTTGAAACCATCTTCCATGGCAGGTACCGCACGCTCCAGAATCACATAAGATGCATAGTCAAGAAACCAGTCTTTATACATTCCGGTTACTTTTATAAGCTCTTCTTTTGGTTGTTCTAAATGTTCATCCTTAGCTTCTTCCTGGTTTTCTTCCATTAAGCTGTAGTTTTTTGATTTTCCACTATTTTCTGCATAGAAGCTATCATGCCACGCTTCTTTTTACGGCTGAGAAAAGTAGTATTAAAAGTATATTTTTTGTAACCGCGTCTTCTGCGCGAACTTATATAAATTGTTACTGCGGAATAAAAAAAGTAATCACTAAATCTAAATTTACCCAACTTACGCTTGGGAAATTCTGCCTTCTTTACCCGGTATTCCATAAATTTTGAAAAGAAAACACCGTTATTCTTTAGATTTAGGGTTTCACCATCGCTGTCAAAGTCAAAACTCTGACCTATTTTATGCACATAAAAACCAAGTATAAGCACCACAATATTTGGTACATAATGACTGAACCTTACCGGTTCTTCGCTACTCATTAGCTCAATATTCACAAAAATATTGGTGACAAATATCGCCACCAAAACGATGTACATTGAAGGAACTATTTTTACTTCATTTCTATTGGTGAATCTCATAAGCCCAACTCTTCAATAAGGTCAAGTTCAACTTTAAGATTGTCGATAATAAATTCCTGCCTGTCTGGCGTATTTTTACCCATATAGAAATTAAGCATTTCGTCTATAGACTTTTCTTTGTCCAGCATCACTGGATCTAATCGAATATCTTCACCAATAAAATGCTGAAATTCATCTGGTGAAATTTCCCCTAAACCTTTAAATCGAGTAATTTCTGCTTTTCCGGTTAATTTTTCTACCGCATTTTTACGTTCCTGTTCACTATAACAATAAATAGTTTCTTTCTTATTACGAACTCTAAACAACGGAGTTTGCAGGATATAAAGATGATTTTCCTTGATTAATTCGGGAAAAAACTGGAGAAAAAATGTAATCAACAAAAGACGAATATGCATTCCATCTACATCGGCATCAGTTGCAATTACAATATTATTATATCTAAGATCTTCTAAAGATTCTTCAATATTAAGTGCGGCTTGCAATAAATTGAATTCTTCATTTTCGTAAACAATCTTTTTACTTAAACCATAACTGTTTAAAGGTTTCCCTTTTAAACTGAAAACCGCTTGAGTATTGACATCACGAGATTTGGTAATAGAACCACTCGCCGAATCTCCCTCGGTAATAAATAAAGTAGTTTCTAAATAGCGTTCTTTCTTACTGTCTCCAAGATGAATACGGCAATCACGTAATTTTTTATTGTGAAGACTGGCTTTTTTAGCCCTATCCTTTGCAAGTTTTCTAATTCCCGAAAGATCTTTACGCTCCCTTTCGGCCTGTAAAATTTTACGCTGAAGCCTATCGGCAGTTTCCTGGTTTTTGTGCAGGTAATTATCCAGCTGTGTTTTTAGAAAATCGTTAATGTATGTCCGTACGGTGGGCATTTTCCCACCCATATCTGTAGAACCCAGTTTTGTTTTAGTCTGACTTTCAAAAACAGGCTCCATTACTTTAATACTAATTGCCGATACTATAGATTTTCTAATATCGCTGGCATCGTAATTTTTTCCGTAGAACTCGCGTACCGTTTTAACTATTGCCTCTCTAAAAGCCGCCAGGTGTGTTCCTCCCTGGGAAGTATTTTGCCCATTCACAAAAGAATGATATTCTTCACTATATTGGGCTTTACTATGTGTTAATGCAACTTCAATATCCTCACCGCGCATATGAATAATTTCATATAAACGCTCATCTTCGTGAATACTATCTTTTAAAAGGTCTTTAAGTCCGTTTTCTGAATAGAATTTTTCGCCGTTAAAAATTATGGTTAACCCTGGATTCAGGTACACATAATTTTTCAGCATTTTTTCTATATACTCATTTCTGAACTTGAAATTCTTAAAAATAACCTCATCGGGAACAAAGGTAACCTTGGTTCCGCGACGACGGGAAGTTTCATCAAGATGTTCTTCATCCTTTAATTCTCCCTGCTCAAATTCGGCAGCGTGAGATTTCCCATCTCTGGAAGATTCAACTCTAAAATATGAAGAAAGTGCATTTACGGCTTTAGTACCAACTCCATTAAGTCCAACCGATTTCTTAAAGGCACGGGTATCGTATTTCCCGCCCGTATTCATTTTTGAAACTACATCAACTACTTTTCCTAAAGGAATACCACGACCATAATCCCGAACAATCACACGCTGATTTTGCACCGAGATCTCAATGGTTTTGCCAGATCCCATTACAAATTCATCAATACTGTTATCCAGTACTTCTTTTAGGAGAATATAAATCCCATCATCAGCACTGGAGCCGTCTCCCAGCTTACCAATGTACATTCCGGGACGCATTCTAATATGTTCTTTCCAGTCTAAAGACCGTATATTATCTTCAGTATACTTCGTTTCCTGGCTCATAAGTAGTTCATGGAGTTGTGGCGCTAATATAAGGCATAGCCCAAAAAGTTAAAACAAAGCTGGACTATTTTAATTAACAAAGATTTAAAATTTAATGTTAATTATAATTTTAAGGGAAAATAACTATTTAGAAGGAAGTTTTACCAAATTTACCCAAAACTCTTCAATTTGATTAATGGCTTTCATAAAATCGCCAACTTCTATAGGTTTTGTGATATAACAGTTGGCATAATTTTGATACGAGTTATCAATGTCTTCCTGGGATGAGGAAGTGGTAAGCATTATTACCGGTATCTTTTTTAATTTCTCGTGTTGCTTTATATATTTTAATACTTCGTGCCCATTCATTTTTGGAAGATTCACGTCTAATAGAATCAGATCTGGAGTAAGTGCTTTTTTAAAAGCTCCATCTTTATTTAAAAAATCTACGGCTTCCCTTCCATCTCTAACCACACTTAACTTGTTGAGAATTCTACCTTCTTCAAGAGCCTCTGTAGTTAAGATTATATCTCCTTCATTATCTTCAACTAAAAGTATATGTATAGATTCCATAGCAATAAAATTCTTTTAAAAATTTTAATAGTATAATATAAGGATATTAATAATGCTTAACCAAAATCCTTATTACTTTAATTAACAATAAGAGTTAAAATGTAAGAATTATATTACAATTTAGCAATACTTTTTGAAATTGTAAAATGAAATTTGGTCCCTTCACCTTCCAGGGATTCCAGCCATATTTTACCGCCAAGATTTTCTATGATCTTTTTCGTCACTGCAAGCCCCATTCCGGTACCGGAATATTCTTCACGGCGATGCAAGCGCTGAAATATTACAAAAATACGATCAAAATATTCCTGCTCTATTCCAATCCCATTGTCTTGAATAGTAAACTCCCAGAAATCTTCAGTTTCGTTGTGTTTTATGTTTATTTCCGGACTTATACCTTCTTTACTATATTTTATAGCGTTACTAATTAAATTCTGAAAAACCTGTCTTATCGGGCTTTTAGGTGCTTCTATTACCGGAAGGGTTTCGGTTATAATTTTTACTTTTTTATCTGAAATCTTTTTTCGATAAAGGTGTTTTACATCATCCAGAACATCATTTATATCAACTGTCTCCAATTTATCTTCGGTTCTCCCTACCCTGGAAAACTCTAAAAGATCCAGGATAATTTGCCGCATTCTTTTTGCGCCATCTACCGCAAAATCTATATACAACAAACCTTTTTCATCTAAAACATCACCATACTTCTTTTCTAATTGGGTAAGAAAACTGGTTACCATCCTTAAAGGTTCCTGGAGATCGTGAGAAGCCACATAGGCGAATTGCTCTAATTCGGCATTAGAAATTGCAAGTTCTTTAGCCCGCTTTTTTAAGTCTAAATTTAATTTTTCAAGTGAATTTTCATACTGTTTCTTGCGGGTGATATCCTGCATTGCTCCAACCATTCTTTTGGCTATTCCATTTTTGTCCCTAACTATAAAGCCCCGGTCAAAAACATCTAGATATTGCCCGTGAACATTTTTAAATCTATACTCCTCTTCCCAAATCTCAGTATTATCACTTACTGCTTGTTGAAAGCTTTCATCAATTCTTTTGCGATCATCGGGATGAATATTTTCGTACCACGGGCTAAGGTCTGGCTTTAAATTTTTGAGTTTGAAACCAAATAAATTTTCAAAACCGGCACCCCAAACTACACTTTCATCCTCGGCATTGTAGTCCCAAATAGCATCTGAGGTTGCTTTTGTGGCAAAACGGTATCTTTCATTCGCATTTTCAAGTTCTTTCTCGTAGGCTTTTATATTGGTGACATCACGTAAAACCCCTATCATTCTTATCGCTTCGCCCTCTTCATTCCTAATAATATACCCGCTTTCAATAATATCAAGGTAACTTCCGTCAGCTTTCCTGAAGCAATATTCAGAAAACCATCTATTTATATTAGTATTTTTTAGGCTGGCTTCCAGATCTCGTTCTACTGCAGCAACATCATCGGGATGCACACCAGAACTCCATTTATCTAAGTTAGAATGTTTGCCGTCACGCTCATAGCCAAACATTTTATAAAAACCATCTCCCCATTGTAATTCATCGTTTATAGCATCCCAATCATAAATAGCATCTTCGGTAGCTTTATTTACAAATTCGAAACGCTGGTTACTTCGTTTTAAGGCGATCTCATTAAGATGAAATTCTATAATTAATTGTAGCAGCCCAATTGTTCTCCTAATAGTTCTTTTCTCCTGGATTTTCTCTGGTAAGGGATCATTTTTATAGAAAACAGAAAATATTCCCAGCGTTTCTCCTTTTGAATCTATAATAGGAAAAGACCAACAACAATCAATTTTATTTTCTAAAGCTATGGTTTTCAATGGTGAATCTATTGCATCTTTTGTTTTTAAGATATTTGATTCTTTTCCCTTAAAGCTTAACGAACAAATTCCATTTTCCTCCTTTATTGATCGCCCCTCCAGGGCATCAACCAAAGTTAGAGGGGTGCCTCCAGAAGCCCAATTATGTAATTTGCCATTTTCCAATTTCTGTATAATGAAAAAAGCATTAGGATTTATAACCTCTAATTTTTCGAGGTAAAAATTCAAAATTTGCTTTAGTCTTAAACCTTTTTTAAAGTTCATTTCCAGGATTTTGCGCTCCAGGTATTCCAGTTCCTGAAAACGCAATTTTTCGGTAACATCCCTGGAATTTGCAACAAAACCTTTTACAGCTGGGTCGTCCATAAGGTTGGTTACCGTAGTTTCCAACCAACGCCAGCCACCATTTTTATGGCTAAATCTAAACGGACTTATTTCTATCCTTTTCTTAAATAAAATCTTTTCAAATTTCTCCTGAACTCTTTCCACATCTTCCGGGTGAACAAACTCAAAAGCATTTCGATTACTGAAATCCTCAGGAGTATATCCCAATACGGAAATGGAAGTAGGGCTGGCATACAAATAATCCCCATTTTCATCTAATAAAGCAATAAGATCTCCCCCCTCCTGCACCAGGCCTTTAAAACGTTGCTCACTAAGCTGAAGCTGCTCTTCTGCGAGTTTCCTCTTTGAAATATCGGTCATTATACCTCTAAGCCACTTTACCTTTCCATTTTCTTTAACTATTGAAACCACATCACTTACCCAAACATAACTGCCATCCCCTTTTAGCATCCTATATTCAAAACTGTGGTTTTTTTCTTCTCTAACCTGATTCATACAGAAATTGATGGCATATTCCCTATCTTCAGGATGAATGTGTTCTTCCCAGAATTTAGGATCATTATACCATTTGGAAGGTTCAATTCCTATAAGGTCTATAGCCTGCCTACTTACAAAAGTGAATTCAAAAGTTTCAATATCCAGTTCCCAAAAAACACCTTCAATACTCTGTATCAATCCTTCGTACTGTTCCTTTGCTTTATTCAAAGCAATTTCGGCCTCTTTTTTCTTTGAAATATCTATTCCTATACATTGAATTTCTGTAGGATTCCCTTCAGCATCAGTAAGAGCTACAAAATCCCAAACTGTAGTGCGCACCTTCCCATCACGTCTTGGTTTCCCTATTTCTATTTGAAAGGTTTCGTTAGGGTTTTCCAGGCACTTTAGGGCTGTAGCTTCAACTTTAGGCCTATCTTCTTCAATTACAGCAACCATGCAGTTATCTCCTATTACGCCAGATTTTTCGTGTATCCAACCAAAATCTTCCTTAAATTTATTATTGTAATAAGTATAATTTCCGTAAATATCTGTTCTAATCACATAATTAGTCTGCGAATCCAGCAAACTACTCTGCCTGGATTCATTGATCTCCAATAATTCGTAAGCTACTTTTTCTTCGGTTACATCAAGCACTATAGAATCCCAAACTATGCTTCCGTCAGAAAGTTTTTGAGGAGCTCCAATTCCTCTATTCCACCTAATCCCTTTATCTGGGTGGTTTATTCGCCATTCTTTGGACCAGACCTGCAAATTTTTAGCAGACTCCATAATAGTTTGGTTCACATATTCAAAATCTTCTTTACTGTATAAATCCCATACTCTTTTATTATCGAGAGTAGCCTCATCTGCAGAAACACCCCAAACCTCTTTCGCTCCTTCACTCACATACATTAATTCATCCTCACCGTTAGGTTTAAGTTTATATCTAAATACAACTCCGGGAATATTATCGTTTATATGCTTAAGCCTGGTTTCAACCAATTTTCGAGCAGTAATATCCTGGGTAGCGCCGTATAGACGAATACACTTTCCATTTCTTAACTCTGCCTTTCCGGTAGCCCTAATCCACTTATCGTTATTTTTAGCGGTAACTATTTCCAGTTCAAGGTCAAAACCCTTTCCAGTTTCAATAGCGTTGGAAACCGCATCACTTATTATGGCTTTATCTTTATCTGATTTATAAAAAGCTATGGCAGTCTCCAGTTTAGGGATATAATTATGTGGAACTTCGTGAATCTTCTTAAGCATATTGCACCAATGAAGCTTATCTTCTTCTAGATCTAATTCCCAGCTTCCTATTTGCGCTAACTCCTGAGTTTCCTTTAATAGATTTTCATTATCTCTAAGATTTTTTAAGGAATTTTGCTCTTTTTCTTTAGCTACAACGGTATGCGTAATATCCCGAAGACGGTGCAATATAAAGTCGGTTTCCCCTTTATCGTTTGTAACAGGAATATTATCTGCCTCCCAGAATTTACGCTGTAAAGTTCCGGTCTCCGAGTCGGTTAGATCGTATCTAAACGATGAAATATGATCTGGCTTTCCAGATTCCATTGCATTTTGCAAAGAGGAAGAAAGTATATCTTCAAATTCCTTACCTACGCTCTCACCGGTAAAAAATTCTATTAGATCACTCCCTAAAAGCTTTTCCTTTTTGATTCCGGTAATTTCTTCAAAAGAACGATTAACCTCAATTATATTGAATCTCGGCAAATCTGGTTTTAATAACACACAGTTGTCTGGAAAAGACTGGAATATTTCCTTTAATTGGTCAGGGCTTATCATTGTAGGCTAATTACGAATTTCACTATGGATACAAAACTCCATTTCAGGCTGAAAATACTTAAAATCTTTGAAATAATTTAACAGCCTGGCACAAAAAAACCGAAGCTTATACTTAGTACTTCGGTTTTATAAGAAAACATAAAATAATTCTATTTCATTCAAAAGAATACTTCCACTACCTCCTGACCTTGAGCTGCTCCTCAAACATTTAAATTAGACATAAAAAAAGCAGGAATTTATGGCTTAAATCCCTGCTTTTGTTTAATGCAATCAGCTTAATTAAATAGCTAGTTTTTCAGTAAAAACCTCGCCAGAAACACTTACTTTAAAAATATATTCACCTTTTGGCATTTTTGAAAAGTCAAGTGTTTTATTCATAGTGTAAGTTTTCTCTCTCATCTCTCCAACTAACTCACCACTGGCATCGTATACTCTTAGGCTGGCATAAGTTTTTGAAGGATTAGTCAGGAAAAACTTCACCTCTTTATCGTTAACCTTATAAATAGGCTTAAACACTACGGCTGCTGTTTTAGCTTCAATTCTAATCCCGCTAGAAGATTTTTTAATTACCGTAGTATAAACACCATTAAGATCTTCAGTATTTAAGAAATAAGTTCCGGCAGGAATTCGACTAAAATCAATTTGTTTACTGTAATTGCCATCTAATGCCGGGCTATCTTTAAATAAGATAAAGCCAGAAATGTCTTTTAAACTTATAGTACTTACCTCATCTAACTCTATAATAAGAGTTTGCTCTTCTTTTACACTAACCTCCACACGATCAGCTGCATAAATATTTATTCCTGTAATTAAAGCTACTAGCAATAACGAATTTTTCAATAGTTTTTTCATAATACTGTTTTTTAACTGTTAATACTCCTTGTATTCATTTACAAAGATAAGCCAGGGTTTCCCTTTAGAATAGTAGTGAATAAACAAGAAAATGTTCATTATTAACCTTTACAATTATTTAATACTTAATTATTGTACAAATAGCATATTTTTGAGTTAATTTTGTTTTAGAGTGGAATATTAAGTGCACATTATATAAAAGTTAATTTATTGACAATATGGTAAAAATTAGTAAACCTTCTTTTGAAAAAGTCGATCCAAGCTTTGGAAGTTCATTTTCCTTTAAAAGTTTTAACCAGGAGAATCAAAACAGAAATCATACTTTTTGGCACTACCATCCAGAAATTGAACTTGTTTATGTAAATGGGGGCTCGGGAAAAAGGCAAATTGGAAGTCACATTTCATACTATCAACACGGTGATCTTATTCTAATTGGCTCTAACCTGCCGCATTGCGGCTTTACAGATAGTTTAACCGATAACGATAAGGAAACCGTAATACAATTTAGTCCCGATTTCCTCGGAAAAAATTTCTGGGAAATTCCTGAAATGAGAAATGTGCGGGTTTTACTTGAGCGGGCCAAAAATGGAATTGTTTTTCACGGAGAAGATAAAAACCTTATTGGGGAAAAAATAGAAGCCTTAAGCTCATTAACTAACTATAAAAGGCTACTGGGTTTGCTAGATGTTCTTAATATGCTGGAAAATGCAAAAGATTTTACGCTTTTAAATGCCGAAGGCTTTGTACTGGATACCGAACTTGAAGATCACAATAGAATTAACGTGATCTTTAATTTTGTAAAGAACGAGTTTAAAAGAAATATTGCCCTGGAAGAAATTGCCGATGTGGTGAGTATGACGGTGCCGGCTTTTTGTAGATATTTCAAAAAAACGACTGGAAAAACTTTTGTACAATTCGTGAACGAATATCGCCTGGTACACGCTGCAAAATTACTACACGAAAAGCAAATAAGTATCACCGATGTGTGCTTTGAAAGTGGCTTTAATAATTTTAGTCACTTTAACAAGCAGTTTAAAAAGTTTACCGGCAAGTCACCTTCGGTTTATCGTAATGAGATTAAGTTCGCGGTTTCATAAGCATTTCTATTATATAAAAAAAGATCCCATTTCAACTAAAACGGGATCTTTTATATTCTAAATTCAGCAGAAATTATTCGTTCTCGTGCATAAATTTCTGCTTGGCGAGTAATTCTTCTTCGCTTTCTACGTGTTCATCATCTGGTACACAACAATCTACCGGGCAAACCGCAGCACATTGTGGTTCTTCGTGAAATCCTTTACATTCTGTACACTTATCTGGTACAATATAATAGATCTCATCGCTAATAGGTTCCTGGGCTTCGTTAGCATCGGCTTCTTTCCCGTTGGGTAGTACTACGTTACCTTCCAGGTCTGTACCATCGGCATAACGCCAGTCATCTGCACCTTCGTAAATTGCTGTATTTGGACACTCGGGCTCGCAAGCACCGCAGTTTATGCACTCATCTGTTATAACAATTGCCATAGCTTTTTTCTTTGTAATTTAATTATCATAAAACTTAGTTGGTATTTCCCGTCGTTTTTTAGGAGTTTGCCGCCTTAAGTTTTAATTTCGCGCTACAAATTTAAAGCCATTGGCTATCATAACCAAATAAGGAAATGACAATCGAAGAAAGAAAATCATATTTTGTTCAAGTGGGAAAATTCCTGAGTCTTTTTGGGGATGCCACTAATAATTCAATAAAAATAACGCCTGAAAACGAAAGATTTTTTAATGAATTAATTAATAAAATTGATCAGGCTGTTCATTATAATGGCTGGTTTACTCGAGAAAACGTGATTTTTTCACTTCAGCAATGGAGCAAAGCGCTAACGCAAAGCAATTTGGACCAATGGCTTGAACCTTATAAATTCGATAAACCAGAACAAAAAACCGTAGCCATTATTATGGCCGGCAATATTCCATTAGTTGGATTTCACGATTTTGTTTCGGTTTTAATTTCAGGGCATAAAGTACTGGTAAAACAATCTTCTAACGATAAACAATTGTTACCGGTAATTGCCGGGTTTCTAATGAATATAGCGCCAGAATTTGAAGAACGAATAAGATTTACTGAAGATAAACTTACCAATTTTGATGCGGTAATCGCTACCGGAAGTAACAATACCGCACGCTATTTTGAGTATTATTTCTCTGGGAAACCTAATATCATAAGAAAAAACCGAAATTCGGTTGCCATTCTTACCGGTAATGAAAGTAAAGAAGAACTGGAAGCTCTAAGCGAAGATGTTTTTAGATATTTTGGTTTAGGTTGCCGCAATGTTTCTAAACTTTATGTTCCCGAAAACTATAATTTTGATGCTTTCTTTAAGGCGATGTACCCGTGGAATACTTTATTGAATTCAGCTAAATACTCCAATAACTACGATTATAATAAAGCAGTGTATTTAATGAGTGAATTTAAATTGCTGGAAAACGGATTTCTTATTCTAAAAGAAGACGAAAGTTTTGGTTCCCCTATCGCCACCTTGTTTTATGAAAAATATGAGGATGAAAAGGAATTACAGGAAAAGCTTGAGCAAAATAAAGAAAACCTGCAATGCGTTGTAGGAACAAATGCTGAAGTTGATTTTGGCCAAACCCAACAACCAAAATTATGGGATTATGCTGATGGCGTAGATACTTTAAAATTTTTAGAAGAACTTTAAAACATAAGACTAACCACTTTTATAAACCAACTATGAAAAAACATAATTATAGCGCCGGGCCCTGTATTTTACCGCAGGAAGTTTTTAAAGAAGCGGCTCAGGGCATTTTAAATTACCAGGATTCAGGCTTGTCTATTATGGAAATTTCCCATCGTAGCACAGCTTTTGTAGACGTGATGGAAGAAGCCCGAAACCTTTCTCTGGAACTTTTAGGGCTTCAAAATAAAGGCTATAAAGCCTTGTTTTTGCAAGGAGGTGCCAGTATGCAATTTCTAATGACGGCTTATAACTTACTGATTAAAAAAGCAGCTTATCTAAATACCGGTACCTGGTCTTCTAAAGCGATAAAAGAAGCGAAAATTTTTGGCGAAGTAGTTGAAGTGGCCTCTTCTAAAGATAAAAACTTCAATTATATCCCAAAGAATTATCAAATTCCTTCTGATGTAGATTATTTTCATTGCACCAGCAATAACACCATTTTCGGAACGCAAATAAAAGATTTCCTTGATGTTGATGCCCAATTGGTGTGTGACATGAGTAGCGATATATTTTCCAGGGAACTCGATTTTTCAAAATTCGATCTTATTTATGCGGGCGCTCAAAAAAATATGGGCCCTGCGGGAACTACACTCGTGGTAATTAAAGAAGATATTTTAGGAAAAGTTGATCGTGAAATTCCATCTATGCTCAATTACAATGTACACCTGGAAAAAGATAGTATGTTTAACACTCCGGCTGTTTACGCGGTGTATGTTTCGCTTTTAACCCTAAGATGGATTAAAAATCACGGCGGAATTGCAGCCATGGAAAAACGAAATACCGAAAAAGCCGATCTACTTTATAAAGAAATAGATAGAAATCCGCTTTTTAAAGGTTTTGCTGAAGTTGAAGACAGGTCTACAATGAATGCCACTTTTAATCTTGTAGACGAAAGCAAGAAAGAAGATTTTGACAAACTTTGGAAAGATGCCGGCATTAACGGACTTAACGGTCACAGAAGTGTTGGAGGGTATCGGGCTTCTATGTATAACGCCTTAGATATTGAAAGCGTAAAAGTACTGGTTGAAACCATGCAAAAGCTCGAAAAACAGTCCTAAAAAAGCCTAAAACCAGCTGAAATAGTATTAATAAACTGAAAACGTACAGGAAAATATATTCCTGAAAATTCCCATACAGGGATTAAATTATAAAATAAATGAAACCTGAAGATTTTTTTAATAAACCTACTACTCCAACTCAACCTGAAAAGATTAAAATTTTGGCCAACGATGGTCTTGCAAAAGCTGGAATAGAACAGCTTGAAAACGCAGGATTTGAAGTTGTTAGCACCAAAGTTGCCCAGGAACAACTTGCCGATTATATTAATTCTAAAGGCATAAAAGTTTTATTGGTACGTAGTGCCACCACGGTAGATAAGGCTGTTATAGATGCGTGTAAGAATTTAAAAGTAATAGGTCGTGGCGGCGTTGGTTTAGATAACATTGCCGTAGACTATGCTGAAAGCAAAGGCATAAAAGTTATTAATACACCCCAGGCAGCTTCAGCTTCTGTGGCAGAACTTGTTTTTGCCCATCTTTTTAGCGGAGTTAGAAAATTATTCGATGCCAATAGGAATATGCCCCTGGAAGGTGAATCGCGCTTTAAAGAATTAAAGAAATCTTATTCCGCAGGAATAGAACTTAGAGGAAAAACGCTGGGAATTATTGGTTTTGGAAGAATTGGTAGAGAAGTCGCCAAAATAGCCTTAGGCCTCGGAATGAAAGTAATTGCGAGCGATAAGGAAGTAGGAGAAGTAAAAATCACTTTAGAATTTTACAATCATCAAAGTATAGAAATACCCATTAAAACTGAGCCTGTTGAAGAACTCATAAAACATTCAGATTTTATAACGCTGCACGTACCTGCGCAAACTAAACCATTAATTGGCAAGAAGGAGCTGGATGCGATGAAACCCGGAGTTGGTATAATTAATACCGCCCGCGGCGGCGTAATAGATGAAGTAGCACTTTTGGAGGCTATAGAAGAAGGTAAGGTTTCATTTTCTGGTTTAGACACTTTTGAAGCAGAACCAAGACCGGCCATAAAATTGTTGATGAACGAAAAGCTTTCTTTGAGTCCGCACATTGGCGCTTCTACTCTTGAGGCACAGGAGCGTATAGGTTTAGAACTTGCTCAACAAATAATTTCACACTTTAAAAAGTAGATTATAGTAAAGCTTTAACGCCTCATACTGGTTAAAAGCCGTAAATTCAATAAAAAAATAATTTATGGCTTCTATATTAGATTTACTGAACACACAAATGGGAGAAGAACTGGTAAAGAAAGCCAGTTCAAAAACTTCTGAAGATAAGGGAAAAGTGACATCAGCCCTTGGAATGGCTTTGCCATTAATTCTTGGTGCGATGAAGCGAAACACTAAAGATCCGGAAGGTGCTGAAAATTTAGATAAAGCCTTACAGAGCGAAAAACATAATGGTGACGTCTTAAACAACCTGGAAGAAAAAGATGCTGAAGAACTTACCGGCGAAGGCAGTAAGATTTTAAACCACGTGCTGGGTTCCAGGCAAATCGGAATAAGTAAAACCATTGCCGGAGCTTTAAATATGGACGAAACTTCTGTAAACAAAATTTTGGAAATGGCTGCTCCTGTTATAATGGGGCTATTAGGGCAACAAAAGCGAAAAGATAATATAGGCGCTTCAGGATTATCTGACTTACTAGGCTCTGTTATGGGATCCAATTCTTCCCACGATCAATCTTTAGTGGAAACTTTATTAGATGCCGATGGCGACGGTAGCGTGATAGACGATGTCGCAGGAATGGTACTGGGCGGCAAAAAAGGAAAAAAAGGTGGAAGTTTGCTTGGCGGTATGTTGGGTGGTAAATAAAAATAAGGTATAATTTTTGTCCTATTTTGTTTACTGAACACCTTTAAAAGTAAGTTTCAATTAAAAAAATAAGCTCACAAGCTGAGTTAAAGAACAAGAATGAAAAATTTCATATATATAATATTATTAGGATTATTTGTTTACAGTTGTGGAAGCACAAGGGATAGAAAACTTGGGGATTCTCAAACTAATCAGGACACCGTGCGTATTGCTAATGATAGTTTAGAATATGAAATAATTATCATTGAGCCCGGTTTTAATTTATTTATAAATTCCATCGCGAGACCTGAAGGTTATTACTCTCAGCAGTATTTAGAAAACAAAAATAGATTTTTGGTATCAGAATTTAATCAACGGGTAAGCCAGCCGCAGAATTATAATCCTGATCTCTATCTTCAGGAAATAAATTATAATCCTTCCATAGATTATGGTTACGAAGTGAATTACTTGTTGTACAATTATTTTGTCTTTTTTAGCAGGCACTATAACCAAAAATTCTCTGTCCCTACACGCATTTAACAGTGTTTATTTTAATTCTTGAATGCTTTTAGTACTTTTGTCGTATGAATAAATTAAAAGCGCGTTGGGGTATTGATTCTAATTGGCAAATATTTATAATTCTTATAGTATTCGCTATTACGGGATCTACATCGGCTAAATTAGCTGAACCCCTATGTAATTTTTTAGGTATTTATGAAACCACTTCCCATTGGGCCGTTTATTGGAGTGCCAGAATTTTCCTGATTTTTCCAATTTACCAGGTATTATTGGTTAGCTTCGGCTGGATCTTTGGCCAGTTTCAGTTCTTTTGGTCTTTCCAGAAGAAAATGTTAAGTAGAATGGGACTTGCTAAGTTATTTCAATAATTTTTTTTGAAGATCTTTAAACACATATTCGCCATCTCACTGGGAGTTTTACTTTTAATTCCCGCGGCTATTAGCTTCTCGCATATCTTTAGCGGGCACGGGCACGAATTGTGTTATAATTATGCCGATGAGCATTTTCATGCAAGCAGCATTGACTGTGAATTACACTCTTTTCATAAAAACCCTGCACTAGTTGCCAACTTCATTAATTTTGAACCTTTTGTAGAAAAGCAGGTAAAAAAACAATTCTTCGATTTTTATCAATTTTTAAGTGATTATCAGAAGCTACCTTTCCAGCTTCGCGGTCCGCCAGCGACTGCCTAACATTTCGATTTTTATTTGTTAGAAGTACAATTATTTAAAAAATTACTATGAAAAGTTTACTTTTCTCATTGCTATTCTTAGCAGTGAGTCCTATTATATATGCTCAGAATACTTTCTCTGGCAATATTAACAATGCTGAAACCGGAGAACCAGTATTTAGCGCAAATATTTATTTCCCAGAACTCGGTAAAGGCGATATGACCGATATTGATGGAAATTTTAGCATACAGAATATTCCTAATGGAAAATTTAAAGTTGTGGTTTCATCGGTAGGATTCGCGACTTACTCTAATGAACTGGATTTCCCTGAAACTTCAAGTTTAAACATCACTTTAGAAAAATCTGCCATAGAAATGGAAGAAGTGATCGTCTCTACTCCTTTTCACCAGTTACAAAGTGAAAATGTAATGCGGGTAGAGCGTGAAAATGTGGAAGAATTAAACCGAAAAGGTGCGATCACTTTAAGCGATGGGATTACACAAATTGCCGGGGTAGAAAGCTTAACCACCGGCGTGGGAATTGGCAAACCTGTGATACGTGGTTTGAGTTCTAATCGCGTTTTGGTCTACACCCAGGGCGTACGGTTGGAAAATCAACAATATGGGGATGAACACGGGCTGGGAATAAGCTCTAAAGGAATAGAAAGTGTTGAGGTTATAAAAGGTCCCGCTTCCCTACTCTATGGGAGTGACGCTATTGGTGGGGTACTTTATCTAAACCCTGAACGCTATGCTGCAGAAAATGAAACCAATGCTGAAGCAGACGTTAATTATTTTAGCAATACCCAGGGTTACCAGGGAAGTTTGATGGCCAAGACTTCAGGAGAAAAATTGAAGTTTCTTGCTCGGGGGAGTTATGCCGCGCATAGTGATTATGAGACAGGAGATGGTGAAAGAGTTACCAATACCCGTTTTAATGAAACCGATTTTAAAGCCGGAATTGGTTACCAGGATGCTAAATTCAAAACCGATTTAAGGTACAATTTCAATAAATCTAATATTGGAATTCCGGAAGAGATTGGTGTACAATCTACAGATAAAGCCCCTCTTCTTCCCTATCAGGAAATAGATAATCATATTCTAAGTTTAGAAAACAAGATTTACTTCAACAAATCAAGTCTGGATTTTAAGATTGGTTATCAATATAATGACCGAAAAGAATTTGAAGAACATCATCACGAAGAACACGGAGAAGAGGAACATGAGCACGAAGGTGAGGAAGAACACGCTGAAGAAGAGCACGAAGAAGAAGGTGTAGATCATCCTGCGTTAGAGATGCATCTTGAAACTTTAAATTATAACTTAAAATATATTTTACCACGAACTGGAAGGTTTGAAACCATCTTGGGAGTTCAGGGAATGCACCAAACCAATACAAATTACGGTGAAGAGATTTTAATTCCCGATGCAACAACTACAGATTTTGGCGTATTTGCTACTACCCACGTGCATTTTGATAAGTGGGATTTTCAAGGAGGACTTAGATATGATATACGAAATATCGATAGCGAAGCGGTAGAGCCTCACGAAGATGAACACAGTGAAGAAGAATATGCAGACGAGGGTGAACACGCCCACGAAAGCGGAGAAATTGCAGCTGTAGATAGGTCTTACAAAAGTATAAATGGAGCCATAGGGGCAAAATATATTATTACAGATAGACTAAGTGCTCGTTTAAATCTTGCTACTGGTTTTAGAGCTCCTAACCTATCTGAACTGACTTCTAATGGAGCTCACCACGGGACTAATAGATATGAAATTGGAGATCAAACCCTTGAAAACGAACAAAATTTCCAGGTAGATCTATCTTTAGAATGGAGAAATAAGCATTTTGAAGCTTTCGTAAACGGTTTTCATAACTCAATAAGCGATTATATCTACTTACAACCCACCGGAGAATTGATTGAAGTAAATCCCGTTTTTGAGTATACACAGAATAATGCTGAATTGTATGGTGGAGAAATCGGGCTTCACATTCACCCTCACCCATTAGATTGGTTACACCTGGAAAGTAGTTTCGAAACAGTGACTGGAAAAAGAAATAATGGTGAATACCTACCATTAATTCCGGCGAACTCTTTAACCAATACTTTTAGAGTAGAGTTTGAAGACGTAGATGAAAAAATTTATAGCAAATATGCATTTATTCGATTAAAAAATGTTTTTGATCAAAATAATGTGAGTGCTTTTGAAACCAGAACCGGAGGCTACGGTCTTCTAGGTGCCGGATTTGGAGGACAGTTTGCTATTAATTCAACTGAAATGATAATTGGAGTAAGTGGAAATAATATTTTAAATAAAGATTATATCTCACATCTTTCCCGTTTAAAACCTGATGGCATTTCAAATATTGGGAGAAACATTTCGGTTTCCGTTAGATGGTTGCTATAATAGTTTGTATAATAAGCTAAACCAGCTTGGCTATAAACAAAAAAGTCCTCTCAAGTTTTTGAAACCTGTGAGGACTTTTTTTTATTTAGCAATTATTTATACTACTATTTTCTTTTTTCCTTCTACTTCAGGATTATTGTCTTCAATATTGTCTATATGAGTTAAATCGTTCTTTTTTCTTTTCTTGATAATGCTGTAAGCAGCAATTCCTGCTCCCGCGGCCAATGCTCCAACTCCCAGTGCACTTGCCGGTTTTTTCAGGATAGCTTTACCCGCTTTAAGAATAACAGCTCTTTTAAGCCATTTTATACCTTTTTCTACTACTTGATTATTCATAATTGTATGTTTACTGGTTGATACCATTGTCGGTAGTATAAATGTCGCAGTAATTTTATAGTATAAGCGTTAAAGAGATTTCAAATAACACAGTTTTAACGATATGAAGTTTATTTATAGAATTCAGGGCAGCTATTAACTAAAAGAAGTAAGTTTCCTGGCATACCTTTCTGAAGCAGAATTAATTTGAGCTCCTAATAAAACCGTAAAACACGGTTATAGAAAGCCATAGCATCAAAATAACTACGGCAGCAATAGAGCCATAAACTTCACCATAACTTCCGAAGTTACTTACGTAGAATGAAAAACCCCAGGAAGCTATCAGCCACAAAATAGTAGCAACCAGCGCACCGGGAATTACCCACTTTAGTTTAGGATTAGTTCTTTGTGGTGCATATTTATAAATAACACAAAGGAAGCACCCCACAGTTATGGCTAAAAGAGGCCAACGCAGCCAGTTAATTAGGATTTCAATATTTTTAGGCAAACCAAATTCGCCTACAATAGCCGGAAAAGCTACAATTAAAGCCATACTTAGAATTATCTGTATTATAGCTCCAAAAGTAAATAGTAAGGTAAGTGCATTTTCTTTTATAAAGCCACGTTTACTTCGGGTAGCGTAAGCTACATTTACACCCTTGAACAATGATTTCATTCCCTTATTGGCACTCCAAATACTAAAAAGAATCCCGAAGGCCATACCCCAACCGAGAGTACTTCCCGAAGTAGAAATAAATCCCTGCAACCTTTCCTCTACAATTCCAAAAGCTTGCTCCGGAATCATAGACCCAATTTGAGTTAATTGATGTTCAATTTGAGCCGGACTTACCGCCAGACCATAGATAGAAACCAAAGCCATTATAGCAGGAAAAATGGCTAGAAATGAATAGAAAGCTACACCAGCCGATACAATCCCCAGGTTGTTTTCCTCTATTTTGTCTTTTATTGTAAAAGCTATTTTCTTCCATCCAGAAAATGATATTTTGGAAGGTTTAGAAATTTCTGGCCTGCCGTTTTCAAATTTTGACATATTAAAAATTATTTTTGAGTAAACTACTTCAGAGCATTCAATCTCTGTTCCCTAATAAAGTACATAAATGAGCTCTAAATCATAGAAATATAGCTGTTAAAGAGTTTTTAAATAATTTATATTAAAACAAAAAAAGATCCCAATTATGGGATCTTTCTTAAATTATATTAGAACTATGTTGAAATTTTATTCTATAATTTCAACATCTATAACTCGGTTATCTCCTTGTTTGTTTTTGCCCCAAACAAAAGTATAGAAATACATTAATGTAAAGGTTGGAATAATATCTGTTCCAGGTAAAATCTCTTCTAAAAATACTAATACCGATGCCACTTTTCCTTTTTTACCGGGATACATCTCGCCCATTTTCCTGGCAGCAAATGGTGCCCATAATAAATCTAAAAACGGCCCCACCAAAGGAATCGCCATAGTAGCCATACCTACCGCATCGTAAATAAGGCCTTTTATAAATAATCTATCTTTTAAAAGTTTCATTTTGATTGCTTTTAAACATAATAAAGCAAATAAAGTGCCAAGTCACTATTTAAGATTTGAGCTGATAAGTTTTAAGAATTCATTCCTGGTTTCTATTTTTTCAAACTGTCCCCTAAATCCTGAAGTCGTGGTAGCACTATTCTGTTTCTGCACACCGCGCATCATCATACACATATGCACAGCTTCTATCACCACAGCAACTCCTTTTGGTTTCATAGTTTTATTTATACATTCAAGAATATCATGGGTTAAACGTTCCTGTACCTGCAACCTTCTGGCAAAAACATCCACCACCCTTGGCAATTTGCTTAAACCTACTATATGACCATTGGGAATGTAGGCTATGTGCGCCTTTCCAAAAAAAGGCAACATATGGTGTTCACACATCGAGTATAACTCAATGTCTTTTACCACCACCATTTCGTCATAACTTTCCCTGAACATGGCTTCTTTTAGAATGGTTTCACCATCCATCTTATAGCCTTGCGTTAAAAATTGCATGGCTTTAGACGCTCTTTCGGGTGTTTTTTCTATGCCTTCACGGCTAATATCCTCTCCTATTCCTTCAAGGATATTTCTGTAATTTTCCTGAAGCCCATCGGTGACTTCAATATTATACTCTTCTTTAAATTTGTAAGCCATCTTTCTATTTCAATTTGTCCGCAAAGACTTCTGTTAGTTTCTTTATTTTAGGATCTATTATAAACTGGCAATACGGCTGCTGCCTATGCTGGTTATAGAAATCCTGGTGTTCCTTTTCGGCAATATAAAAATCTTTTACTGCACTAATTTCGGTAACAATTTTATTCTGAAAAATTTCCTTATTTTCAAGTTCCTGAATTACTTCTTCAGCTATTTCCTTTTGTTTTTCAGAATGATAAAATACCGCACTTCTATATTGAGTGCCTACATCATTCTGTTGGCGATTTAGCGTTGTAGGATCGTGTGTTGCCAAGAATACGTATAATAATTCCTGAAAGCTTATAATTGTAGGATTAAACCTTATTTGAATAGCCTCTGCGTGGCCGGTTCTACCGGTAATTATCTCACGATAAGCAGGATTTTTTATATTTCCCCCGGTAAATCCTGAAAGCACCTCTTCTACTCCTTTTAAACGTTGAAAAACTGCTTCTGTACACCAGAAGCAACCTCCTGCTAAAGTTGCAAGTTCTAAATTTTCTGAATTCATAGATTAATTTTGTTTAGCAAATTTAAGGTATTAATAAACAAAAATATCGAGTTTAACTTGAATTTAAATTATAGCTTGTTCTCCATTGAGAACTATGATATATTTGAGCTCATTTTTACCCAAATCATCAATTAATGCTTTCGAAATTCTGGTTTATTTCAATTTTCTTCATTTTTACTCATCAAATTTTTGCTCAAATTGACAGCCTTCAGCGTAAAAATTATACAGCCGTAGCAACGCAAAATGCTCCTATAATAGATGGAGTGTTAGATGATCAGGCCTGGGATAAAGCGCCTGCGGCGAATAACTTTGTAATGTATTACCCCGGAGATGGCGATCCAATTCCTGAAACTCATAAAACTACGATTAAAGTGATTTATGATGATAATGCACTATATATCGCCGCTACTTTGATTGATAAAAATCCTGAAAAAATTGTAAGGCAATTTACACAAAGAGATAACCTGGAACAAAGTGATTATTTTCAGGTAGATATTAATACTTACGACGATGGTGAAAATCAAATTAGGTTTGCGGTAACAGCGGCTGGTACCCGTGCCGATGCCAAAATAACAGGTGAGAATACAGATTTTGGTTTTAATATTGTTTGGGATGCAGCGGTTTCCCAGGATCAAAATGGCTGGTACGCAGAGATGCGAATTCCCTATGCTGCGCTACGATTTCCAGAGAGTAAAGAACAGGAATGGGGAATTCAGTTTTTAAGGCAAATTTCTCATAAAAATGAAAGTTACACCTGGAATTATGTAAACAAAGCCGTAGGGCAAATGAGTCAGCAAACAGGCTTAATTAGTGGAATAAGAAATATAAATCCTCCTACCCGATTGAGTTTCTACCCTTATACTTCTGCTGAAGTAGATAGATTTGATGGGGAAACCGAGACTAATTTCAATGCAGGTTTAGATGTGAAATACGGGATTAGCAAAGCTTTTACTTTAGATATGACTTTGGTTCCGGATTTTGGTCAAACTGCTTACGATGACGTAGAACTTAACTTGGGCCCATTTGAACAAATCTTTGGGGAAAATCGTGCTTTTTTTACTGAAGGAACCGAGCTTTTTACAAAAGGAGATCTCTTTTATTCCAGACGAGTTGGAAATACACCTATAGGATTTAACAACGCACAACGTGAAAAGCTTGAAAATGAAGAAATTCTTGAAAACCCGGTAAGAACAGATCTTCTAAATGCATTAAAAGTTTCGGGAAGAACAGAGCGCGGCCTTGGAGTTGGTTTTTTTAATGCGGTTACGGCTGAAACTAAAGCAATTTTTAGAGACACCATAACCGGTAATAATCGCGAGAAAGTTACCGAACCACTAGCTAATTATAATATTTTGGTCCTGGACCAGCGTTTTAATAAGAATTCTTCTATCACTTTAATAAATACGAATGTTACAAGAGAGGGACATTTTAGAGATGGAAATGTAACTGGCTTTCTATTTGATGTTTTTAATAGATCGAATTCCTTTAATGTAACAGGGGAAGCAAAAATGAGTAATGTAAATTTAGCTGGACAAAATGAAACCGGCTTTGCTTCTGAATTTTCATTGAACCGAACTAAAGGCAATTTCAGGTATGGCATTTCTCACGAATTAGCCAACGAAACCTATGACATTAACGATCTTGGAATTAGTTTCACCAATAATTACAACAACTTTTACCTCAACACTTCCTATCAAATTTTTGAACCCAGCGGAATTTTCAATCAGTATAATATAGAATTGTATGGCAATCATCAACGCAGGTACCGGCCAGATATTAATGTAGCCACCGGCGGCGGTGCAAGCATATTTGCAATGACGAGGGATAGATTTGCTTTTGGTGGTTTTGCAGAAGTGAATTCAGCTTTTAAAGACTTTTTTGAACCGCGCAGAGAGAACACTTTTATCACTTACCAGCCAAATATTACCGGGAATGCCTGGATCTCTTCAGATTATAGAAAGAAATTAGCTTTAGATATTCGCTCTACTTACCAGGTTTTTGGTGAGAATTCTCGCGAAAGATTCAATTTTATCTTTAAGCCCAGGGTTCGAATAAGTAATAAATTCCTGGTAATTTATGGTTTTGAATATGACAATGAGATCAATCGTCCCAGTTTTGTCACCCTTCAACCTCGCGATATTATTTTTGGGAACAGAGATATGAGAAGTTTTGAAAACTCGCTACAGGCAAATTATAATTTTACCACACGGCAGGGTTTAAACTTAAGCTTTCGTAATTTTTGGTCAGTTGCTCAATTTGAAGAAGATAAATTTTCAAAATTAAATAAAGACGGCAGTTTATCGGCTGTAGATTATAACCCTGAAGAAAATTATAATCCCGATGCTAATTTTAATATTTGGAATCTTGATCTAAGTTATCGCTGGCAATTTGCACCCGGTAGTGAAGCCATTTTATTATACAGAAACTCAATTTTTAACCAGGATGAATTGAGTGATCTTGACTTTCAGCAAAGTATGGATAATCTTTTCGCCAGGCCGGCAAGACATAATATTAGCTTGCGTATTGTATATTACGTAGATTATAACCGGGTCAAAAACATATTCAATTCTTAGCTTGGGGGTTTTCCTTAATTTGGCTAATTTTCCGGGCCTAAATAGAAGAAATGATTTCAGCTAAAAATATTCATAAATACTACGGAGACCTTCACGTTCTAAAAGGTCTTGATCTTCATATTAAAAAAAGCGAAATTGTTTCTATAGTGGGAGCTTCTGGAGCCGGGAAAACCACTTTACTTCAAATTTTAGGGACTTTAGATAAACCCGAAAAAAATAAGGAATCTTCCCTGCAGATCAACGATACCAATATTTACCGACTTTCTTCAAAAGAACTATCTAAGTTCAGAAATAAGAATATTGGCTTTATTTTCCAGTTTCACCAGTTATTACCTGAATTTACGGCACTAGAGAATATTTGTATCCCTGCTTATATTCACAATACTCCAAAAGAAAAAGCTGAAGAACGCGCCAAAGAGCTTTTAGGTTTCTTAGGACTTAAAAACAGGGCCAACCATAAACCCGGGGAACTTAGTGGTGGCGAACAGCAACGTATTGCGGTAGCCAGGGCATTGATAAATAATCCCGCGGTAATTTTTGCCGATGAGCCATCGGGAAATTTAGATAGTGAATCTGCCGAAAATCTTCACCAGTTATTTTTTAAGCTTCGGGATGAGTTTGAACAAACTTTTGTCATTGTAACCCATAACGAGGAACTTGCTGATATGGCCGACAGGAAAATCACGATGCAGGATGGAAAAATTATTGATAAAAAGGAAATTTAACCAGTTTGAAAAAAAGTGAACTCAAATCTTTTCTCGATTTCAAAGCCGAACAATACAATACTCCTGAATTTATAGCTACCGACCCGGTGCAAATTCCGCATCAATTCAGTAAAAAAGAAGATATTGAAATTGCCGGGTTTCTTACGGCGACCATTGCCTGGGGAAACCGAAAAAGCATTCTTAAAAATGCTAATCGTTTAATGGAAATGTTGGATCGCAGTCCCTATGATTTCATATTGAATCACTCTGAAAGCGATCTTGAAAATCTGTCTGGATTTGTGCATCGTACTTTCAATGAAACAGATCTTTTTTATTTTATTTCAGCTTTAAAGAATATCTATACAAACCACGGCGGTATTGAAAATGTCTTCACTGAAAATGCTGAAAAAAAATCCTTACAACCGGCTATTCATGAATTCAAAAAGGTTTTTTTTGAAATTCCTCATCCGGCCAGAACGCAAAAACATGTGAGTGATCCCCTTAAGAACTCCGCAGCCAAGCGAATTAACATGTATCTACGATGGATGGTAAGAAATGATAAGACCGGGGTAGATTTTGGATTATGGGAAAAACTCGATGCATCTCAATTGAGTTGCCCTTTAGACGTGCATTCGGGAAACGTGGCAAGAAAATTAAAACTTTTAAAAAGAAAAGCTAACGATGCAAAAGCTTTAGCCGAATTGGATACTTCGTTAAGAAAACTTGATGCTTCCGATCCCGTAAAATATGACTTCGCTTTATTTGGCCTGGGAGTTTTTGAAAAATATTAGTAAAAATTTAACATCGTCCGTTAATTTTGTTAAATTTGATTTAATTCAATTTTACATTTATGTTACGTCCTGCGATTCCAGAAAACGAAAGTCAACGACTGAAAGCGCTTCAGGATGCTAACATTTTATATACTCCTACCCAGGAAGAATTCGATAATATTACCCAGTTAGCTTCCTTTATTTGCAAGACACCGGTTTCCTTAATTTCTTTGGTTGGCGAGCACGAGCAATGGTTTAAATCTAAATATGGCACCGATCTCTGCACCTCAGATCGTGACATTTCTTTTTGCAGTCACGCTATCCTAAATCCGGAGGAGTTAATGGAAGTACAAGATACCAGGCTGGACAAGCGTTTTGAAGACAATCCCTTTGTGCTCTCCGAAAATGATCCTGTTCTATATTACGCCGGAATGCCTTTAAAAGACGTTAATAAAATGGCTCTGGGCACGCTTTGCGTGATTGATACCAAACCAAACAAATTAGATCAAGATCAAAGAAAAGCCCTGAAATCTCTTGCCAAACAAGTGGAGATTCTCTTAGAATTAAACCGGAAAAACGATTACCTGGAGAACGTAAAAAAGGAACTGAACGACCACAACGCCATGCTTAAGGATTTTGCCGGTGTGGTTTCTCACGATATGAAAATGCCCCTGGCAAATATGATTATCACCGCCGATATTCTTAAGGCAAAGTTTGGAGAGAAATTAGGAGAGGAAGGTTTATCTTATTTAAAAAACCTCAAACAAGCCGGATTAAGGCTTAGCGGCTATATTAATGGTATTCTTGATCATTATGAAAGCGATAGTATTGCTGCTTCTAACAATGAAGAGTTCGATGTTAATCATTTGCTGGAAGAGATTATAGACCTACTAAATATTACAGAAGATTGCATTATAAATCTTCCGGAAGAAAATATTATAATCAGCTCTAACCGGGCGGCACTGGAACAGATTTTTTTAAACTTGTTAGGTAATAGCCTCAAATATAACGACAAACCAAAAATTAAAATCGATATCGAATTTTCTCAAACTCCCGATTTTTATTATTTCAGTGTAAAGGATAATGGTATAGGCATTCCAAAAGAGAAAGAAGATGATATTTTTAAATTATTTACCATTGTAGCAAAAAGCGACCGTTCTGGAAATAAAGGTAATGGGATAGGTTTATCTACCGTAAAAAGACTGGTAAGTAATTTGGGCGGAAACCTAAAAATGAAGTCTGAAGTGGGTAAAGGCACTCGTTTTAATTTTTCGATTAGAAGAAAACTTTAGACAATATACTTTTTAATATAAAGCTAAACTGGCAAAAGGTATGCAGCAAAAATATATTTCTTCAAAAGAAAAATTACGCCGGGCAGCTCTTGCAGAATATGCTATTTTTAATTCTGGAGAAGACAAAGATTATGATCAGCTTACCTATTTGGCGGCGAAAATTTGCCAGGTTCCTGTTGCTAAGATAAGTATAATAGGTAAAAATAAGATCTGGTATAAATCTGTATATGGCGTAGAGCAAGACGAAATCTCAAGAAAAAACTCCTTCTGCGAACAAAGTATCTGGGCTGGAGAAGAAATTTTTAGCATTAACAGTAAAGATCATCCCGAATTCTTTGAGCAGGCTAAAGGAGTTTATCAATGCAATTATCAATTTTATGCCGGTGTGCCCTTATTAAACGCAAATGGCCACGCCATAGCGGTCTTCAGCATTTTCGATACAAAAATTAGGAAGTTAGATACAGAGCAAAAGAAGTCTTTACTGGCTTTAGCCAACCAGTGTATGAACCTTTTCGAGGCGCGTAAACACAAAACTAAACTTCAACACGTTCAGCGAAAATTAAAGCAGAAATATAAAGAGTTAGAGAAATTTGCCAGCCTGGTCTCGCACGATATCAAATCACCCTTAGCCAATATCATTTCTTTAACCGAATTGCTCAAAGACGAAAATAAAGAAAAACTGGATGACCAAAGCAGGCAGTATCTTGATTTTCTAGTAGAATCATCATATTCCCTGCGTAATTATGTCGATGGAATTTTAAAATTTTACCGCAGTGATCACATTCTGGAAAAAGATTTTGAAGACGTGCACCTCCCTACGCTACTAAAAAAAATCACCGATCTATATAGCTTAGAAGAAAATGTACAAATTACGTATCCCGATAAAGGGCATTTAAAAAAGGTAAACAAAGCTGCACTCAGTCAGGTTTTTATGAATTTGATTAGTAATGCTTTAAAATACAATAAAAAAAACCAGAGAAAAGTAGATATCACTTTTAAAACTACAGATTCCTATTACTGCTTTGCCGTAAGCGATAACGGGAATGGAATAAAAAAAGAAGATATTGATAAAATCTTTAAACTCTTTACAACTTTAGATGCACAAGATAGGGACGGAAATCATGGCAGTGGCATTGGCCTCGCAACAGTTAAGAAGCATATAGAGCAAATGCAGGGTTCTATAGATGTAATTTCTGAAATAGGTGAAGGCAGCACTTTTAAATTCAAAATTAAACGCCCTTAGCTTAAATTCCATTTCCTATATTTGATAAACTTTTTAAAGCTTTATGGAATTTAAACAGCCGGAACTTCTTTATGCCCTGTTTTTACTAATCATCCCACTGGCTGTTCATTTATTTCAACTCCGCCGATTTCAAAAAGAAGATTTTACCAATGTAAAGTTTCTCAAAAAAGTTATCCGCCAAACCCGAAAAAGTTCTCGATTAAAGAAATGGCTGGTATTAACTACAAGAATGCTGATGCTTGCATTTTTGATCCTTGCTTTTGCCCAACCCTATTTTCCTGCAGAAGATCCAGAAGCTGCCTCGAGCGAAAAAGTCGTTTTTCTAGATAATTCTTATAGTATGCAAGCCGTTGGACAAAATGGCGAGCTTCTCGCAGCTGCGATTCAGGATTTGATTAAAAGCCTTCCTGAAAATGAAGAAATAAGTCTATTTACGCATAATGATGAATTTAGAAATCTTTCTGCGCAAGAATTAACTGCAGAACTTCAAAATCTTGGTTTTGCCGAAAATCCTTTAGATTTCAACACTCTAAAACTAAAAGCAAATCAGCTGTTAAAGGCTTCTGCTAAAGACAAAGACTTTATTTTTATTTCCGATTTTCAGCAAAATTTAAATTTAGATAGATCAATAGACTCTCCTACTAACTATCATTTTATTCCCCTGGTTCCCGAAAACACTCAGAATATAAGTATAGATTCCATGTTTATTAGCAATCGGGAAGCTAATGAAATTAATTTTCAGGTGCTGCTTAACAGTTCCTCTGCTTATTCAGAAAGCATAAGTGTATCAGTTTATAACGGGGAAGATCTTTTGGCAAAACCTGCGGTGAGTTTTCAGGAAAATGAAAGCGCGCAAGCCGGTTTTAAAATTAATGCAGAAGAAATTGAAGATGGAATGATAAAAATTGAAGATGCTGCGCTGGAATACGACAATACGTTATTTTTTAGCTTTTATAAACCAAACCCTGCCCAGGTGGTGGTTATAACTGCAAATACAGATGCTACTTTCTTAAATCGTATTCTTACTCCTCCCGAGTTTAATACAGAAATATTTGAAATAGATCAGCTCGATTTTAATAAACTAAACACTGCCGATCTTGTAATTCTTAACGAATTGGAATCAGTCTCAGCAGCTTTAAAAACTAATTTAGTAAACCTTCATAGTAAGGCAGTGCCGCTGGTAATAATTCCTTCAGGAAATAGTGATCTCAATTCTTACAATAAATTCCTTACTCAGCTAAATGCTCCTTTATATTCTGGATTGAAAAACAAAGAAACCTTAATTACCGAACTTGCTTTTGATCATCCTTTACTCGCTGGTGTATTCAACGAAAAAGTTGAAAATTTCGATTATCCCAAAGTGCAGACTTATTATGAAATCCAAAATGGAAATAACGTAATTTCTTTTGAGAATAATTCAGGTTTTCTAGCGGAAGGAAATGGAGTTTTTCTATTCTCGGCACCGCTGAATAATGAAAATTCTAATTTCAGAAATTCCCCACTTATAGTTCCTGTATTTTATAATGTAGGGCTTAGCGCTTTAAAAAGCCCAGACCTATATTACGAAACAGGCAAAGACATCGAAATTAAAATTCCGCTTCAAACCCACCAAGACGAAGTAGTTCATTTAGTTTCAGAAACCGAAGATTTTATTCCCCAGCAACGATCTCTTGGTGATAATGTTGAAATTAAGACGAATTCACTTAAAATTCCGTCAGGAAATTATTTTTTAGAATATAGGGGCGAGAAACAGACTTACCTGAGTTTTAATTCTCCCAGAAGCGAGAGTGAACTTGAGTATAACATCCCAGAAGAAACAGAAAACATAAAAATTCATCAAAATATAGGTGCTTATTTTAATGAACTAAAAGTAGCCAGCCAAAGCCACGAGCTTTGGAAAAGCTTTGTTATTTTTGCATTGTTATTTCTAATTGTAGAGATGCTACTCTTAAGGTTTCTTAAGTGAAATCAGCACGATATTGGACTCAAAAAATATACAGGGAAATGATTATAAGCCTGTAATAAATTCCCACATTGGGATTAAATTTATAAAGAAATGAAACTACTTTTAAAATCGGCCACTATCATTGATAAACAATCGGTTTACAACAATAAAAAGCTGGATATTTTAATTGAAAATGGAATTATTAAACAGATTGCCAAAGACATTTCCACAGAGGTCGATAAAGTGATTAATGAAGAAAATCTTCATATTTCCAGGGGTTGGTTTGATAGTAGCGTAAGTTTTGGAGAACCCGGTTTTGAAGAGCGTGAAACCATTGCAAACGGACTAGATACTGCCGCTAGAAGTGGTTTTACCAGTATTGCCTTAAATCCCAATACCTACCCTATAATTGATAATAATGGTGCGATTACTTCGGTTAAATCTAAGGCAGCGCATCACCCGGTTAAATTATTTCCCATCGGGGCTTTAACTGTTAAAGGTGAAGGTGTAGATCTAGCCGAACTATATGATATGAAACAAGGCGGTGCCGTAGCTTTTGGAGATTATAAAAGAGCGATTAAAAATCCTAATCTACTGAAGATTGCACTTCAATATGCTCAAAATTTTGATGCGCTGGTGCAATCTTTTCCGCAGGAAGATCGCATTGCCGGGAAAGGAATGGTAAACGAAGAGCAAAGCAGTACCTCGCTGGGTTTAAAAGGAATTCCTAATCTCGCAGAGGAACTACAAATAGCAAGAGACCTTTATTTATTGGAGTACACCGGTGGAAAACTACATATTCCTACAATTTCAACTAAGAAATCGGTGGCGCTAATTAAGGAAGCCAAAAAGAAAGGTTTGGATGTTAGTTGTAGTGTAGCCATTCATAATCTAATCTTTACTGATGAACTTTTGCAAGACTTTGATACTAATGCTAAAGTTTTGCCACCGCTAAGAACCAAAGAAGATATAAAAGCCTTAATAAAGGGAATAAAAGACGGGACTATAGATATGCTAACCAGCGATCACACTCCAATTGACACCGAGCACAAAAAAGTGGAGTTTGATAATGCTTTATATGGGACTATTGGTTTAGAATCGGCATTTGGCGCTTTAAGTACTATTTTTTCTACGGAAGAAGTGATTGAAGTATTAACAAAAGGAAAGCAACGTTTTGGCCTGGAAGATATAGAAATTAAAGAAGGCAATGCAGCAGATCTAACCCTATTTATTCCGAAGGAAAAATATGAATTCACCGAAGCTCATATTTTTTCAACTTCTAAGAACAGTATTTTCAAAAACTCTTCACTTCAGGGAAAAGCTTTAGGAGTTATTACCAAAGCGGGGGATTTCGGTTTATAAATTTCGCTATAAATTTAATACCTTTACAACATAGAAAACCAGCTATGAAAACAGTGGCCGAAGAAGGAAAAACCCCAGCTATAGTTGCTTATCTCACGATTATAGGTACTATTATAGCCTATTTTATGAACAATGAGCATAAAAATCCTTTTGCCTCCTTTCACATTAGGCAGGCTTTAGGAATACACGTGACTTTTTACGTGTTGGGAGTCCTGGTGGGCTTATTTGACAGCTGGCTAATTTCATCGGCCTTTTATATTTTTATCGCCGTTTTAGGCATTTACGGGCTGGTAACCGCCATACAGGGCGAACAAAAAGAAGTACCAATTCTTGGTGCATATTTTCAAAAATGGTTTAGTACAATACAATAAATGAATACCAAACAACTTTCCCTACAACATCTTATAAGAAAACCCAAAATAGAATCTGAAATGCCGCCAATGCTTATTATGCTGCACGGCTATGGAAGCGATGAAAACGATCTTTTCTCTTTTGCTGAAGAGTTACCAGATGAGTTATTCGTGATTTCAGTAAAAGCGCCTTACGCGATGCAACCTTACGGTAATGCGTGGTATGCAATCCATTGGGATAACCAGGATGGAAAATTTAGCGACGATGAGCAGGCAAAAGAATCTCGTGAAAAAATCGTTGATTTTATAGATGAAGCGGTAGAAGCTTATCATTTAGATGCTAAAAATGTTACCCTTTTAGGCTTTAGCCAGGGCAGTATTTTAAGTTATGCAGTAGCACTCTCCTACCCGGAAAAAGTGAAAAATATAGCTGCACTAAGCGGTTATATCAACAAGGGGATTATAAAACCAGGATTTGAGAAAAACGATTTTTCAAACCTATCATTTTATTGTTCACACGGTTCGGCAGACCAGGTTATTCCTGTAGAATGGGCAAGAAAAACCAAACCTGTATTAGACGAGCTTAAGATTGAAAACAGCTATTCAGAATTCCCGGTAGGCCACGGTGTGGCACCACAAAATTTTTATGAATTGCGGGAGTGGCTTAAAAAAAGAATCTAATTTGCAGGATAGAGAAATGACTTTTCTGCATTTAACGCTAATTCTCCATTTTCATCTATTTCATAAGTAAAGAATACTTCGCCCCAATACTTACCATCGGTAAAATCGGCGATAACCCATTTATGATTTAGAATCTTGATCTTATTTATGCGCATATCACCTTCCATTCCAGCGAAAGGCACATAAGAGTTATCGGCATCTACTTTATTCTGACTCATGAGTTCGTTCTCTATAGCTTCAGAAACATTTACCGCTTCAATTCCTCTATTTTCAAAAAAGCTCATGGCGTCTTCATTATCCATCAAAGAAAAATAGCCAGTATTTTCGTTTAGTTCAGCTAAAGAGTCATTTTCAAACTCAAGTCTTTCTACCTCTCCTTTTAAATCCTGAATATCAGCATCTCTCGAATCAAGGATCTTCTTATCATTCACATAAATAAAAATGGTAAACAAAAGAGAAAAAATAAAAAGGTAGAGTAATAAGTTTTTACGCATTTTAAATAGTGATTTCTAGGTTATCAAAGGCAACGAATACATTTTCCGGTAGTTGTTCCTGAACTTCATCATGAAAGCCGAGCAAATGGCTAATATGGGTTAAATAGGCCCTTTCTGGCTTTACCCGTTCTATAAACTCTAAAGCTTCTTCAAGGTTTAAATGAGAATGATGTGGCTCAATTCTTAAGGCGGTTACTACCAAAACCTTTACACCATCAAGCTTTTGTACTTCTTCTTCCTCAATAGATTTTAGATCGGTGAGATAAGCGAAATCTTTAAGCCTAAATCCAAAAACCTGTAAGCGATTATGCTTATAATCTATTGGTGTGATCTTTAGATCGTTAAAATAAAAAGGTTTATTTACAATTTCGTGCTCAATTACCCCTGGAGCTCCGGGATATTTGTTGGTTGAAGTAAAAATATATTCAAAGCGCTTTCTTAAGGAATCCAGTACCCGTTTATGGGCAAAAACCGGAATATCTCCCTGCCGGAAGAAAAATGGCCTAATATCGTCTAAACCTGCGGTATGATCATTGTGTTCGTGCGTGTACAAAATCGCATCCAGGTTTTCTATAGGATTAGAAAGCATTTGCATCCTAAAATCGGGGCCACAATCAATAAGGATATTATTGCCTTCCCATTTTACCAAAACCGAAACCCGCAAACGCTTGTCTTTTGGATTTTCACTAAGGCATACTGGGTGCTTGCTACCTATTATTGGAATTCCCTGAGAGGTGCCTGTGCCTAAAAATATTACTTCCAAGAATTATATGTTTTCCCGCAAAAGTAAAGATAATTTTTTTCTATACCTTACCGTTTTTAGTACCTTTGGTATACACAAAAAGAAATCACACTTAAAAGAAAAATTATGCCAATTACAATAATGGGCGATAAGGAATTTGAAAATGTTCCTTCTATAAAAAGTAAAGCACTTCGCATTAATTTAAATGAAAATATCTACGGAACTTTTTCTGAAATTGGTGCCGGCCAGGAGACTGTAAGGAATTTCTTTAGAGCTGGAGGCGCTTCTGGTACTATTGCGAAAGCTATGAGTGCTTACGATAAAGATTTTAGTGATGCTATTTATGGAGTTGAAAATGACAGGAGATATGTAACTGAAGCGCGATTAAAAAAGATGCTTTCTCATGAAATTGGCTTGATTGAACAGCGAATTTCCCGCGAAAAACATCCTAATAAACTTTTCTTTAGTTATGCCAATACCGTTGCAACTATAGATTTTGCAAAAAAATATAAAGGTCACGGATGGGTAGGCATTAAATACCAGGTAAGCCCGGAAGAAGATTACAATGAAATAAGCCTGCACGTAAGATTTCACGAAAATGACGCACGTCACCAGCAAAATACTTTAGGAATACTTGGTGTAAACCTTATTTATGGTGCTTATTACAAATACGATAATCCAAAGAAACTTTTACGTTACCTCTACGATCATATAGATAAAGATCAAATAGAGATTGATACCATAAACTTTAGCGGACCTAGATTTAAAGGTGTAGACAATCGCCTAATGAGTTTACAATTGGTAAAAAACGGAATGACAGATGCCGTAATGTTTGCGCCTGATGGAAATAATGTTCTGCCTGCTAAAATTCTTTATAAAAAGAATATTCTTGCTTTCCGCGGAAGTTTTAGACCGGTGACTAAGGTTAATATGGATATGTACGAGCGTTCGCTTGAATTATTCCTTAAGGAGAGCAAGGTTGAAAAAGAAAACACCGAAGTTATTTTTGAAATCACCTTATCTAACCTCAGGGCCGAAGGTGAAATTGATGAACGTGACTTTATGGACAGGGCAAAACTTTTATGTTCTCTGGGACAAACCGTAATGATCTCCAATTTCCAGGAATATTACCGTGTGGTTGAATACTTCTCAAGATATTCTAAACAACGCATGGGCTTAGGTATGGGTGTGAATAATCTTGTTGATGTATTTGATGAGAAATATTACAGGCATTTAAGTGGTGGAATATTGGAAGCCTTCGGAAAATTATTCTTTAAAGATCTTAAGGTGTACCTCTACCCTCTTAAAGATCCTGAAACCGGAGAAATCACTACCAGTGATAATCTTAAAGTGCATCCTAGAATGAAAGAATTGTATAAATTCTTTAAATATAACGGAAGAGTTGAGGATATAGAAAATTACAATCCTGATATTCTAGACATATACTCCAGGGAAGTACTTCAAATGATTAGTGAAGGAAAAGAAGGTTGGGAAGATATGTTACCCGAAAAAACTACTAGAATGATTAAAGAGCATAATCTTTTTCATTATAAGGAAAATAAGAAAAAAGCAGAAACTGAAGTATAGTTTCCTACACTTTAGCGCATAAAAAAATCCGGATGAATCATCATCCGGATTTTTTATGTTTAATGATTATCCGAAATTTATTCGGAGATCTATGGTTTAATAATTTGACCTTAAGCCACTCGCTCTATTATGGCGCCAATGGCTTTAAGACGTTCATCTATATTTTCGTAACCTCTGTCTATTTGTTCAATATTATGAATCGTAGAAGTTCCTTTAGCTGAAAGCGCTGCAATAAGCAAAGAAATACCTGCTCTAATATCTGGTGAAGTCATTGTAGTAGCTTTTAACTGCGACTGGAAGTCATGGCCAATTACTGTAGCACGGTGCGGATCACACAAAATAATCTTTGCGCCCATATCTATCAGTTTATCCACAAAGAATAAACGGCTTTCAAACATTTTTTGATGAATTAGTACACTTCCGCGAGCTTGTGTAGCCACTACCAGAAGAATACTCAATAAATCTGGTGTAAATCCCGGCCACGGCGCATCACTAATATTCATTATAGAACCATCTATAAAGCTTTGTACTTCGTAGCCATTTGTATGTGCAGGAATAAAAATATCGTCTTCCCTGCGCTCAATGGTAATTCCTAATTTTCTAAAGGTAGTTGGAATAATACCCAGCATATCCCAGCGAACATTCTTTATTGTAATTTCGCTTTTGGTCATTGCAGCCATCCCAATCCAGGAACCTATTTCTACCATATCTGGAAGAATTCGATGTTCACAACCTTTTAAAGACTCTACTCCTTCAATAGTTAAAAGATTAGAACCAACACCACTAATTTTAGCGCCCATTGAATTTAGCATGGTGCAAAGTTGCTGTAAATAAGGTTCGCAGGCTGCATTATAAATAGTAGTAGTTCCTTCGGCAAGTACGGCAGCCATTACTATATTGGCGGTTCCGGTAACTGAAGCTTCTTCTAAAAGCATAAAGTCTCCCTTTAATCCATTTGGTGCTTCAACACCGTAGAATCGCTCTTCTTTATTATATCTAAACTTAGCACCAAGTTTTATGAATCCTTCAAAATGTGTATCCAGTCTTCTTCTACCAATTTTATCTCCACCCGGCTTAGGAATAAAACCTTTACCAAATCTTGCTAAAAGTGGCCCTACGATCATTATTGATCCTCGTAAACCGCTACCGTCTTTTTTAAATTGTTCGCTGCTTAAATAATCAAGGTTTAGATCATCACTTTTAAAAGAATAACTTCCTTTTCCAAGCTTTTTGATCTTAACTCCAAGGTTTTCCAGGAGCTGAATTAATTTATTTACATCCAGAATGTCTGGAATATTATTGATAACAACTTCATCTGAAGTTAATAATACGGCACAAAGAATTTGCAGGGCTTCGTTTTTGGCTCCTTGCGGCTGAATTTCTCCACTAAGTTGCTGCCCGCCTTCAATTTGGAAAGTTCCCATGAAAGTAAAGTATTTTTTTAGTAGCGCTTACGTCCACCTCCACCTTTGCGGTTGGACTTTTTAGGATGATTGTTTTTACTGCTGTGTTTCTTCTTATTTCTAACAAGACTGGAAGCATCGCTAAGATCTTCGTCGGCATTCTTTAAATTAATTTTACCGCCGCTAAGTTCACGAAGATGTTCAAAGATCACATCATCTTCTACTGCATCACGATTCCAGTTTAGGTAAGATTTCTTCATATGGTTGGCTATCGTCAAAACCAAACCTTCTTTTAAAGGGCCTTCCTCCCAATCTTTAACCTCGTTGATCATACGGTTAATATTGTTTCCGTAGAAACGATATTTTGGGAAATTCTGCGGATAACCTAACATTTCAGGTCGCTCTTCCAGCATTTCTCTACTAGGCTTAGGGAAAGGTGATTCTACATCAAGTTTAAAATCACTAATTATAAATAACTGATCCCATAATTTATGCTGAAAATCTGGCACATCACGTAGATGCGGTTGCATATTACCCATTACGGCAATTATAGATTTCGCAACCTGGTTACGTTCTTTATCGTCTTCAATTTCTACGGCTTCCTCTACCATTTTTTGAAGATGTCTTCCGTATTCAGGAATAATTAAGTGGCTCCTTTCGGAGTTATATTCTAATGCGTGTGTCAAAATTGAAATTTATAAGATGATACTTTACTCGATAATCGAGACTTAAATACTTTGAGCTCAGGCTCAAAATCAAAAAATCTTCCCTTTAATGCCTCATAGGCTTCCCCGAGAGGTAATTTACTGTAGAAGTTAATCGCTGCAAAATACTAAATATTATCGGGATAGATAAAATTTTTAAGAATTTAAAAAATAAGGCCATTTAAAGCTCGCTCAGGAAATTGAAACTTATTTCTTTCCTCAGAACTAGCTTAATATAATTTACAACTGTTTCTAGATTGATTAAAGGGAAATCACTCCTTCCACTTTATTTGCAACTTCCTTATATTTTTCAATTACAGCATCAGGATTTTTCATTCGCACATTTACAGAAGTGCTTATATACGTTCCCTTTTTTGATTTTTTAGTAGTTATTACAGCTCCCATATTATCAAAAATATCTTCAATAGTTTTCACCTGATTTGACTTTGTTGGTACTATAAATTTATAAAGATACTCAGATGGCCAAAGAGATGTTTCCTGCAATTGCGACTTTAATTTGCTATAAAACTCTTCCTGATCTTTCGCTCCACTCATAATTTTCTAACTTAAATTTAGTTTGCAAAGATACATGGATTGAATACATTTTTATAATCAATTTCAAATGTCGAAATTTGCAGCGTGAAAAAACAAAAAATAGTAATTACCGGCGGCCCCGGTACAGGGAAGTCTTCAATAATTCGCCAACTGGAAAAACACGGGCACGAATGCCTGCATGAGATTTCCCGGCAGGTAACCTTAGAAGCACAAAAACAGGGAATTGCTCAGTTATTTCTCGAAAAACCAGTGCTATTTAGCGAAAAGTTACTGGAAGGACGAAAAATTCAGCACAGGGAAGCCGATATGATCCCTACTTCTACTATATTTATAGATCGCGGCATTCCAGATGTTTTGGCATATATGGATTATTTTAAAACAGAGTATTCTACATATTTTACTGATGCCTGTACAGAATATACTTACGATAAAATATTCTTTTTACCGCCCTGGGAGGAAATTTATCAGAGTGATAACGAGCGTTACGAATCTTTTAAAGAAGCCAGTCTAATTTCAAAATATCTTTTTGAAACATATAAAACTTACGGTTACAACCCCATTGAAGTCCCTAAAACCTCAATTATTGAAAGAACTCAGTTTATTTTAAATCAAATTGAATAAGCTATTTGCAGGATGCACATCACATATTAAAAAAATACTGGGGACATTCGTCCTTTAGGCCGCTGCAGGAACCCGTAATTGAGAAACTCCTGGAGCAAAAAAATGTGCTTGCCTTAATGCCTACCGGAGGCGGAAAATCGCTTTGCTTCCAGATCCCTGCGTTAATGCAGGAAGGAATTTGTATAGTAGTTTCTCCTCTTGTGGCTTTAATGGAAGACCAGGTGAACGCGCTTCAGCAAAAAGGTATCAAAGCAATGGCTTTAACCGGCGGAATGACCTATCGCGATCTAGATGCTGCTCTTGATAATTGTATCTACGGAAATTATAAATTTCTCTATTTATCTCCTGAAAGGCTTCAACAAGATCTAGTGCAGGAACGCATTAAGTTGATGAATGTTAACCTTATTGCTGTAGATGAAGCCCACTGTATTTCGCAATGGGGTCATGATTTTAGACCGGCTTATCGCAATATTTCTCAATTAAAAGACTTAAAACCCAGCACACCATTTATTGCGCTTACCGCCACTGCAACCCCGGGCGTAGTTAAAGACATTGTGAAAGAGTTGGAACTTGAAAATATAGAAGTCCTCAAAGACTCCTTCTACCGGGCCAACTTAGCTTATAATGTACTAAAAGCTGAAGATAAATATTATCGCCTGGATCAACTATTGAATAACAAAAACGAGCCTGCGATAATCTATGTAAGAAGTCGGAAAGCCAGCCTTGAAATTGCTGATCTATTAAATAAAAAAAACTTTAAAGCTGATGCCTTTCACGGCGGATTACAACCAAAAGAAAAGACGAAAAGACTTAGCGACTGGCTAGAAAATAAACATCAGATCATGGTGGCCACCACCGCTTTTGGAATGGGAATAGACAAAGCCGATGTACGGCAGGTTATTCATCTTAATCTTCCGGAATCTTTAGAAAGTTATTTTCAGGAAGCCGGCCGTGCCGGGAGAGATGGAAAAAAAGCGATCGCCACTATTTTAACCAATAAGAGCGATATTCCTATTTTAAAAAATCAGTTCCTTGCAAATTTACCGCAGCTGGAAGATGTAAAACTGGTTTATAAAAAACTAAACACCTATTTCAGGATCGCTTATGGCGAAGGGGAGCAAACCGAACATAATTTTAGTTTTTCTGAATTTTGTGCTCAATATGAACTTCCGTTTTCTAAAACTTACGAAGTACTTCAGCTTTTAGACCGGTGCAGCGTATTAAAACTTTCAAAGGAATTTCATAAAAAAACAAGTATACATTTTACGGTTTCAGGAAAACAGCTTCAGTTTTATTTAGACCAGAACCAGAAATACGAAAACTTTGTCAAGGCTCTTTTAAGAACCTATGGCGGAATTTTAGAAAACAAAACGAATATAGATCTGGCTTCGGTTTGCAAAAAATCTAATACCGATCAAAGAACAGCACTTAAATATCTTGAAGAATTAGAAAAAGTCCAGGTTTTGGAATATGTTTATGCCGAACATGATGCTACTGTGCTATTTTTGGTTCCAAGGGAAGACGATTCGGTTATTTTTCCGCTTGCACCCTACATAAAACAGCATAATAAATCTAAAAAAGAAAAAATTGATGCGGTCTTAAGCTATTTAGAAAACGATAAAATTTGCCGCAGTAAACAACTTTTAGCTTATTTTGGAGAGGAAAAAACTGAAAACTGCGGTATTTGTTCGGTTTGTCAAAAACAAATAGCACCGCTAACCAGGGAGCTTAAAAACGCTATTTACCTGGAAATTATGAAAGTTTTAAAAACCTCTAAAGCTTCTTCCCGCGAACTTACTGAAGCAATAAATTATCCGGAAGACCAGGTTTTAGAAGTATTACGCTTATTATTAGATAAAGAATTAATTTCCCGTGAATCAGGGAATAGCTATAAAATTAATAATTAATGAGATCATTGAGAATAGTATTTATGGGCACGCCAGATTTTGCCGTGGCCAGCCTGGAAAGTATATTAGACGCAAATTATAATGTAGTTGGTGTAATTACCGCTCCCGATAAACCCGCAGGTAGAGGAAGAAAATTACAGGAAAGCCCGGTTAAAAAATTCGCGATAAGCAAAGGTTTAAAAGTGTTGCAGCCAACAAATCTAAAAGATGGAGCTTTTATTGACGAATTAAAAGCTCTAGATCCCAATGTACAGGTAGTAGTTGCTTTTAGAATGTTACCTAAGGTGGTTTGGGATTTGCCACAATTTGGCACTTTTAATCTACATGCTTCCCTGCTTCCGCAATATCGGGGTGCGGCGCCAATTAACTGGGCTATTATCAATAACGAGAAAAAAACCGGCGTTTCTACTTTTTTTCTAGATGAAAAAATTGATACTGGAGCAATGATCCTTCAGAAGGAAATAAATATAGCTGCAGAAGAAAGCGTTGGAGAACTCCATGATAAGCTAATGGAATTAGGAGCTGGAGTGGTAGTTGAAACTTTGGAGCTTATAGAGAAAGGTAACCTCACCCCCACTCCGCAGCCATTTGACCAGTTACTAAAAGACGCGCCAAAGCTTAATAAAGAGAATACGAAGATTAATTGGGACGATTCATTAGATCAAATCTATAACCTAATTCGCGGGCTCAACCCTTATCCGGCAGCCTGGTCTATTTTGTTTAACCATGGAAAAGAAGAAAAAGTTAAGATCTATCATTGTAAAAAAGAAATTGCCAGTCATTCTTTAGAAAATGGAAGTATTCTAGTTGAAGATAAAAAGCTGAAGGTAGCAACAGAGGGAGGTTATCTTATAATTGAAGAATTACAACTTCCCGGAAAACGAAAGATGGATGTAAAATCGCTTTTAAACGGTTACGATTTTTCAAAAGGAGCAAAATTCCTCTAAGGCCTTATGGTTACTGAAACGGTAAAAAATCAACTAAATCGAGACTTGTTTATTAACAAAATGACCGACTTATTAACAATATCCTGCATTTCCCTTGATATTACTTGCACGGCCGAGAATTCCATATAAATTTGTAGAGCAATTTAACAGAATGTTTAACCAACAATTTATTTAAAATTCAAATTATGAACAAAACAGATTTAATCGACGCAATGGCTGAAAATGCTGGAATTTCTAAAGCAGCAGCAAAAAAAGCCCTGGAATCTTTCTTGGAAAACGTAGAAGGTTCTCTTAAAAAAGGAGATCGCGTTTCTTTAGTAGGATTTGGATCTTGGTCAGTTTCTAAAAGAGCTGCCCGTGAAGGAAGAAACCCACAAACCGGAAAAACTATTAAAATTGCTGCTAAAAATGTAGTGAAATTTAAAGCCGGTGCAGATTTACAAAAAGCTGTAAACTAATAATTTGTATTAGTAAAACATTGGAAGCCTCCTCTATGGGAGGCTTTTTTAATGAAAATACTTTAGCATTTTATTTGATTTTTTTTAAATAAATGGTAGCTTAGAGTAAAACTACGCTAAAATGATCGCTTTAAAACCAACCAAAGGCCATCTATTGGTAGCAGAACCATCTATAATTGGAGATGTTGCATTTAACCGCTCTGTGGTGCTACTTGCCGAGCATTCTGAGGCGGGTTCTGTAGGTTTTATACTCAACAAAGTGCTGGACTTCACTTTAAAAGATCTTGTTCCCGATCTCTCTGCTAACTTTAAGATCTATAACGGCGGCCCGGTAGAACAGGACAATCTTTACTTTATTCACAAAATACCAGATCTTATTCCGCAAAGCGTAGAAATAGCGAATGGCATTTATTGGGGTGGCAATTTTGATGTGGTTACAGAACTAATTAATCAAGGCTTAATTAGCGAAAAAGAGATTCGATTCTTTTTGGGATATTCCGGTTGGGACGCTAACCAGTTAAACGAAGAACTAAATTCACATTCCTGGATCATTACCACCAATGAAGATACAAAAGACATTATAGAGCGTCCTTACCGTTCTTTTTGGAAAGATAAAATGATGCAACTGGGCGGAGAATATATATTATGGTCTAACGCACCAGAAAACCCAAGCTATAATTAACCTAATCTTGCTTTTACATTTAATTTTGAAAGCAGATCTTTAGCTATTTTATTCTCAAATTTCTTTTTACGATATTTAGTTATCGGTTGAATTCCTGTAATCACATTAGTGATAAACAATTCATCGGCTTTTTGAAGCTCAAAAGGAGAAATTGAAGTTTCTTCTAAAGTTAGATCGGGTATGGTCTTAATTATTTCAAGCAGCTTTTTCCTGGTAATCCCGTTTAATGCACCGTCTGTTAACGGTGGGGTTTTGATCTTATCACCTTTTACGAGAAAAAGATTTCCGTTAAGGGCTTCCACTACGTTTTTCTTTTCGTTAATCAGGAAACAGTTTTCATACCCGTTTTCTGAAGCGAAAATACTTCCAAGAACATTAATAGCGCGATTATTCGATTTAATGGTAGAAAATAATCCACTGGTTATATAATGATCTTTAAAGAGCTCAACTTCATAATCTTCTTCGTTCAGCAAATAAAATGCGTCTGCAAGTTCTTCTGTAGTAATAATAAATCCAATTTCACGAGTAGCAGGTCTATAGTAGCCGCCCTCTTTACGATAGGCCGAAAATTTCACACGCGCTGCAGTGGTATCCAGGCCATTTTCTTTTACTAGATCTAAAATTTCTTCTTCGAGAAATTCAGGAGAAAAATTTGCAGGAATCTCCATTCGCATGATGCGCATTGAAGCCATTAACCTGAAATAATGATCTTCCCAGAACATTATTTTTCCGCTAATTACGCGAATGGTTTCAAAAACAGCATCTCCATAGGCAAATCCACGATTGGTTATCGAAAGTGATGCTTTATTTTCCTCTACTAAATTTCCGTCTAGATTTATCATAAAAAAGCCCCGTTTTAGAACGGGGCAAAGGTAATGTTTATCTTAGAAATATTAAACCGATCCTAGTACCTGTTTAAGATCTGAAATCATATTTTCCCATAACATTTTGCCTTCTTCCATTTCATCTTCATCTTCGGCAAAATCGGTAATCATTATTGAAACGTCTTTTGTAATTTCGTCTACCTGAATTCTTATTTCGAAAAAATATGGAGTGTCTTCATCATCCAGCCACTTAAATTTTACGCGCTCATCACTCTTTTTGCTTACCAATTTGGCTTTTTCTTCACTTCCTTCCCAAATAAAAGTAAACAATTCGCCCCTTGAATTTACATTATCGGCATACCATTCACTTAATCCTGAAGGGGTTGATATATATTGGTATAACAATGAAGGAGAAGCGTGAATGGGAAATTCCATTTCGTACTTGATCTTATCTTCCATTTTTAGATTTAATTAGTTTCGGGCAATATAGATATTAATTGGAAGGATAAAAAGAAAACAAAATAAATATTTTAGAAAATAATGTTTGCGTCAAAACAAAATGTTTATATATTTGCACCCGCATTCACAATGAGTGTTAATGCTAGCTAAGTCACGCCAGCAGGCGTTTTACGGTAATTTATGGCGAGGTAGCTCAGTTGGTTAGAGCGTCGGATTCATAACCCGGAGGTCCCGAGTTCAAATCTCGGTCTCGCTACTAGTAAAATCAAAGCTTCACAGAGATGTGAAGCTTTTTATTTTTACACATAGTACAGAATAAGTACAGAATGAAGAATTTTGCATAAAAATTGTTGAAAAAAATTTTCAATATTGCCATTTGGTAGCCAATGAAATTAAGTTTTATGTTTATTCATTCACAACCACCTCGCATACCTGACCATAACTTTCTGAATGATTTCCTTTACTCCTTATAGAGGATATTTTTCCGCCTTCTTCGAAAATTAAACTTTATCAAATACATCCCTTTACCATCGGAAAATTCTAAAATACAGGCCTTGTGACGCATTGTATAACCTACAATTATTTTGATGCCACAAGAGGTATACTATTATTTAAAATGGATATATTCCTAATTTTGGATTTATTCCTATATTTGAAATAAAATACTATTTCAAAAAATTATGTACGAATTACCATTAAAAGAATTTTCAAGAACTGATTTTTTTGATAAAGCGAATATTAACTCTGATATGGCTGAATATAGTTTTGATTATTTCTTCTCGGGAAAGCGAATTGGATCAAGAAAGGATCTTATCGATTTATTTGTAGTAACCTGGATAATGGACGATGTGGAAAACATATTTATTCGTTATACTATTTATTCGGGAGATAAAACAAGCTGGAAAGACAAAATTACCGAACAATTAAAAAAGCTTATGTATGATATAAATGTAAGCAAGGAAGTTGCTAGTGGACGGTTGAGATATTTTGAAGTAGAATCAGAAAAATATTTACCTACTGAATCTTTTGAAAAAAAATTTTTGGAAACAAAATCTAAAATGAGACGATTTAAAGAAAATTAAGCTACTTCAGTTGCTATTAATGGTACTTCATAGGGAAATGCAAAATTAGAATGATCCTGACCATTTAGCCAGGCCTGATGATCCTTTTGTTTTAGCACTACTGGCATTCTTTTTTTATTATTATGAATTTCAGCCATTAATTCATTTGCTTCCGTAGTTACAATGGAATAAGTATTAAGAGCTTCGTTTGTTTGTGGGTTTATCCAGTTAGAATAAATTCCTGCGAATGCAAAAATTTCTTGATCTGTTGGTGTAATTAGATACTTTTGTTTGTCTTTTCCTTTGGGATCTTTCCATTGCCATTCATAGTAACCATCAGCAATAATCAAGCAACGTTTTTTCACTGAATTCCTAAAAGATGGTTTTTCAAATATAGTCTCAATTTTAGCATTCAGTGTCATTTTTTTGATTTTATCATCTTTGGCCCAAAAAGGTATTAATCCCCAATTAAACATTTGGATTTCCCCTTGGTTTTCATCTGAAATCACTGGAGTTTTTGAAAATGTAAACGCATTGATCTCCAGTTGTGGTTTATAGGCTTCGGGTTCTATAAACCTTGCCTCTAAAGTTCGCTCTATAGCACTGAGTTTAGCATTGAGTTTAGCTCTATAGCACATAGTTCGAATTTTATATTAATTTACTAAAGTCTGTTGAATTTGAAGGGCAGGTAAACCAAAAGATGCGAGGTGACAGCTTTAATCAGTTTAATATCATATCTTTAATAGAATGAAAACTCTTTGCCTAATATTTTTATTTATACACTTTAACTTTTTTGGGCAGGAGGTTTATTACTCTTTTCTTACTGAAACGTACCCCTGTAAGCTTCCCCTAATTAGAACTGCTTGATTGTCCAAAAATTTCATTTTTCATTCTCCTGTCGGTACCGACAGGAGAATGAGTTTTTGCGTATGCTACGGGGGCCATTTTTCCCAGTGCATTATGTGGTCTTACATTGTTGTAATCTTCCATCCAGGTCTCGGTTTGTTCCCTTACCTGATTTAGATCTTCAAAGAGGTACTTATTGAGAACGCCTCTTCGATATGTTCCATTGAATCTCTCTATAAAAGCATTCTGGGTTGGTTTCCCAGGTTGAATATACTGAAAGTCGATTTCTTGCATCTGGCTCCATTCTGAAGCGATCTTAGCAACAAATTCAGGACCATTATCCATTCTTATTTTTTTGGGTTTTCCCCTGCGATTAATCAAATGGTTCAATACCCAGACGACACGTTTGCTAGGCAGTGAAAAATCAATTTCTATATGCAATGCTTCTCGGTTGTAATCATCAATTACGGTTAAGCCACGGAAGCGTCTTTTATTTTCTAGGACATCGGTCACAAAATCAATACTCCAGCAACGATTAGGAGCTATGGGAGCCTCCAGGGGTTCTTTAACCCTGGCAGGTAAACGCTTTTTTACCTTTCGTCTCAAACTTAAACCAAGTTTTTTATAGACCCTGTACACCCGTTTATGGTTCCAGGGCTTGCCTTCACTCCTTAGACGATCGTAAGCCATCCAGAAGCCTTCTTCGCTATGTTCTTTAGCTTTCTGTTGTAGAGCCTCTTCGATAGCAGTATCATCCTTTGGAATTGGCCTGTAATAAAAAACGCTTTTGCTCATATTTAAAACACGGCACGCCCTGCTAATACCGTAACGCGTAAGTTCTTTGGCTATGGTTCTTTTACGGCAGGGCTTTAAAGCTTTTTTTCGATGATTTCTTTGGCCATTTGATGATCCAGGGATAGATTGGCATACATCTGCTTCAGCCTTCGGTTCTCCTCCTCAAGGTCCTTCAGGCGCTTCAGCTCTTTGCCGTTCATCCCGCCATAACGTTCCCGCCACTTATAGAATGCAGCTGTACTAATACCATATTCACGGCTGATCTCTACGGCCGTTTTTCCGTTATCAAACTCCTTTAAAATCTTTGCGATTTGCTGTGGTGAATATCTACTCTTCTTCATAATTACTGTTTAAAGTTATAAAATATATTATACTTTTAAACAGTTCGTTTTTAAGGGTAGCTTACACCCCAACATCTACAGGTCAGAATTTAAATGGGTTGACCGGAGGATCGTTTTTGAAACCAATGATGTAACTATTGTAACCGAAACAAAACAGGGAAAGGATATTGAAGTATTAAATATCCAGGAAACCCAAGTTTTAGATGACAGACTTATACTAATTTGTGAAAACAGAAGTAAACGTAAAATAACAATTGTATTTCCTAAAGAACAGGAGGAATTTTTATACGTAGATTATTATTACCGCTCCCCTATCACCAATGAAGAGATCCAAATAAGGTTGCACCTTGAAGAAATGCAAACTGGCCAGGGAGAATCGGTAAAAATTAAATTTGGTTAAGACTGTTTAGAGTTAATTTACTAGTTTAGTATATTTTTAATTTTTAATAACCATTCCATTTCAGGTTCATTTTGAAACAATGGTTTTTGTAATATTTCAATGTATTGTTCGGCAAACCTAATTTTATTATAACCCTCATGGTCATCAAAAAACGCCTTAATATCCTCTTTTTCACTGTCTCTTAAATCAAAAGTCGAGTATGAATTTGTAGCATTATTTCGTACAGTGCAATTATCAATTACGTTCTTAATTGATGGGTATTCCTCAATAAACTCAATTAATGCTTGTTTGTAGATATATGGACTTAAACAATCTTCAATCTCTGTTGGCGGATTCATAGAGTTTTTGTTTACATCTATTAATTCCGTTTTGAGATTATTTTTTTTATTGTTCCAAAGTCTAAAGAAAAATAAATTTTTATTATTATTTTCATAATCCACCTCGACTCTTTCTGAGTCAGTGTCAATAAGACAAATTACTTTTCCATTTATTTTATAGTCTGGATCTTTAATAGGCGATAATAAGTTGTTATATAATTTTCTTACTTCTTTAAATGAACCTAATGGTAATATTCTTAATTTATTGTTTTCAATTTCATCTTTAAAGTATATTTCAAAATAAATTTTTTCAGAAAGTCCTTCGCAAACTAACCAGTTATATGGTTTTTCTTTCAGAATTGAAAATAATATTGATTGAACTAAATCATTATAACTTTTAATATTGTAATCAATAGGTAACTGACCTTTTATTTTTTTCTTAGCTTGAGTAATTGTCTCTCTGTAATTATATAAGTTCAAAAAGTCAACTGTTGTTTCGTTGGTGTTATCCTTTCTGATTGATGTAGCGCTTCCATTTAAAACGATTGGAAGAAAACCATACCAGTGAGTCGATACAATTATTTGATGGTCATTTTTACTTAAACCAAATAATTTTTCAAATTGGTCATAGCAAGCCGAAATATGAAGAGATGCCTCTGGTTCGTCAATAGCTAAAATTATTTTAGTATTTGAATTTTGATTTTTAAATAAAAATGAATAAGCAACATCAATTAAAGCTTTTCTTTTTTCACCAGAACTTAATTCACTTACTGGGATAATTTTTTTACCGGACTTAGTTTTTTTATTTAATACTTTAATCGAAAAATATGCTTCTATAATTTTAGATACCAGGTCAGGCATTGTTAGACTGTTTTTGTAATGCCCTTTGTATTCATATTCTTCTAAAATACTTTCCACATCTTTTACAAAAAAACTTAGATCTTTGTTGATTTGTTTTAAAGTACCTGGCTTTATTGCTTTTATTATTTCATCCTGAATATTTTTATCCATCAGTTTTTGCATTTCCACAGTTTCTAATTTGGTATAAGTAAAAACGTCTGTTTCTACAGGAATATAGAGGTAAGAATAATGTGATATTATATAATCATAAAATCCTTTAAAGTATTTCTGAATTTCTTGTTCACTTGGCTTAATAGATGGTTTCTCTCCTATAAAGTCAATATAATTTTGATAACCTCCAAGATATATTGAGTTATCATTATGTTTTTTACCAACGATAAGAATAAAATAATCATTTTTACCATAAGACTTCTTTAATTCATTTTTATGGGCATTAAATGCTGAGGAACTTTTAGTAGGTGCTTTTAAATTGTTGTCCCAAATAAAATCTGATAGTTTTTGAGCCTTCTTAAATTGTTCTTGATCTAATATTTTAGAATTACGTAATTGGTCCTTTTTTATTAAAAAAATTGGTGCGATATATGGAAAATTATCTCCCCCTACACCTTCATTTTTTGCCTCGTTGTTAATTGGCCAATTGTTATTTTTTTGATTAAGTACACAATCGATAGCTTCTAAAACTGAGCTTTTTCCAACGCCATTTTCTCCTATTAAACTAGAGAAACCTACTCCTTCTGAAATAGGTATAAAAGTAATTCCTTTATAAATTTTAAAATGTCTGAGAAAAATTGATGTTATCATTCAGTATTGTTTAATTAATTAAAGCGATTACGGCTATGGATAAATAGTGAAATGTGAAATGCGGAATTGTCGACTTAACCCTTTTTGCCTTGGTTTCTAAATTACATTTTTTCGTTAAAACCCGCTATTTCTGATGAATCCTTAATATTGCCTGTTTTTGTAAACTCTCTATATTTTTTAAGAAATTTATCTTTACGAACAGTTTTATTTTTTTGAAACCAAAAAAGTTCATCTTCTTCTATACCTTCTAAGTTATCTAGAAATACTGGCGCTGACATTTTATCAATAAATTTCTTCCAGTATTTTTTGTTCAAGTGATATTTTTTTAAATCTACACGCCACTTGTTAGTTCTGAATTTTATATTATCTCGAAATTCAGCAACATATTCTAGTTCAAAGTAATATTGATAAAAGTTTACCATATAATATTTTTGTCTAATCTTTTCATCATAATCCATATGGAATAAATCACCTAAGGCTTCAAATTTTATTTTGTGATTTTCGTAATCAATTTGAGTATCCAAAGAGGACCTGGAAAAATCTTTTAATATACCAACCTTTAAAAATTCTTTGCAGAATTTAGGGTTAAAATAATTGATGTTGTTTGAGATATTTTTAGGAAAATCTATGGTAAAGCTATATTTAAAAGGAATTTCACTCTGAATTATATTGCAATGGCTTAATAGATTTTTCCCGTTCAAGATCCAGATTAACTGTTCTTTACCGTAGAATTCTTCTCGCGCTCGAATGTGGGCAGGTTTTATTGGTGAATTTTGAATTTCGATTATAATTCCATTATCTAAATGAATATCGGCTCGATGTTTTTCATCCCCTTTTTTAATAACTACTTCTCGATTTTCTTTTGGAAAATGATTTTGCCATTTCAGATGCCAGGCAGTTATTGGTTCATACCAATGATCGCATTTCTTTCTATGCGCCCAATGTTTTTTCCTTTCTTCACCTTTTCTTCCATTAACAGTTTCACCACAAAGTTGACAAACTGCTTTTTCCTTTGAATATGATACTTCAACTCTTTCTTTATTTGAATTCAATGCATATCTCATTGGCGTAAAATGGTAACAACGTCTCCTGGATAGTGTCGTAGCATCCCGTGGTCTGCTAAACAGTGTAAACTTTGTTAGTATTTGTTTTTAATTTAAGTTTCTCATCTCCCATTGAAATTGAATATCATTTTTATACACTTCAATTAGCTTGACCAATAGGCAAAAAGTAGCTCCGACTGGACAAACTATAGCTATCATTCCTTTTTTCATCCGTGCAAAATGACTTGGAAATCTAAAAACCAACGGATCAGTAATTTCCATGAATTCTGTAGCGCCAGATGCTACTCTTACTGCTCCATTTGTACTTATTAAATCAACAAATCCGTAAATTGGTTGAAGAGTGGTCCAGCGGATTTGAAAAGATCTTTTATCATTTTCTGAAAACTGAACAGTTAAGCTTGTGCCACTATGTACGATAGGAATTCTTCTCTTGCCTGGTCCGGTAATACTGTGTAATTCTCCAAACTCGAAAGTTTCTTCTTCAACGGCTTCTCGTAATTTGCGATTAAAAAATGCCACACTAATATTATTTTCTAATAGCTTTCTATATCCTTGAGTGTAAATAGTACCATTTGGGTCTAATACTCCGATAACAGTTTCTTTAATTCTTGAACGGATAATCAGATCAGCACATGATTCTATTTTCTGATCTTCTTTAACCGAAACACATGGTTCAAGTGTTGTGTACAAAGTAGAGTTTTCTAATTCTTCAGGGGTCAGTTTTTCTATTGCAACTCTTTCCGCATGCATTTTGTCATATTCTCCTCTAAAGCCTGTACTTAAAATTGCTCCATCCTTTTCAATTACAGCACCAACACGAGGAAATTCTGTGCATTTGAGATGTTCCTCAACTGAAATTTTCATTAAGTCTTTTCTAGAATAACTTTTTATCATGTTTTTCTTATTAACACTAGCGGTTATGTTATGGACAAAGGGGGAAACAGATTTCTGAGCTTAACTTTTTGTTTCTAGGTCTTCTAAATTCCACGTCTTGACAAAAACCACTACTTGCTATAGCCGATGTTGAACGCTTAGTTATTATATCAAGTTTTTGTTTAATACACCTTCCATTTTTCTGTCCTTTGAATCCAAAGTATGTTTTTCGGAAGTAATATTAATGATATTCCAATAATCATTTTCACCTAAAACATCCCACATTAAATTATCCCCTTCGTAATTTTTTAATTTTCCACTTTTCACAAATTCTAAGGTTTTTGGATGTTTTAAAAACATTTCCTGCTGTTCCTTTAACATTGCTTTAGTGGACTCAATCATTTTTTTGTGAGCTTCATCTGTTTTTTTTGTTAGGTAGATACACTCATCAAAGTCTTCATTTTTACCATATACTCCTTCAGCATCATAACTACGCCATTTATGAATTTTTATTGAAAATATTTCTGATCCCATATTTTGTGGTACCTCAGAATTCTGTGTGATTTCAAAGACTTCATCTCTAAAATACAGGTTCAATATGAATAGTGCCGCAAGGATATCAAATAAGTACTTCAATGATCCTAAATGTAAAGATTGATATCGATTATGTTTTAAATGTTGATAGGCGTTATTCCAACCATAAGTTAATTTGTTACTTAAATTTTTTTCAGTTTTTATAAAAGGTGTAATAATCTTCTGAGATTGGAAACAGGAAGAAGAACTTATTATAACTAATTTATTTTCTAACTTCCATAATTGGTTTAAAAACTTAATACAATCTTTATCAAATAATAATCTTTTTTCTTTATTTCCTCCATACCTTTTGTATAGTTCTTTAGCAACGGATTCTATCTCTGCAGCAGATCTTAATATTAGATCAGAAATTTTAGATGAGTAAACATTTATTTGGTTATCATCAATATGTATATCATAGGTTAATTTAACCAATTCTGACTCTATGTTCTTGTATACAGGCCAATAAATATTTGTCATATTTCTATCTAAAATTGCATATAACTCGTGATATAATCTTTTTCTAATAATTCACAATCTTTATTCACAAGGCATTATTAATTATTTATCACCCTAAACTCTCAATTTCCTCCTCACTCAACACATAAAGTTCATAAACCGTCCTATAAGCTTGTAGCTATCCTCTATCCCTTTATTTCTTTGGCGGAGTTCTTTTGTCTGGATCATCTATGGTCCAGGTTTAGGTGAATTAGGGTTTTTTCTTGGAGTTGTAGAAGGGGTTGACCTTCTGTGCGGTTTTACTGGAACTGTCTTTTTTGCCATGGTAATTATATTTAAAAATTGTTTTTTACCTTTACTAATACTGCTATAGATAATAGACTCCTTTTTCTTCTAATTTTCTATAGAATAATTTAATTTTATCGATTATTTCGAAAGAAAATTCGGGCTTATCGAAATGAATAAAATAGCTTGTTAAAAAATCCCTTTTCTTTTGTATTATAAATCGATTTTTTGACAACGCTCTAATATCATTTATCTTTTTCCTATCATCGGAAAGATTCCCTAGTTGATGATGAACAATTTTGTTTCGAAGCGTAGAAAGTTTGGAGAAGAAATCTAATTCAGGGTTCAGTTCATTTAAAGTTAAGCGTACTTCCTTTTTCAAGAAAGCTTTTGCTTCTTCAAAACCTGCCTTTGTATTCATACCTTCCTGATGGCCTTCGTCTAATTCTTTATTGAAATAATACATTTCACAAGAATTTAAAATAGCCTTTTCAAAAAACGAAAACAATTGTACAATTATGGATTCTCTAAATCTTTGTGTGAAATTTCCATCTACTTCGAACATTTTCTTTCTGTATTCTTCAGCTGCTTTCCTGTCCAGCGTATCTTCTTCTAAAGCATCTTTATGTTTTAATTGATAATCTAATACTGCCTTGTCTAAATAGTCTTCGGTAAACGCAATATATCTCTCATAAGCCTTTAATTCCATTTCGAGAAAATTCATATGATTTTTTCTCAAAAAATCTTCTCGTTTTAACTTTGGAAACATTGCTGTATCGTAGATTTTTAAATTGCTATAATTATACTGGAGTTTACCCATTCTCTACTATTTGAATCTCCTCCTTCGTCAACCCATAAAGTTCATAAACCAACCGGTCAATTTCTGCTTTGTTGGCAGTGATGTCTATAGTAGGATTTTCTTGGGTGTCTTTCAAAATTTCGCTAACAAGCATATCGATTTCTTTTTTTATTTCTGAATGTCCAACAGGAATAGGGATACTTCTTATAAACCTTGATTCAAAACTTAACCAGCCACCTCTCATTTGAGTGGAGGTCTTCGAAATATACCAGGCGATTACAGTGCTGTTTAGAACGGCTAACAAAAATTTAAAATCTTCATCATTCTTTGGTAAGATACCGTATCCGCCCGCTGCTCCACCAGTGAAGGCAAATTCACCTTTGCTATCGTAAGAAAAACGTGGAGAAGGTGCTATGTCGGGAGTGAAAATTTTGGCACTGTTGATGACAGTTAATGCTTTAGGGTACACATATCCATACCATTTATCTCCTACCATCTTGTTTTTTTCCCTTCCTTCTAAATATAGTTTATGCTCGTTAAGATAATCCCAGGTTTTTGGTGTCTCCGCTTCAAGAAATTCAGGCGTTAATAATTCACCGTCTTTATAAGGGAACAATAGAAGTAAATCTGTATCTGAAATTTGATAGGGTCTGCTGTTTCCTCCTTTGATCAAAGGCTTTAAAATTTCTTTTTCGATAAAATATTTCTTCTCATTTTCTTTACAATAAATTTCTACAAGATCCCCTATATCATTTAGCTGCTCCACGATAAATATCTTATCGGCACTGGTTTTAATTCCTTGAAAAATCCGTTCGGTTTTAGATTCTAATGTATTGTCAAAGGATTGTAATTTTTTCAATAGGCTTGCTGCCTGTGGTTCTAGAAAAACCCATTGATCTGCTGTTAATAATGATGCTGTTGACTCCTGGAACCTAAGAAACCTGTCATTTTTAAATTCCTCCAGATCTTCTGTCTCCAAATAAGAGACTGTTTTATTCTCTTTTTTAGATAAAAAGAACAAACCGGTATAGGTGGTCGCATCTTCGAATATTTGAGAAGATCCAAAATGAACAATTTTCTCAAGAAGCTTTCCTGCTCCTATAAATCCTTTTAAAGACCTTCCGTAATTGGCATTTATAAATTTATGAGGCATTATAAAGCACATTATCCCTTTGCTATATAATAAAGAAATCGCTTTTTCTACAAAAGGAACATACAAATCATAATTTCCTTTTCCAGTTGTTACATACCGCTCATTATAAAAGTCTACAGCCTCTTTATCAGATGACACTAAATCTTGAATTCTTATATACGGCGGATTTCCAATCACCACATCAAACCCCACATAAGCCCCGTTCTCATCCAACACTTCCGGGAACTCAAACCGCCACTCAAAAGCATTTTCATAAATTTTATTGTCTTTTATTTCCTGGATTTCGGTTTCCAGTTTTTTGCTGTCTTTGGTGAGTTTTTGCAGCTTTTTATTCCAGGCGGCTTTTCCCCTTTTAGACAGCTCAAACATCTGAGTTTGGTTAGACATCATAAAGAGCTCGCCTTTTACTTTTTGCAGGCGTTTCACCTTGGGATCGTTAGCCGAAATCTCACTCCTAAAATCGCTTTTAATGTCCCGGATAATCTTTTCCATCTGCCGCTTTTGCTCCTTGTTTTGAGCATTCCGGTAGGTATCTACGGCATTGCGATAGCTGTCAATATTCCATTTACTGTCTTTTAGCGCCTTGCTTAAGTCGGCATCCAAATCAAAGCGGGAAATAAGGGAATTTCCGCATTTGATGTTAATATCAATATTCGGCAGGGTCTCCAGTTCCGTTTCATTCTTGTAGTAGGCATTTTTCAGCAACTCTATCCACAACCGGAGCCGGCATATTTTAACCGAATTCGGGTTGATATCTACTCCAAAAAGGCAGTTCTCAATAATTTTCTGCTTCTCATGAAAAAGTGCTTCCTGTATACGCTGGCTCTCCTTCGCGGTAGGATTGTATTCAAAAAGTTCTCCGTCTTCATCGGTCACAATAAGTTCATCGTTTACCACTTCCACCTGGTATTCCTTAAGCCTTCTTCCTGACCGATCCTGTAGAATATTAAGATCGTTCTTAATCGCAATCATTTCATTAAGCGCCGAAACCAAAAAATGCCCCGAACCTACAGCAGGATCACAGATCTTTAAGCTATTGATGAGTTCATTTGCTTCCTTACGGTCTTCAATACGATCATATAATTCATCCAGATCTTTACAATTCCAGTCTTTGGCTTCATTAAACTTTTGCACCACCGCTTTTCTTATGGTCTCGCGGCACATATACATAGTAATAAAGCCGGGCGTAAAGAAAGAGCCGTCTTTATAGCCATTTATCTTTTCAAAGATAAGTCCCAGTACAGAAGCGTTAATGAGGGTCTTATTATCTTCCTGTATGGTCTCCCCGCCTTCACTGCTAAAGTCGTAAGCGTTAAGGAATTCAAATAAATATTCCAGGGCGTTAAGTTCACCACTGCGTTTTTTCCCTTTTTTATCCTTTAGCACCGTGGCGCTGTAAATAGGCAAAGTCTTATCGTCCCGAAGATTACTTATAAAAAGCGTGCTGTGCTCAATATCTGTAGGCTCAAAAAGGGAAGAGTTGAGATACGGTACCTTTTCAAAAAGGGCTTTTACATCATCATTTCTTTCAGAATATTGACGAGCTAATACCTGGAAAAACAAGCTATTTAGATCATCATAATTATTTATTCTGTCAAGGCTAAGAAATTCATAAGATCTATCTCCTTTGTGATAAGTGACCAGTTGCGCTTCTAAAAGCTTTAGGAAAAGGATTCTGTTTAGCCAGGTAATACTAAGTTCCAGCCCAACATTAAAAAGCCGTTCCTGGAGGTTTTCTCCAAACTGGGATGCATTTTCCAAACGGCCTATCTTATCCATACTATCCAGCTGAATAATGGCATTTTCCAAAAATGAACCGGTATTTCGCTGCCCTTCTTTCTGGCGTTCAATTAATTTTTTACCGCCCTGTTTGGTTTCTGTTAAGCCTATAATATGAAGTAGCTCGCCATAGAAACGCTTATCGAGGCTGTTACTATCGTTAGTAAAAGGAAGCTTTAAAAGATGTTCCGGCGACAATAATTTATAAAGGGCAATCAGCTTATTGTCATCCTTAGGATTATTATTCCGAAGTGGCTTTTCGTAATTATTAATATCGAACCAGGTAAACTCCAGTTCCTGTTTCCTTTCGGAAATAAAAGGTTCAGCTATATTCTTATAGAAGAAGTCGGTATTTGTTCCACTAAGTCTTCCTGCTTCAAAATCGGTAAACTGACTTACCAGCTTTTTGTTCTGTGCAAACGCCTTTTCAAAAACATTGGCATCAAAAATAAACCACTGATTTATGTTGGTGGCGATCACATATTTTATTTCCAGGTTTTTATGGGTAATGCGCTCCCGAAGATAATAAAGCACCAACTCCTGGAAGGCCTTTACGTTCAACTTCTCCTTGCTCAGCATCTCTGCCCGGTTGGTAGGCTTCTTTGCTTCTATAATAACCCCAACACTGCTTTTGGCTTTGTTTCCGTTATGGATCACCAGGTCATTCCTGCCCTTTGTATTTATAAAATGATTGGGATCGTAGTATGTTTTCTTAAGGAAATCGGTAACCAGATTTTTATGAAATTCTTCACTTTCCGTATCATTGGTCCTATCCAGTAACTGAATAAGGTTCTCTTTGAACTGTTCTATTTGGGAACGGTTAGGTTTTACCTTTAGAAAAGCTTTGTTGAGCGCCTTGCGAGGCTTGAGTATAGATAGGTTACCAGAATTGATTTCTTGTTCCGTCTGCATGCAGAAATTGGGGTTTGTTGATAAGTGCAAAAGACCGTAGGGAGTTGCTTTTGCCCGTTCTCTGTTAAAGAGATCTTAAAAATAGAAAAAAATTTAAAGATATCGTAGATAATACTGAGAAAGAGAGAATTTTTATAAAAAACTATGGTCTACGGAAATCCGTAAAAGTATTTCATTCAAATAATTTAATTTCGATTTTATGAATGAAGAGTTTTACAAGCATTACATCCCAAAATCTTTTATAAAGAAGGAAATAAGACATAACCTCTTGATTGGATTTATACTAGGTGCCAGCCTGGCGTTTAGTTTGGGAGCAATAATTCTGGTCCTTTTCTATTTTTAAGATATATTAGATGTATTACTATAATCAGTTGCTAAAATAGCATATTCAAAAGTATCAGACCAACCGTTTTTAAGGGGTAAAACTTTTCTTTTTCTCCCCTCTTTAAGCATACCTACTTTTTCTAAGGTACGAATACTGCCTATATTATTTACTGCGCATCCAGCTTCAATCCTATGTAGTTTAAGTTCCTCAAATCCGAAAGTTAAGATTCTATTTAAAGATTCTGTCGCATAGCCTTTATTCCAAAAATCAGAATGAAATTTATACCAAACTTCTGCATTTTTAAATTTAGGTTTACCCAAATTCAATGATATCAAACCAAGAAACAATTCGTTTTCCAATAATTCCACTTTAAATGTAAGATTTCTCTTTTCTGGATTGCTATTCTTTTCAATCCAATCTCCAATTATTTTTTCTGTTTGATTAATATTTTCAGGAATTCCTAGCGTATTGAATTTATCAGTTTCGGGAAGCGAATGTAAACTATGTATCTTATCTAAATCTGATAAGGAAATAGGTGATATGAGTAGGCGATTAGTTTGAAATTCAATAATCATAAGGGAATTTTAAAATTTTCAATAAAGGTATTATCAATACACAAGTGATTAGCTTCTAATTCTCAAATACAGCCACAGCTCGAACTGGCGAACCTGTACCACCACGTATTTTTAGTGGTAATCCTATAAAGCGAAATCTTCCTCTTCCTATCAATTTATATAAATTCACCATATTTTCGTAGTGGGTAAATTTCATTTCCCCACAAATATGATGTACTTCTCTATTTGAAATTCCAGATACTCCAGGAGACATTGTTTCTACACCAAAAGCAAAGATTCTCTTCTCCCCTAACCACTTTGCACAAGAGGCTGATATTCCAGGACCACTACCCCAATTTTCGGTATTAAAATATTTACGATAATGATCAGTATAAAGTAGAACCGTATCCCCTTTTTTAATTTCTATTTTTGATTTTAAACACGCTGATTCAATTTCTTCAGGCTCAATTAATTCTTTTAAGTTTTTATGGGAAAAATCCAGACAAATTCCTTCTGTGTAAAACATAGACAAAGGCATGGTATCTATTGATTGCCCTTCATATTGTTTTGCCATATGATTTATAGCATCAACGTGCGTCCCGGTGTGCTCGCCTAATTCTAACTTATGTACGGCTGGTGTTTTCTTTTCTGGGTTTTTAATTCCACTCCATTCTTCATGAGAATTATGTATGGTCATTTTAACCTGTGGTAGATCTTTAAAAACCGGCATTCCTTCATAAATCTCCTGACTCAAATCAATAATATCTATCATTTTAGTTTTTTATGTAATGCCCATCTTTGCTTTAACAATGAGCTTAACAAATAAGCTTTATTTCCAGTTCATATAGAGCATATCCTTTCGCCCAGAAATCTTTTTTCACTTTAATTAATTGAAAACCTAGTTTTTCATAAAATTTAAAGACCAGTTGAGAGGTTCTAACCTAGGTTGACACTAGCAGTAGGGTTAATTACTTTATTCTTTTTGCTATAAACGGATCACTAGCTGGTCTTTAGCTTTGCGTAAATATCAACACTTACAAATTGACCGTTTTTTACTTCGCACTCTTTCATCGTTCCTTCGTGCTGAAAATCGAGTTTTGCCATAGCCTTTTTACAGTTTTTATTATCGGTATTTACAAAACCTTCTATGCGATGAATTCCAAGTTTTTCAAAACCGTAACTGCAAATTAATGGCATTACTTCTGTCATAATTCCCTTACCCCAAAAATCAGGCATTAACCAAAGTCCGATCTCTGCCTTTTTATGTTCTATAGATAAATCATTTAAACCGCCAGCTCCATAGAATATATTATTAGGAGAGCAAATTGCCCACCAAAATTGCTTGGAACCAGCAAACCAGTCCATTTGCTCTTTTGTAGCTTCCAGACTTTCAAAGCTTACCCCGTAATGTTTGATTACCTCCAGATTGGAAAGCCCTTTATAGATGTTCACAAGATCAGATGATCTTATCGCTCTTAGTAAAAGTCGGTCGGTTTTTATGCTTGCAATTTCCTTCAAATTGTAAATTTAGATTTGGATTATTTTCAGCCTGAACAAACAATTATTAACTCTATATAATCCTTTTATATTCTATACGTTTGCGCTGTTATTTTCAAGCAAAATCGTCGAGAATATCTACACATGAACATTCAAATCCCCGAGTAGTGGTTAATTGTTTCTCGGTACCAATTTATCAAAAAAAGGATCAAGGTTTTCATGAACAAATAATTCATTTTCAAATACAGTATTTAGTTATGGTAGAATTTTCCAGTCTTTATGCTCTAATTTTATTTTTTCCTGTGTCCAAAGGTCTCCGGTTATCGCAAACGAAAAGAGATTGATTATCTCTTTTTTTCAAGGGTTAATTACTTTTTCTACCACACTATTTCCGGATAATTATCATAACCTATTTCGTGCACTTCACATTTTAAAGCCTTAGCACTACTTTCCATATCAGATTTCCACATTTTATATGCTGGGGAAAATGGGGAGTATGCAATTAATAAATTAGGTATCCCTCTAAATCTTCTTTTCCCCGGGGTCTTGCCTAAATATTCTATATTAATACCCTGAAGTACTAAAAAAACCAGGTAATTATGTATATCAATTTTTTGCCCTATAAAATGTTGAATCTGCTGTGCACCTTGCGGATCGTAATCAAACAAAGCCTTTTTACAGCTATGTTCCAAAATATAAAGATTAGCTTGATCTATTCCATCTAATACTGCATATCCAGCATTATAGCGAAGAACAGAAATTAAATAAAGTAAATCTGTCCATAAATATTTAAAGCCAAAATATTCAACCTTGTTTTCAGAATCAAAAATAAATTTTTCTTTCATCCTTGAATACTGGAATGCTTTGCGAACCTCATAAGCAAAGCCCATTATTATATCTGACTGTCCCTTTTCTTCTTTTTTGTATTCATTTAGTCTTTCTCCTATTTTGTGAATGGTTTCATAAAGACTCGTTAAGTCACCGTAATCCCCCCACAATTCGATTCCTGTACCTTTCTTCGTTGGGTTACTTTGAAGCATATAAAAAGCATTTTAATTTTATATTCATCTTTCAAATATCACTTTTAAATCAAGGAATTCCCCTCCATATCTAGAAAGGCTACCTTTTTTAGTTACCTATTAATTAGTTCAATTCTTTATCGGCGAGCAAATTCTTAAAGAAATCTGCTACTTTTGAAGCTCCTTTTTTCCCACCATCATCAATATTTGATAAAATAACTACTGTATAATCATCTTCCATAAAATCCATTAATTCACAATGGATTCCATACCATCCGCCGCTGTGACCAATTATAGTTTGGTTGTATCTATTATCAATATCTATCCCATATCCTAGATAGGTGTTATATCCCTTTACTTTTGGCTCCAACATCAAATCTGTTGTTTCCTTATTTAATAATTTATGATTTCTCAGCGCTTTCGAGAACTTAAATAAATCTTCTGTTGTAGAATAGTAGAATCCAGCGGGGGATGCTTTCGTTAAGTAATACTCATTTTTCTTTAAAGCTTTATTTTGACCAAATTGTGAAGTATATCCGCTTGCTTTATTTTTAACGATAGAGTCTACTTGGATTTCTGATGTTGCCATCATATCTGAGGGTTCAAGAATATGCTTCCTTATATAATCATAATAATTTTCTCCGGAAACTTTCTCAACTATTAAACCTAGAACCACGAATCCAGTGCCGCTATAGTCATATCTAGTTCCTGGTTTAGATAGTAACGTGTCATTTACAAATAGCGGAACGAAGTCAGAAATTTCTTCATATTCTAAATGCCTGATTTTATCTAAATCAGTAACATAGAAATTGTTGAATCCCGAAGTATGTGTTAAGAGTTGATGGACTGTAACGGAATTCCTAACAGTCTTATTTGGGTAATCTGGTAGATACTCCCCTATTGGTTTCTTAAGCGCTATTTTCCCCTGCTCATAAAGTTGTAAAGCTGCCACAGCGGTAAACATTTTTGTGATGGAAGCTATATTAAATTTAGTATCAGTTTTGTTTTCGGCATCGTATTCTATACTTGAAAATCCATAAGCCCTTTCGGCAATTATTTTATCCTTTTGAGCTACTAGTATTGCTCCTGAAAAATCTGAATCATCAACGCTATCTAAATAATTTTTAATTTGAGAATTGGTAGATTGAGAATATGTAGAAGTAAATATTAAGGTAAATAGCAGTAGAATTTTAACTTTCATTGAAATTAAATTTTGATAAAAATAGTGTACAACGCTAACTGTTTTCAGATAGCTCTATTTGGTACACGGACTTTCCGGCTTAATCATTTTCTTTCTTGCTTTCTAAAATTGAACTTTTTCGGCAAAACCCGCTGTTTTCTATAACCGACATAGCTGCTGTCTTTTATGCTTTAAGTGATTCCAGCAAATCTATTTTTTTGATTATGTGTTCCAAACTAAAAGAATTAGAATTATAATTTGCTCTTTCTATATTTATTATTGTAAAGAGAAATTCTGAATCATAGTCCTTTCCAAACATTGAATGAATGAGTAGTTTTTTGTCCTTATCCTCAAAACTTTCTCCCCGGTCATATAGTTCTCTTTTTTCGTGATGTTCATATTTGAAATTATTATAGAACATCAAAAAATAAACTTCAATAAACATAATCTCTCTTCGATTTCTATCTGTAACAGAGTCTGCAAACAAATTAAATAATTCATTTTGTAATTCTGAAAATGAAAGTTTCTTACTAATTATTTTTTGATAAAATTCATCCTTGAGAATTTTAATATAGATCAAGACTAAATAAACTGAAGGATAAACATAATTATTGAAAGTATATGTTCTAAGGGACAACCTTGACAAAATTAAAATTCGTTCTTGTTGACGAAGAACAATATTCGAATTATTAAATAGGAGTCGACACGTATTTAAAAATCTTTCTTTGTCATCAACTAGTTCTCGATACTTTTTTCTTTCTGGGGATTGGAAAAACTCATCAAAATTCAATTTGTCAATTAGGTATTTATAAAATAAATCGTTTGGAGGTCTAGGAATCGAATATTCTACATCAATAAATCTTCTTAAATATTCATCCGAATTTATTCTATCACTCCCGTAAACTCCTCTAATAGCATTTCCTAATTGTTTTTTATCAATTGAAAGTACGAATACGATATTGGGTACAGAGAAAAAGTGTTTGATTTGCTCCAAGATACTAACGGCATAATTGGGGCGACATCTATCTAACTCATCAATTATGAATATTATAGGTTTTCCATTATTACTGTCCGCAATAAATTTTGCTAGACTTTTTTTGAAGTTCGATATTCCTACTTTTTTCTTTTGGTAGTTATTTACATCATTTTCGAAAATATCTGCTAAACCTTTGGAGGCATTGACAATTATGTCTTTTATTCCTTTCGTATCAACGACATATTTATCGACTAATGCTTGTGCCAAAACGGGTGCTATATGAGTAGTTAGAATCGAAGCATTTTTAAGTGCTTTCTGAAATTTCGGTTCAGTTTCTTTGTTTGTAAGAGTTTTCAACTCTCCCATCAAAGCAGTTAATGGATTATCCTCAAAATCATTTTCCCAAGCATTGAAATAAACTGTTTGAAATTTTTTATCTATCAATGCTTGCTGCCACATCTTTACGAAGGTAGTTTTTCCTTCACCCCACCTGTTATTAATTGCTAGTACAAACCCGTCATAGTAGCTACTAACAATTTCTGTTAAAACATCGGAATATTTCTCTCTTTCTAATTTACAATTTTCGAATGGTTTTCCAGGTTCGATTTCTAAAACAGGATTTCTCAGACTCATATTTTTTTTGGAATTTTTCTTGAAAGCTTGCAGCTAATTCGTTTTATCCCAAACAAAATACAAATTTAATACACCTTTCACAGGAATAAACAAAGTTGGATTAAAAATAAGAATTGGGGATTATACTATTTTGGCAGATTACCTAGCTTTGAATTAACTAGTATGGCAAGCCCTACAGCAATAATAGCAACCATTGGATTTATTATATATTTTTTTGGCTTCCCTAACAGCACCGTGGCAGTCCTGGTGATATCCCAGATCCCTGCGGTTTTCTGGCGATGGAGCATTAGAACAATAGGTATCTTCGTGAACTTCGTGATCTCCATTAGACTGAGCATTGGTGTTGACATAAAATTTTTGCATAACAGTATAATTTTAAATGAATAATTCTTAAATATAAAACTATATAGCCGAAGAAATTTACGGATTTCCGTAAGAGCGAAATCTACTTAATCTTATGCCTTTTAATATCAAATTCAAAATCCAACAGTTCTTTGGGATGAACATCTAATACATGAGCAAATTTTAAAAATGTTTTAAAGGTCATATTTATTTTTCCTTGCTCGTATTTACTGATTTCTGAAACTTCTAATCCAGTATGGAAACTAAGATCCGATTGTTTTTCACCTTTTTTTTCTCTGATCTCAATAATTTTCTTACCTATTTCCTTAAGAAAATCTTTATTTATATCCATAATGAACCATTTCAAAGCAATTTCTTGTAAATGGCAAAAAATATTATTGGGATATATCCCAATTTTAAAAATAATTATTATATTTACCTCATATTATTATTTTTGCGAAACTTCTTAAAGTAAAATATTAGAAGCATTCGCTTTGAATCTCGCCGTCAAAAACTGGTAATTTATGCAACGAGATGATAAGCAAGGATGCTCACGACCTAGGCGTGGGCTCTCTTATCGTTGCACGGTATACCAGTACCTTGATGGCATAAGTTGAGTCACCACGTCTTTTTTGGTTTTAAACTCTTCTTAATTTTCAAAGTTATCTTCTACAATTTAAAAGCTATAAGTCTCGCTTTTTTTGCCCCTACATTATTATAGGCCATAGTGGTCGGCAGTAACTAGTACTGTATTCGCTAATTCTTGTTTGCGGGAACAAGGAAATCACTTTAACAATCCCGTGGGTTGCTGTTTTGTGCCCTAGTATTCAAAAACAGCTTTGGGTGGGGTCTCCTCGAGGCACTGGGAATATTTGATTTGGGTTAATAGGTGTTAACGGGTAGGGCCGTTAAGTTTAGCAAAAAAGAAATTGTTATGTAAAGAAAAAGTGAATTAGCCTTAGTTAAAGGTGTTAAGCCAAAAAGCCTTCCCTCTAGATTGGAGTCTGAGCGGGGAAGGCCTAAGCTTAAATAAAACAATGTTTCATTTAAATCACACGTAAAATTATGAAAAATAATTACTCGCGCCTCAAATGGGTGGCGCTAATTATTCTTGGTGGGATACTCTTCTTCCTATCAAAGTCTGCACAGGCAGCAACCATTACTCCCCTTCCCTTGCAGCAGCAAGCAGTAGTGGGTGTAGTACAAGATCAGAACGGCCTTCCCATTCCAGGCGTAACTATAACGGTTAAAAATACCAGTAGAGGAACAGTAACTAACCTGGATGGCGAGTATAGTATTACTGCCCCTGCCAATGGGACTTTGGTTTTTTCTTATATAGGTTTTAAAACTGTAGAAATTCCGGTAGATAACAACGAAGAAATTAGTATTCAATTAGAGGAGGATGTTTCTGCCCTTGGTGAAGTGAAAATTAATGCTGGTTATTATACCACAACTGAAAGGGAACGTACAGGGAATATTTCAAGAGTTACCGCAGAGGAAATAGAACTACAGCCGGTGGTGAGCCCCATACAAGCCTTGCAAGGGAGAATGGCTGGGGTTGAGATTACTCCCGGAGGCAGTAATCCAGGGACAGCTTCCACCATTAGAATAAGGGGCACAAACAGCCTTCGAGAAGAAGGAAATTTCCCATTGTATATTATTGACGGTGTCCCTATTAATTCAATCCCCGTAGAGACTAACACTATAATAGGGAATGCTGGTTTAGACCCACTCAACAACCTTAATGTTTCCAATATAAAAAGTATTGAAGTTTTAAAGGATGCTGATGCTACTGCTATATACGGGTCGCGTGGGGCTAACGGGGTGATCTTAATCACCACCAAAAAAGGAAGAGGAATTGGCACCGGCATCGAAGCAAATTTTTATACCGGTGTAACGACTGTCCCGAATCGATTGGATTTATTAAACACCCAAGAATATCTAGAAATAAGAAGAAGAGCTTTCGAGAATGATGAAGTTGAACCGACGGAGAATAATGCTTATGATCTATTATTGTGGGACCAGGATCGGTACACTGATTGGCAGGATTTTGTATTTGGGGGCACATCGGAGACCACTAATGCCAATTTAACTTTCTCAGGAGGAGACGAATATACTTCTTATAGATTAGGTGGTTCTTATTTTACCCAGGGTACGGTCTATCCAGGAGATTATGATTATCAAAAGGTAACCGGTAATTTAAATCTTAATCACCAGTCAAAAGATGATAAATTCAATTTAAACCTTTCGGTTAATTACGGGGTAGATATTAATAATTTAGTAGGGAATATAAATCTTACTTCATCCATTTCAAGGCTGCCCCCCAACGCACCTGAAGTTTTTAATGATGATAATACTTTAAACTGGGAAGAGTGGTCATTGGCCGGTTTGGATAATCCACTTGAAGGGAATTACAACAATAGTGTAACTACCACAAATAACCTTATCACCAACTTAAGTTTATCTTATAAACTTATTTCCAATTTACGATTTAAAACCAATTTAGGTTACACTTCATTTGATAGTAAAGAGAACATAAAGTTACCGAGACGTTCTTATAACCCGGCAGAAGCTATTGACAATAGTTCATCACATCTATATACCAAAAGGAAATCTTGGATTATAGAACCGCAGCTTATCTATAATACGAGCATAGGAAAACTAAGTATAGAATCTATTATAGGTGCTACACTGCAGGAAAATAACAGTAATCGAATAAGGTTTCAGGGAAGTGGTTATTCCTCTGAAATTCTCATTGGAAATTTAGCAGCTGCCGAAAGAATTCTAAATGCTGAAAGTGTAACTACAGAATACAGATACAGTGCCTTGTTTTCACGCATAGGTATCAACTGGCAGCGCAAATACTATATTAATTTAACGGGGCGTCGGGATGGTTCTTCACGATTTGGTCCGGACAACCGTTTTTCAAATTTTGGTGCAATCGGAGCTGCATGGATTTTTTCTGATGAACCATTTATAAAAAAAGCATTCCCGTTCTTATCTTTTGGTAAATTTCGAGGCAGTTTTGGAACCACAGGAAATGACCAGATTGGTGATTATGGTTACCTTGATGCCTACGAGGCTACTGTTGGACCAGGAGGTTTATACCCTACCACACTGGCAAACCCCAATTATTCATGGGAGGAGAATAAAAAGCTTGAAGGTGCTGTAGAGCTTGGCTTTTTTGAAGATAAATTTAGATTAGGTGTAAGTTGGTACAGAAACCGATCTGACAACCAGCTGGTCGGCTATCCTCTTCCGGCTATTACAGGGTTTAGCTCAGTCCAGGCTAATCTCCCTGCCACTGTAGAAAATACAGGCTGGGAAATTGAGGCTACTAGTGAAAACTTCAGGAATGACAATTTTCAATGGCAAACTTCTTTTAACATAAGTTTTCCTCGTAATGAATTGGTAAACTATCCCGACCTGGAACAATCATCTTTTGCCAATACCTATAAAGTTGGCCATCCTTTAAATATATCGCTTTTGTATGAATATACGGGACTTGATCCTGAGACTGGATTTTATACAGTACGGGATGTTAATGATGATGGCAGTTTTGATTATCAGGATCGAACAATAATACAGGATTTGAATCGAGACTTTTTTGGTGGTATAAATAACTCCTTTTCCTATAAAAATTTCTCATTTCAATTTTTATGGGAATTTGTAAAACAAAAAGGACGATTTACTGTCTTTAATGCAGGTAGGCCTCGGAATGTATCAACTAAGGTTTTACCTGCTTTAGAAAATGAAGGTAATTACCAGACCATTTCTCAATCAAGACAGGCAAATACTGCATTTAACTTTGTAGAAAATTCTTTATTTCCTATCCAGGATGCTTCATTTCTTAGATTAAAAACTATTTCTCTCGGTTATAATTTATCTGAAGAATTTCTAGATAAAATAGGCATTGAACAATTGAGACTTTTTACTCACGGACAAAATCTAATCACACTTTCCCCTTATGAAGGAATGGATCCTGAGTTTCCTTCTTCTGGCTCTAGTTTTAGAACGTTGAAAACAATTACTGGAGGCTTACAAATAATTTTTTAAAACTAATCTTATGAAAACGAAATTACCAATAAGCATTTTAACGATTTTGATCTTGAGTTTTTTATTGATCTCCTGTGAAGATTTCGTTGAAGTAGATTCTCCCAACAACAAATTAATTAGAGACGAAGTTTTTGGGAGTGATGAAACTGCTATTAGTGCCATGCAAGGTATTTATAATGAACTGTTTGTTGCAGATTTTAGTGGCGGTTATACCCGTAGCGTCACGTTTCTATCTGGCTTATCGGCGGATAACATACAGAATATAACAACTACCAATCCTGAGCGCATGGCGTTCGAGGAAAACGAATTATTCCCAGACAACCAAAATAACCTCGCTTTGTGGTCAAGTGCTTACAACATAATTTATATGGCTAATTCCTATATAGAAGGAATAGAGAATGCAGAAAATCTTTCTCCAGATCTTATTTCGCAATTAAATGGAGAAGCAAAATTTATACGAGCATTCACCTATTTCTATTTAGTAAATCTTTATGAGGAAGTGCCTCTGATTTTAAGTACAAATTACCAGAATAATGAACTGGCACCAAGAGTCTCCGCAAGTGAAATCTATAAGCAAATAATAGATGATTTAGAAATTGCCAGGGAATCATTAACTGTAGAGTATCGAAATGCAGATCGGACCCAGGTTAACAAATTTGCTGCTACTGCCCTATTGGCCAGGGTATATCTATACTTAAAGGATTGGGAAAAAGCAGAAGAACTAAGTTCGCAAGTTATTGCCGAAGAAAGCCTTTATGAATTACCGGATGATCTTGACGAGGTTTTTCTAGCCAATAGTAGAGAAGCTATATGGCAAATTTCCCCATTAGGAAATGGATCAATCGTTACTCATACCAATGAAGGAAATCTTTTTATAATAGATCCTTTCTTTTCCTTCTTTGCGATTGCTAAACTTCCGGAAAGTTTATTAACCGATTTTAGGCCAGAAGACAAAAGATTATTGAATTGGATAGATTATAATGCTAGTAGGGATGCCTATTTCCCTTATAAATATAAAATTAGAAATAGCAGTGAACTTCCAATCCTGGAAAACTCGATGGTATTACGCCTGGCAGAGCAGTTCTTAATTCGATCTGAAGCCAGGACTGAACTCAATGACCTCCCAGGGGCTAAAGAAGATTTGGATCAGATTCGAACTAGAGCTGGTCTAGATCCTATATCTGAAATATTTCCGGAATTGAGTAAAGCGCAATTATTAAAGGAAATAGCACAGGAGCGCAGAAGGGAATTATTTTCGGAATGGGGTCATCGGTGGCTAGATTTAAAACGAACTGAAAGAGCCAGTACAGTTTTAGGAAATAGTAATCCTACGTGGGAAGATACAGATGTACTTTATCCAATACCTGCCCAGGAGCGAATGAAGAATCCAAACCTTTCTCAAAATCCTGGTTATTAAAATGAAAAATATATGTTTTATTTTTGGAGTTTTAGTAACACTCCTTTCTGAAGTTGGCTATTCTCAGTATGATCTAGATAGTACTACTAAAACTAAGGAAATAGATACCAGCATCCTACATGGAGTTTTAGATAATGGCTTAACATATTATATAAAACCATTAAACAATGTATCTGGCGAAGTTAAAATGAACTTCATTGTGAA